>NZ_JAVAYC010000001.1:0-400779 GCF_042709235.1 Pseudomonas sp. LS_2 | reverse complement strand
CGCTCCGCTTAAGTGAACAGCATTACGGCCTGGTGCCGGGGTTTTTCTTTTTTCAGTTCGATGACCGGGTGAAGTCCACCAGGGCGAACGCCTTGGGGTCACCGCTGTCGGCTGGCGCACGAGGCAGCACCCTGCGGACTTCGCCAGGGGCCACTCGGTTCATGAACCGCAGCATCCTGCGCGATATTCCATCCAGCTCGGCCCCAGGGCCGACCTCGTTGCCGTACAGGCGCTGCAGCCTGCCATGGAGACCGTTGTAGAGCCGCTCGGCGAACCCTGCTGGCGTCAGGTAGGCCCGCGTGATACCGGTCTGCAAGTCCAGTGTCATGCCGTAGGTATTGGCGCCCAGGAAGGAAGAATAGGACCAGTGCCGCCAAGTGGGCACAAGGCCGTTGCGACTCAGCAACGCCCTTACCGGTTTGCCTATGTTGCTGCTCAACAGCCAATCGCCCCCCACCATTACCGCCGTGATCTCGCCCTCAGGGCCGCTCGCTCGCAAGCGCTCCACGGCCCCGTTGATAAGAGGCCTGATGTAGTTGGCGACCTTGTGGTCGATGTGCAGCACCGCGCCCATGCGGCTTACCGGGTTATAAAGCGCTACGCCAACGCAGGATTGAAGATTGAGCGTATAGAGGTAGTTCGCTTGGGCGCCTTCCAGAAATTGCGCGCACACATACTCACCCTGGAGTGCGCCGCGCGTAAGCTCTGGCCGGTCCAGGCCGGGAACCACGTGCTCGAGCGAACCTGCATAGCCTGCATCTTCCATTCGGTTGCCCCCGCGCAACCCCGGCAAGACCGGACGCAAACCGCCATCGGAAGTCACCTGTACGGGCAGCTTGTACATGGCATCGGGACGCTGGGAATTGACCACACGCAGGAAATCCTCGCCGCTGCGATGCTCCAGGCGGTAGTAACGCCCACGGTAGCGCACGTAGTGCCTGCCATCGGCAGCGACCTGCGTCCCCTTCCAAACGCCTTCCGTGCCATCACCCACCAGCCCTGCCGGTGGGTGCTCCAGTGCCCAGCGCCTGTTCATCCCTAGGGCCTCCAGCCTGACCGCCTTGCCCCCCGCGACCTCCCTGCCCCCCGCTACACTGCGCAGCCCTGCCACGGCCGAGCGCCCCACCAGCACCACGCCAAGCACCGCCCACGACGCCTGCAACCAGCCCATCAGGGCCTTGTTCGTATCGCCCTTGGCATGGGCGACGATCGCGGCATGCATACCTGCGGCGAGGAACGCCGCATCCATCAGCAACGCAAAGGGTGCACAGACCAGCGCCAGCGGCAACGCGCAGAGGAACAAGCCCTTCAGCACATGCGCCTCGATCAGTTGCCTGCGCGTCGTACTGACCTGGCTGACTTCATCCAAGCCGTGCTGCACGTAGGTATTGAATTCATCCACCAGTCTCCTCACGCGCTGCCCTTCTCGCAGTGAATCGGGATGCGCCTGCTGCGCCGCGAGCCTGACCAGCAAAGCGCTCGCTGACACCCGCGTGGCCTGCGTGGCGCGCCCCACCAGATAGTCGTGCAACACAACCGCTGTATCGCCACGCAGGTCAGCGTAGGGGCGTAGCAACCGTTGGTCAGGGGAGTCGGGGGTGTACAACCAATCCTTAGCTCGGCCATCCTTGAACACCCTGAACACATACACGCCGAGAATGGGCTTGGCATCCAGGGTCAGGCGAAAGATGCCGTCAGTCCGCGCGACGCTTTCGGAACCCTCCGGCCTGGCAGGCGTGGCCGTCCACTGCGATGCCTCGGTGACCAGGCGGGTCAGCGTCGAATGATCCTCCAGGTCCAGATGTTGTTGCCCCAGCCCCTGGCGCAGGTCGCGATCGAGCATCGCCACCAGCATTCTGTTGAAGGCGCGTCTGCGAGCGCTGTAGGTATCGGCGCTCTCGTCCAGGTACCTCGCCGCCATCGTCTCGACATATTGCTGCCCCAGGTACGCCGAGCGCGCGTAGATTGCCAAAGGGGCGCTACGGACTGCTTCCAGGTTTTGCCCAGCCGACGAGCGCACGCCACGCCTGGGGTCATCGATACCTGAGGTGTCGCTGTATCCATGGAGCGCCATGTCGAGCAATGTCATGGTGCCTTTGACCAACCCCGCACTGTCCTCGTGGTAGTCGATCAGCACCGTTTCCGGGTCTACCTCCTCGGTAACCCCGACACTGCGCAGGTAAGGCCTGATGCGCTCGGCTACCGTGCGTCGAACGAACGCCAGGTAAGGCTCATAGTCATCCAGTTGGCGCTCGAAGGCTTTCTCGAAGAGGCTGGCCTTCTGCCGTTCGGTGTTTTGAAGCCTGCGCCCGGCTGTCGTCAGGTTACGGTACCAGTCGGGTGAGTCTCGTCGCTGGACATCGCCCAGGTGACGGTTCTGACGCGCGTGCACAAGGTCCCTGGAGCAATCGCCATAACCTGCCGGCAGCCCGCGCAGTTCCAGGCTTCGATCCCAACTACCGACTTTCAGCGCCAGCTTGGCGTACTGCCCTGTGGCGTACTCCAGCAACGCATGGGGCGTAAGCTGCGACAGGTACTGGCGGCCTGCTTCATTCTCGAGCCAGCCTACTATTTCCTCGGTGACGGCACGCAGGCTGTTGAGTTCGACCCATTCCTGCCCGTCCGGCTTGTCAGGGGCATAGAGCACGAGCCTATCGATCTCCTTGCTTGGGCTTTCACGGTAGAACAACAGCAAGTCACACCAGTGGCTACCGGGTTGCAGCCCCAGGGTTCGCACGTGCAAGGCTCCGGCCTCGCCACCTGCGGCAGCCTTGACCTGATCGGCCAAGGCGTCCCCGACATGCCCGGCGTACCTGCCAATCAGCAGGCTGTGCTGCAACCGGGCCTCGTACTCCTCTTTCATCGCCTCCTCGAGCTCGTCGCTGCCATAGCGGGTAGTCAGCGCCTGGAGGTAGTCCGATGGTGCATCGATCGCTGCGAGCAATTCTTCGACAAGGGCGGGTGACAGTGCATGGGCATAACGTTGCGGGGCGTCCTCCCGATGGATCTCGTAGAAACCGGCCACGTTGACCGGCCCGGCCGCTACCAGCGCTGCAAGGCTTACGGTATCGCTATGCGTTGCATAACCTTCGGGAAAGCGCCGGTGGATCAAGATCTGCTCGGGGTGCATGCGATGGCCGGTCTGTTGCCACAGGTATTGCTGCGCACGCTTGCCGGCATGCTCCCTGAGCGTAGCGACGCCATCCATCAGTAGGTTGTGCACATGAACAGCATCCTCCAGACGCGCCTGGGTGGCCTTCAGTGCGTCCCATTGCGCCTGCGACAGGCCCTTCATCCAATCAGGTTCGAGCGGCTTGGCCAGCCGATCGAGGCGTTCGAGCTCCGAGTCGCTGGCCAGTGCTCGCAGCAGCACCTGTGTGCGCCAGGAGTGCTCGAGGTCCTCCATGCGCGCACGCAGCCCTTGTGGGGTCTGCCCCGCCAGTTCTGCACTGCCGAACAGTGCTTCGCACTCGGCCTTGTGACTGTCGAGACGCGTCTGTAGCCGACGGCGATAGCCGGCGACATCCGCTACCCCCTCCGGATCCTTCGACCAATGGGGTTGCAAGGCGTCGGTGTAGACGCAGGCCAGCCTGCCGCTCATCGCCTCCACCACTTGAACCAGAACGGTCCGACGTTGCGCGAGCACCGTATCGGCGGTCGACGTGTACCACATTGCCAACTCATCGGTAGGCGGCTCGTAGGGCCCCAACGCCCCCTGGATACGGCACTGCAGCACGATGTCGAGCAGTGCATCGGCAAAGCCGTCTACAAAGGCCTCGCCGGGCAATTGGCTATTCAGTTCGATTAACAGGTGCTCCTCCAACTGTTCGAACCAGCGCGGCTGGGTTGCGAGCCGCTTGCCGAGCGCTTCTCCCCATTGGGTCAAGCGCTCGAGCAACTGGGTGTCTGTTTCCCTGGGCGGCGTGGGTTCGGTCTGTTGATTCATAGCGGGCTCCTCCTGAAAAGGGCATGCAGGATGGCCGGACCGAGCGGCGCGCTTGCGGTAAATGCTGCTGGCCAGGCAGGCCTGGCGCCGGGGCCGCTCCACATTGCCGCCCGCCTGACGTAAACTGCGCCCTTTGCGCAGCCTGTGGCTGCCCCTGTCGATTTCTCAAAGGTGCCCGCCATGCCCTGGCTGCAAGTACGCCTGGCCATCAGCCCGGAACAAGCCGAAACCTACGAAGATGCCCTGCTGGAAGTAGGCGCCGTCTCGGTGACCTTCATGGATGCAGAAGACCAGCCGATCTTCGAGCCGGACCTGAACACCACCCCGCTGTGGTCGCACACCCACCTGTTGGCGCTGTTCGAGGCCGATACCGACCCCGAGCAGGTCTTCGCCCACCTGCGCCTGCTGACCGGCAGCGAGCTACCCGAGCACCAGGCCGAAGTGATCGAGGACCAGGACTGGGAGCGCAGCTGGATGGACAACTTCCAGCCCATGCGTTTCGGCCGCCGCCTGTGGATCGTGCCGAGCTGGCACGAGGCGCCTGAGAAAGATGCAGTGAACCTGCTGCTCGACCCAGGCCTGGCATTCGGCACCGGCACCCACCCCACCACCGCCCTGTGCCTGGAATGGCTCGACGGCCAGGCACTGCAAGGCACCCAGGTACTGGACTTCGGCTGCGGCTCGGGCATCCTGGCCATCGCCGCTTTGCTGCTGGGCGCCCGCGAGGCGGTCGGCACCGACATCGACGTGCAGGCCCTGGAAGCCTCCCGCGACAACGCCCAGCGCAATGGTATCGCCGACGAGACGTTCGCCCTGTACCTGCCCGAGCAGATGCCGGCCATGCAGGCCGACGTGCTGGTCGCCAACATCCTGGCCGGCCCGCTGGTGTCGCTGGCCCCGCAGCTGTCCGGCCTGGTGCGTCCTGGTGGCCTGCTGGCACTGTCGGGCATCCTCGCCGAGCAGGGCGAGGAAGTGGCCGCAGCCTATGCTGCGGACTTCGACCTGGACCCGATCGTCGTACGCGATGGCTGGGTACGGATCAGTGGTCGCCGCCGCTGAGTAGACCTAGACTCAACTTCTGCCAAGCCCTTCGGAACGCCGCATGACCGACAGTTTCGTCACCCAGTGCCCGCATTGCCAGACCAGCTTTCGCGTCACTCACCACCAACTGAGTGTGGCGCGCGGCGTGGTGCGCTGCGGCCAATGCCTGCAGGTGTTCAATGCGGCGCGCCAATTGCTGGAGCAGAGCCAGGCGGCCAACGCCGCGACACAACCCCTGGTGCCCGTGACAGCGCCACCTTCTGCCGTCGAGCCCCCAGCAGTGGTGGCGCCGCCAGTAGTACCGGTGAAGGCCCCTGAGGTTGCCCCCTTGCCGCCAAGCCAGGACGACTGGGCCAGCACCACCCAGGCGCTGGATGAGCTGGACCTCGACCAGGAGCTGGCGCTCCTGGAGCGTCGCGGGGCGCAACCCGAGCGTCAGGCCAAGGGCGATGCTGACACCTTGCAGGCCCGCCGCGACGAGCACCACAGCGAGGAGCATGACGATAAGCCTTTCGGCACGGCCAACGACGGCGATCATCAGCTCGAACCCGAAACTCACCCGCCGCTGGCGCAGGCGCCAGTCGAGCAGGAAGCCCTCGACCTTCAGCCAGCCGCCGAATCACGCACCGAACCCACCCTGGGCCGAGCCCTGGACCTGGACGACGAAGAACCGCCGGTGCGCAAGGCGGCTGTCGAGCCTCCAGCGCAAGCGCTCGCCAAATCCTCCGCCGAAGTCGACGATGAGCCGCTCGTACCGAAAGGCTTTTCGGCAATCGATGACGAGCCCGCCGCCGTGCGCGTCTCGACCCGCGATGACGATGACGAGCACGAACCAGCCCCAGGCGAGCGCCTGGAACCGGTACTGGCCACCAAGCCCACGCGTGCACGCAAGGAGCCGCTGGTCGACGTGGTAGACGACCCGCTGCAACTGGGCTGGGAAAAACCTGCGGCGAACTGGGGCATGCGCCTGCTGTGGGGCGTATTGACGTTGTTGGCCACCGCGCTTCTGGCCTTCCAGTACATCTGGTACCACTTCGACGAAATGGCCCGCCACGACAACTACCGCCCGCTGTTCCAGCAAGTGTGCCCGCTGGTCGGCTGCCAGGTGCCTACACGGGTCGACATCGCACGGATCAAGAGCAGCAACCTGGTGGTGCGCAGCCACCCGGACTTCAAGGGTGCGCTGATCGTCGACGCCATTCTCTACAACCGCGCGCCGTTCTCGCAGCCCTTCCCACTGCTGGAGCTGCGTTTCGCCGACCTTAACGGCCAGCTGATCGCCAGCCGACGCTTCAAGCCCAGCGAGTACCTTTCCGGGGAACTGGCCGGGCGCGGAGAAATGCCCAGCCAGACACCGATTCACATCGCCCTGGACATCCTCGACCCAGGGCCGAAGGCGGTGAACTACAGCCTGAGCTTCCGCTCCCCGGAGTAACTCCGGCAGCGCGATACGACCGGTGTAGGACTCGATTTTCCGGGCTATGCAGTGGTTGTAATGACATCACCAACCTAAATGTCATAACGCCGTAACTGTTCAGATTTTATCCAGCTCCATCTTTATCCGGTCACCGAGAGCGGGTATGATGCCAACCCTTTTTCGAACTCCCATGATCCGGCCCCACAACAGGGAACACCTATGTCGGCGGTACGCATCGGCCCATACATACTGCGGAACAACCTGATCCTCGCGCCCATGGCCGGGGTCACGGACCAACCTTTCCGCACGCTTTGCAACGCCCTGGGGGCGGGCATGGTGGTGTCGGAAATGGTGACCAGCGACATGAGCCTGTGGAACAGCCGCAAGTCGAGCCTGCGCCGCATCCACGAAGGTGATCCCGAGCCACGCTCGGTGCAGATCGCCGGGGGTGATGCGCAGATGATGGCAGCCGCGGCCAGGGCCAACGTCGAGGCCGGCGCGCAGATCATCGACATCAACATGGGCTGCCCGGCAAAAAAAGTCTGCAACAAGGCCGCAGGCTCTGCTTTATTGAGAGATGAAGCCTTGGTCAGCGAGATCCTCCACGCCGTGGTCGGCGCAGTGGAGGTCCCGGTGACCCTGAAGATCCGTACCGGCTGGGACCGGACGAGCAAGAATGGCCTGGAGGTGGCGAAGATCGCCGAACAGGCAGGAATCCGGGCGCTTGCGGTACATGGCCGCACACGCGCCGACCTGTACACCGGTGAAGCCGAGTACGACACCATCGCCGCGATCAAGCAGGCGGTGTCGATCCCGGTGTTCGCCAACGGCGACATCACCTCGCCGGAAAAAGCCCGCGCGGTGCTCGACGCCACCGGCGCCGACGGCCTGCTGATAGGCCGCGCCGCCCAAGGGCGACCGTGGATCTTCCGCGAGGTCGAGCATTACCTGCGTACCGGTGAACACCTGCCAGCCCCTGGGCTTGCGGAAGTTGAACGTATTTTGCTGGAGCACCTGGCCGCGCTGCATGCCTTCTATGGCGACGTGATGGGCGTACGTATCGCCCGCAAGCACGTAGGTTGGTACCTGGCTACACGCCCGGGCGGCAGGGAGTTTCGCGCCCGGTTCAATGCCTTGGAAGATACCCAAGCGCAGTGCGCCAACGTTCGAGCGTATTTCGCCGAACGTACAGAGAGCCTTGAGACAGAGGACGGACAAGGGGTGGCCGCATGACGATGATGACCGAGACATTAGTGAGTGGAACAACGCCCGTGAGCGACAACGCCAACCTCAAACAGCACCTCAACACGCCGAGCGAAGAGGGCCAGACCCTTCGCGACAGCGTCGAGAAAGCGCTGCACAACTACTTCGCCCACCTCGAAGGCGCGACCGTCACGGACGTGTACAACCTGGTGCTCTCGGAGGTCGAGGCGCCACTGCTCGAAAGCGTGATGAACTACGTCAAGGGCAACCAGACCAAGGCCAGCGAGATGCTCGGGCTCAACCGCGGCACCCTGCGCAAGAAGCTCAAGCAGTACGACCTGTTGTAAAGCCAGAATCCCAATCAGAAAAGGCGGCTCGTCAAAGAGGCGCCTTTTTTGCTGACTCCACCGCGTTATGGAATCCGAAATGACCGACCAGACTACCCGCCTGCCGATCCGCCGCGCCCTGATCAGCGTCTCCGACAAGACCGGTATCCTCGAATTCGCCCGTGAGCTGCAACAGCTCGGTGTCGAGATCCTGTCCACCGGCGGCACCTACAAGCTGCTCAAGGACAACGGCGTGAACGCGGTGGAAGTGGCCGACTACACCGGCTTCGCCGAAATGATGGACGGCCGGGTCAAGACCCTGCACCCGAAGATCCACGGCGGTATCCTCGGTCGTCGCGGCACCGATGACGCCATCATGAACGAGCACGGCATCAAGCCGATCGACCTGGTAGCGGTCAACCTGTACCCGTTCGAGGCCACCATTTCCAAGCCAGGCTGTGACCTTCCGACCGCCATCGAGAACATCGATATCGGCGGCCCGACCATGGTTCGCTCGGCAGCCAAGAACCACAAGGACGTCGCCATCGTGGTCAACGCCAGCGACTACGCGGGTATCGTCGAAGGCCTCAAGGCTGGCGGCCTGACCTATGCCCAGCGCTTCGACCTGATGCTCAAGGCCTTCGAACACACGGCCGCCTACGACGGCATGATCGCCAACTACATGGGCAGCATCGACCAGGCCCAGGACACCCTGTCCACCGAGGGCCGCAGCGAATTCCCGCGCACCTTCAACAGCCAGTTCGTCAAGGCCCAGGAAATGCGCTATGGCGAGAACCCGCACCAGAGCGCGGCGTTCTATGTGGAAGCGAAGAAGGGTGAAGCGAGCATCTCCACTGCCATCCAGTTGCAAGGCAAGGAACTGTCGTTCAACAACGTGGCCGACACCGACGCTGCGCTGGAGTGCGTGAAGAGCTTCGTCAAGCCGGCCTGCGTCATCGTCAAGCATGCCAACCCGTGCGGCGTAGCTGTCGTGCCTGAAGACGAGGGGGGCATCCGCAAGGCCTACGACCTGGCCTACGCCACCGACACCGAATCGGCCTTCGGCGGCATCATCGCCTTCAACCGCGAGCTCGATGGCGAAACCGCCAAGGCCATCGTCGAGCGCCAGTTCGTCGAAGTGATCATCGCCCCGAAAATCTCCCAGGCCGCCCGTGACGTGGTGGCTGCCAAGCAGAATGTGCGCTTGCTGGAGTGTGGCGAATGGCCTGCCGAGCGTGCTGCCGGCTGGGACTTCAAGCGCGTCAACGGTGGCCTGCTGGTGCAGAGCCGCGACATCGGCATGATCGCCGCCGACGACCTGAAGGTGGTGACCAAGCGCGCGCCGACCGAGCAGGAGATCCACGACCTGGTGTTCGCCTGGAAAGTGGCCAAGTTCGTCAAGTCCAACGCCATCGTCTACGCCAAGAACCGCCAGACCATCGGCGTCGGCGCCGGCCAGATGAGCCGCGTCAACTCCGCGCGCATCGCTGCAATCAAGGCCGAGCATGCTGGCTTGCAGGTGCAGGGTGCGGTCATGGCATCGGACGCGTTCTTCCCGTTCCGTGACGGCATCGACAACGCGGCTAAAGTGGGTATCAGCGCGGTGATCCAGCCAGGCGGTTCGATGCGCGATGCCGAAGTCATCGCTGCTGCCGACGAAGCCGGCATTGCGATGGTGTTCACCGGTATGCGCCACTTCCGCCATTAATCAGATGACAGGCTGATCGCCGGCCCCTGTGGGAGCGGGTTTACCCGCGAATGCGATGCTGGATTCACCGCCGCATTCGCGGGTAAACCCGCTCCCACAGGGTCGGGGATCACCGCTAGACAGAGGTTTTGAAATGAAAGTTTTGATCATCGGCAGCGGTGGCCGTGAACACGCCCTGGCCTGGAAAGTCGCCCAGGACCCCCGCGTCGAGAAAGTCTTCGTCGCCCCCGGCAACGCCGGCACCGCCACCGAAGCCAAGTGCGAGAACGTCGCCATCGACGTGCTGGCCCTGGAGCAACTGGCCGATTTCGCCGAGCAGAACGTGCAGATGACCATCGTCGGCCCTGAGGCGCCGCTGGTCGCAGGCGTCGTCGACCTGTTCCGCAGCCGTGGCCTGGACTGCTTTGGTCCGACCAAAGGTGCAGCCCAGCTGGAAGGTTCCAAGGCCTTCACCAAGGACTTCCTGGCCCGCCACAAGATTCCGACCGCCGACTACCAGAACTTCACCGAGATCGAACCGGCCCTGGCCTACCTGAAGGAAAAGGGCGCGCCGATCGTGATCAAGGCCGACGGCCTGGCCGCGGGCAAAGGCGTGATCGTCGCCATGACCCTGCAGGAAGCCGAAGATGCCGTGCGTGACATGCTCGCAGGCAACGCCTTCGGCGACGCAGGCTCGCGCGTAGTGATCGAAGAGTTCCTCGATGGCGAAGAAGCCAGCTTCATCGTCATGGTAGACGGCCACAACGTACTGCCAATGGCCACCAGCCAGGACCACAAGCGCGTCGGCGATGCCGACACTGGCCCGAACACTGGCGGCATGGGTGCCTACTCCCCTGCCCCGGTGGTCACCGCCGAGGTGCACCAGCGCGTGATGGACCAGGTTATCTGGCCGACCGTGCGCGGCATGGCCGCAGAAGGCAATGTCTATACCGGCTTCCTGTACGCAGGCCTGATGATCGACAAGGCGGGCAACCCCAAGGTCATCGAGTTCAACTGCCGCTTCGGCGACCCGGAGACCCAGCCAGTCATGCTGCGCCTGGAATCGAGCCTGGTGCTGCTGGTGGAAGCGGCATTGGCCAAGGCCCTGGACAAGATCGAAGCCCAGTGGAACCCACGGCCGAGCCTGGGCGTGGTGCTGGCCGCTGGCGGCTACCCTGGCGACTACGCCAAGGGCGCTGCGATCAGCGGCCTGGAGGCTGCCGCCAAGCTGGAAGGCAAGGTATTCCACGCCGGTACCACGCTCAAGGACGGTCAGGTCGTCACCGCAGGTGGCCGCGTACTCTGCGCCACGGCCCTGGGCGATACCGTCGAGGCTGCGCAACAGCAGGCCTACCGGCTGGCCAAGGAAGTGAGCTGGGAAGGCAGCTTCTACCGTACAGACATCGGCTACCGGGCCATTGCCCGCGAGCGCGGTGAAGTCAAGCACTAAGCTACAACCGAAACGTCGTGCCGCCCTGGCGCACGGCCTTCGGCTCGTCGACAAGGCCCTCCAAGGGCCTTGCCTTCGTCTTCGCGCGCCGCGCATAGTTGTAATCCGGCACCTCAGCCAAGAAAGGATCTCGTCGTGCGTCGGCTTCGGATTGCCATAGCCCTGTTCGTCAGCCTGCTGACCCTGCTCTGCCTGGCCCCGGCTTCAGCCGAACCTGGCGGGAGCTGGTCGGTTCTGCTCGACGAACAAGCCAGCCTGCAACTCTCCGACGTACGCTCCGAACGCTACCGCAACCAGTTCAGCCCGATCCCCCTCGACGAGCTGGATGCCGCCTTGCCCAACCAAGCCCTGTGGCTGCACTACCGCCTCGAGCCGGCGGACCAGGAACGCCTGTTGCGCATTTTCGCGCCCGACCTGTCGCAACTGGACCTCTATGCCCTGGACGGCAACACGCTGCTGCGCCAACTGCATCATGGGCGCCAAGTCGGCCTCGCCAGCCCGACCCTACGTGGCAGCGACCATGTGCTGCCGCTGCCGAACAGCGGGCAACCCCTGGATATCTACGTTCGCCTGGTTTCCGAGCACCAGCTGCGCCCGGCCATCAGCCTTGAAAGCGCGGCCATGGCGGCCATCGACCAACGCCAGCCACTGCTGTTCGGCCTGCTGTTCGGCGGCCTGGCGATGCTGATACTGCACAACCTGTTCCGCGTCCTCTATGCACGCTCCGGCACCACCCTGGTGCTGGCGCTGTACCACGCCCTGATGCTGCTGAGTGCGCTGATCCTGCTTAACCTCAGCGGCCCCTGGTGGCAGGTCTGGCACAGCGCGCAGACCCCCGCCGCCTACCTCACGCTGGTTTTGGCCGGGCTCTCAGGCCTGTACTTCACCCAGCGCTTTTTCAGCCACTGCCCCGCGCCGCGGCTGAATCGCCTGCTGCAGGCAGAGATGCTCATCGCCTGCATCAGCGGCCTGATGCTGCTGTTCATCGACACCCTGCCGCTGAACCTGACCACCTATGCCCTGCTGGCCCTGGGCAGCGTCAGCATGCTGCTGGTCAGCGCGTACCACTGGTACAAGGGCTACTCGCCAGCACGCCTGTTCACGCTGGCCATGCTGGTGTTCAACCTCGGCGGCCTGGTGCTGCTGCCCGCGCTGCTGGGGCTGACCCGCACCCCCACGCCATGGCTGCTGGGCATCCTGCTGGGCATGACGGTCGCCAGCGGCTTGCTGCTCAACCTGGCGGTCGGCGAGCGTCTGCGCAAGCTCACCGACGAAAGCGCCCGGGCCAGCCGCGCCATGGCCGCCAGCGATGCGGAAATCAACGCCAAGGCCGAGTTCCTGGCCAAGATCAGTCATGAAATACGTACACCGATGAATGGCGTGCTGGGCATGACCGAACTGCTGCTCGGTACACCCCTGTCGGTCAAGCAGCGCGACTATGTGCAAACCATCCACAGTGCGGGCAACGAGCTGCTCACGCTGATCAACGAGATCCTCGATATTTCCAAGCTCGAATCCCGGCAGATCGAGCTGGACGACGTACAGTTCGACCTCAACGCCCTGATCGAGGACTGCCTGAACATCTTCCGGGCCAAGGCCGAGCAGCAGAATATCGAGCTCATCAGCTTCACCCAGCCCCAGGTACCGCGGGTGATCAGCGGCGACCCCACCCGCCTGCGCCAGGCGCTGTCGAGCCTACTGGACAACGCCCTGAAGAACACCGCGCAAGGGGAGATCCTGCTGGTGGTGGCCCTGGACCAGCGCGGCGACACCCCGCGGCTGCGCGTCGCCGTGCAGGACAGTGGCGAGCCCATGCCTTCCGCCGAGCGCGACGCCCTGCTGCAAGCCGAGCTGCACAGCCATCACTTCCTCTCCAGCAACAAGCTCGGTGGGCACCTGGGGCTGGTGATCGCCAAGCAACTGATTGGCCTGATGCACGGCGAGTTCGGTATCAAGACCAGTACAAGCATGGGCAACACCCTGTGGCTGACGCTGCCGCTCGACCCTTCGCGCCTGGAGCAGCCCGCAGCCGACCTCGACGGCCCGCTGCGCGACGCACGGGTGCTGGTGGTGGACGACAACGATACCTGCCGCAAGGTGCTGGTGCAGCAATGCAGCGCCTGGGGCATGAATGTCAGCGCAGTACCGTCCGGCAAGGAAGCCTTGGCCTTGCTGCGTACCAAGGCGCACCTGCGTGACTACTTCGATGCCGTGCTGCTCGACCAGAACATGCCAGGCATGACCGGCATGCAACTGGCCGCCAAGATCAAGGAAGACCCCAGCCTGAACCACGACATCCTGGTGGTCATGCTCACCGGTATCAGCAATGCGCCGAGCAAGGTCATTGCCCGCAATGCCGGGGTCAAGCGCATCCTGGCCAAGCCGGTGGCGGGCTATACGCTCAAGACCACCCTGGCCGAGGAGCTGGCCCAGCGCGGCCGCGAGCCGTTGCAAACCCTAGCCCTGGGCGGCACACCGCCGCCACTGGACCTGCCCACGGACTTCCGCATTCTGGTGGCCGAAGACAACAGCATTTCCACCAAGGTGATTCGTGGCATGCTCGGCAAGCTCAACCTCGAGCCAGATACCGCGAGCAACGGCGAGGAAGCCTTGCAGGCGATGAAAGCCCAGCGTTACGACCTGGTGCTGATGGACTGCGAAATGCCGATACTCGACGGTTTCTCCGCCACCCAGCAACTGCGCGCCTGGGAAACAGCCAATCAGCGCCTGCGTACGCCGGTAGTGGCATTGACGGCGCATATTCTCAGCGAGCACAAAGAACGTGCACGGTTGGCGGGCATGGATGGGCACATGGCCAAGCCGGTCGAGCTCTCGCAACTGCGCGAGCTGATCCAGTTCTGGGCAGGCAGGCGTGCCGCGCGCTCAGGCTCGGTACCGGCCTCCTGAAACTGCGCTGCCCGACGGTGCTGCTGATACACTTTCCCGCACTTTCCCCGCCATGGACTCACGCCCATGCTTCATGAGTTGTTCAGCGTCTACCTGAAGATGCTCGTGCTCTACAGCCCATTCTTCGTGCTTTCGTGCTTCATCAGCCTGACCCGCGGCTACTCCAGCAAGGAGCGCAAGCAACTCGCCTGGCGTGTGGCGATCGCGGTGCTGATCGCCAGCGTGCTGCTGTACCTGTTCGGGCGGGTGATCTTCGGCGTGTTCGGCATCACCGCCGATGCCTTCCGCATCGGTGCAGGCTCGGTGCTGTTCATCTCGGCATTGGGCATGGCCCAGGGCAAGTCGGCGGTCCAGGCCGACAACGTGCAGCAGGACGTGACCATCGTGCCGCTGACCATCCCCCTCACCGTCGGCCCCGGCACCATCGGTGCCCTGCTGGTGATGGGGGTCAGCCAGCCGCACTGGGACGACAAGGCGCTGGCCATCGTCAGCATCGCCCTGGCCAGCTTTACCGTCGGCCTGGTGCTGTACCTCTCGCACCGTATCGAACGTATCCTAGGCGACCAGGGCTTGCAGATCGTCAGCCGCTTGATGGGGCTGTTCGTCTGCGCGCTCGCGGCGCAGATCATCTTCACAGGGATCAAGGGCTACCTGGTCGGCTAGATCTCGACGTCGCGGATGTATTGAGCGAAGCGGTTCTGCAACGCCTGCTCGACCTTGCCTCGGTACTCTTGGTCGAACAGGCGTGGGTTGAAGCGCACCAAGGTCGCTCGTGCTTTGCGCACCTTGCGTTCGCGGTAAAGAAAGCCGGCACTGAGCTGCGATATTTCGCACTCCTCGTGGTAGATCACCATGTCGACATATCCGCCCTTGACCCTCGCGCAGGGCACCAATTGGAAGCGGTGCTCCTCGCGGCTGCGCTGTTCGAAGTGCAACAACGCGCCTGCGTCCCGATTCAACTGATCGAAAGCCATGCCCGTGGTGACCGCGTAGTAATCCCCACCCTTGGCGCCAATCGTCTGCAACGCCGTATCGACGATCTGCACCCGGTTCTCGTCCGGCCAATGGATTCGCTCGGGGGTTACCGGGTCCCAGCCAAGGAAACGAAGCTTGTTGCAGTAGGCCGAATACCAGTCGAGCTCCGGATTCGTCTCGTATTCCGCCCGCGTCTGAGCCTGCGCCATCGAAAGGGCCATATGCACGGCACTGCGTTGCTGCGCATTGCCGCCCGGAATGGTTACCAGGCAGTTACCGACCACGGCAGTTTGTTGATCACTCACGCCCACCTCCGGTATTCAATTCGTCCAGCGGCACCAGGTAACGGAACTCCGCCTGTTTTTCCGCTATCGTTTCATGCAGTCTGGCCTGGTGCTTCTCGAACGAGGCTGGGTCCAAGGTGGCGCAAAAACCTTTCATCCAGTACTCGCGCAGCGTATCGCCCGCCATCATGCAACCCAGCCCAACCTGCTCGAGCGGTACGCTGCAATCGACGAAAACGCAGCACAGGTCGATGACCGGCCCCGTCTGCACCACCCCCACCTCCAACAGCGCACAGGAGCCGTGTGCATGCGTTTGATGGGTGAGCGAGCGCAAGCACTCAGCGCTGCCGTGTGCGATGGTCGCCAGGGCATAATTCAACGCTGGGACGGCCGCGGGGTTGCGTCCGTGCAACCACTCCTGCAAAGGCTGGGTCAGCGACAGGGGCGCGTCGTTTTTTCCGGTGGCGTGCTCGTTGCTGCGCTGGGTGATGATCCAGCCAGTCATGGAAATGGCCTGGACATACGCCTCATGCCACTTGGGAAAATGCGTGAGACGTGGACCTTGCTTCTTGTTCGCCAACAACTGCGCATAGATCAACGTATCGAGCGCAGCCTGCCGCTGTTCAGTCGGCAGGTCGTTGGCCACGAGCAGTACGGTGCCGTTGGCCAACCATAGCGAGTAATCCTGCTGCTTCATCGAATCCCCTCCTGCGAAAACGACAAAACGGGACGGCGCCTGAGCGCAGCCCCGTCCCCTTCAGATGTCGAAGTCCATGACATTGGCCAATGCGCGCTCGGCCAACTTGCCCACCACATGTTCACGCAAGCGGTTGTAGACCTGCTTGTTGAACGACAACATCGCCATGCCCGAATAGCTCTGCGACGAAGTACTCTTCCACTCGAACACGACGGTATCGAGGTCAGTCTGCGAGGCGGCGGAGCTGATGGCAGCGACCCCCATGACGACTTCGCCCTCGCTGGTTTCCAGGCACGATGCGAGCCCTACCGTGGCGCTGCTTTTCGTCTTCACATTCCTGGAGAACAGTTGCTGTGGCTCGTCGACCTTGCCCAACCCCTCCACCGCCTGGCCGGCCAGCGAAATCATCGCTTCGCCAACCGCCCCGCCCACCAGCGCCTGGCCTGTGATCTTCATCGCCTTGAAGGCGATGTTACCCAAGGTCAGCGACTCGCCTGCGATATGCTCGCGCTCGAATGTGCGACGGACAATGGTCCAGCCGCTCTGCGTCAAGGCACCGATGAACGTGTCGAACCACTGCTCCGCCTGATCTTCCTGGTCGTAGCGCTTGGAGGCGACCAGCGAAGCCAGCTGGAAAGAGCTCTTCACATCGGTGCGGCTCTGGTACGACATGCCAGCGCCAAATGCCATCAGGGATTGCTCTACCACCGCCGCACTGTTGGTGGTGGTGACGCTCATGTTGTCGGTCATCTTGGATAATCCTTCTGTATGAGCCCGACGCGAAGTGGACGGGCCGGCACACGCTATCCAAGTGCTCGCTGATCGACAGGAGCGAAGGCTTTCCTAACGCCCCTCGCCCGCTACCGGGTACCAGCGTGGCGTATACACCCACTGCCCGCCGCAAGCCCTGTCGAACGTGCAAGTGGTGGACGAACCGACCAGCACCATGGTGCGCATGTCGACCATTTCCGGCGTGAGCTCGGCCAAAGTGACTACCTTGAGCGTCTGCCCCGGCCTACCGATATCGCGACCAAGGACTACGGGCGTCTGGCTTTCACGATGACGCCGCACGATGTCCAGGGCATTGCCCAGCTGCCAGGGCCTGGCCTTGGAGATCGGGTTGTAGAACGCCAGCACCAGGTCAGCCTGGGCGGCCAGGTCCAGGCGCTTTTCGATGATCGACCAGGGCTTGAGGTTGTCCGACAACGACATCACGCAGAAGTCGTGCCCCAAGGGCGCGCCAGCCTGTGCTGCGGTTGCCAGCGAAGCGGAAACCCCCGGCAGAATTTGCAGATCGATACGATGCCAGGCGGGGTCGCTGGACGCGTGCAGCGCTTCGAGCACGGCGGCAGCCATGGCGAACACGCCTGGGTCGCCAGACGACACCACCACCACCGAACGCCCTTGTGCGGCCAGCTCGAAAGCGTGGCGTGCGCGCTGCATTTCCTCACGGTTATCGGTGCAGTGCAGCACTTGGTCGTCGCGGAACGGGCCGGCCATCCGCACGTAGGTCTCGTAACCCAGCACATCCTCGGCACGGGCCAGCTCTGCCTTGACCGCCGGAACCATCAGCTCGGCGGCGCCTGGACCTAGGCCGATCACAGCCAGACGCCCACGCCTGCGGCCAACCTGGGCGATATCGATTGGCGCGTTCGCGACAGCAATCGCGACACCCGCTTGCTCATTCACCCGCGCCCCGGGCACGGCCTGGGCCAGCATGTGCGCGAGGTTCTCGACCTGCGGCGCGTAGCGCAGGGCAACGCCCAATGCCTGCGCCGCCTCGTGCAATGCAGGCTCGGCCATCGCCTGCTCCGGCGCCAGCAGGCACGCCAACGCAGCCTCGGCAATGCCAGCGGCGTCCAGCGCCTGGCGAACTTGCGTGACGACCTCGCCCTGCTCGCCATCCACCGCCACCACCACCGCACGCGCGTGGATCAACAATTCGTCGCGGCTCGCCGGGCGCGCCTGGTAGCCCACATGGAGGGTGCGTTGGGCCGCATCGTCCTCGGGCAGTTGGGCATCAGCAAGCCAAGGTGCATCGCCTTCGATGCGCACCGTTTCACCTGCCAGCAGGTCGGAAACGAAGCGCTTGCCTTGCTCGATATCAGCCAGGACATAGCCCTCGGGCGGGTTGAGCAGGCAAGTGCCGAAGCGCAGCTCGCCACTGGTGGTGATGGCCGCGGCCACCCCCAGCGCCTCGCCCAACTGGCGCGCCATCACGTTCACCCCTGCCAGCCCCCCCAGCAGCGGCACCACCGCACTGCCGTCCTCGGCGACAGCCAGCACGGGAGGCTCGGCACCCTTCTTGTCGAGCAGCCCGGCCAGGCTACGGATGACGATACCCGCGGCGCACAGGGCGATGATCGGCGTGCCCTGGATGTACAGCGCACGCAGCGCATCGCCGAAGGCCAGGTAATGGACATCCGCCTCCTCGACCCGGCCACGCAGCCCGTGAACCAACGCCTGTGGATAACGCTGCTGGATACGCCGTGCCGTGGCCAGGCTGCCAGGGCCGAGAATCACGATTGCCGGAGCGGTGTTCGGGGTCAGCCCTGCCATTTTTCCCCCGGTACCACGATCAGCGAGAAGTACGGCGAAGACTGCGGGTCGACCTCATCCAGCGCGACGATCTTCTGGTTGGCCATGGTCGCGCGCTCGACATACAGCGCACGATCGTCCATGCCCAGCTCGGTGAGCACCTGACGCACCTTGGGGAAGTTGCGCCCGAGCTTCATGATCACCGCCGCGTCGGCATCGGCCAGGCGACGCTTGAGTTCAGCGTGGGGCAGCACGCCGGAAAGCACCGTGAGGGTCTGGTTGCGGTACACCAGTGGCGCGCCGAGTACCGAGGCGCCACCGAGCATCGAGCACACGCCCGGGACCACCTGGGCATCGAAGCGCTGCGCCAGGCGGTCGTGCAGGTACATGTACGAACCATAGAAGAACGGGTCGCCCTCGCAGATCACCGCCACGTCGCGCCCGGCATCCAGGTGCTCGGCCACTTGCACGGCCGCTTCGTCGTAGAAGTCGCTGATGACCTGTTCATAGGACAACGGCGCCGGCAGCACCTCGGTGGTCACCGGGTACACCAGCGGCAACAGGGTTTGCTGTGCCTGCAGGTGCCCCTCGATGATGCCGAAGGCATTGCCGCGCTTGCCCTTGGCCACGAAGTACGCGACCACGGGCGCTTCGCGCAGCAGACGCAGCGCCTTGAGGGTGATCAGTTCCGGGTCGCCAGGGCCTACGCCCAGGCCGAGCAGCCGTCCGCGTGGCACCATCACTCCACCTCCGTGGCCAGGGCATTGACCGCCGCTGCGGCCATCGCGCTGCCGCCCAGGCGGCCCTGCATGATCACGAACGGCACGCCGCGACTGTCGGCGGCCAGCATTGCCTTCGACTCGGCAGCCCCCACGAAGCCCACCGGGAAGCCAAGGATCAGCGCCGGCTTCGGCGCGCCGGCATCGAGCATTTCCAGCAGGTAGAACAACGCCGTCGGCGCATTGCCGATCACCACCACGCTGCCTTCAAGGTGCGGGCGCCACAGCTCCAGGGCCACCGCCGAGCGGGTGTTGCCGGCTTCCTGGGCGAGGGTCGGCACGCTCGGGTCGCGCAGGGTGCAGATCACCGGGTTGTTGGCGGGCAGACGCGCACGGGTGATGCCCTCGGCGACCATGTGTGCGTCGCACAGGATCGGCGCGCCCTTGGCCAACGCCTCGCGCCCGGCGCGGCCGGCACCTTCGGAGAATTGCAGGCCGTCGATGGCCTCGACCATGCCGCAGGCGTGGATCACTCGCACGGCCAGCTTTTCCAGGTCGGCGGGGATCCGCTCGAGGCGGGCTTCCTCGCGGATGATCCGGAAGGAATTGCGATAGATCTCCTGACCATCGCGGATGTAGTCAATCATCAAGGTGCTCCGTCGGCAGGTCGAGCATTGCGCCTGCTTCTTCTGGGGTAAGGTCGGATGCGCGCAAGCGGCCGAAGCCCGGCGTGCGCGCGTCACGCAGATAAAGGTCGTAGCGGCCCGCGGCGCGGGCCAGCAGGGTGGCCGGTGCGATGTGGGCCACGGCGCAGGAACGCGGGCAGCCCGACAGGTGCACGCTGCCCGGCGCCTTGGCGCGCAACAGGGTGGCCAGGTGGGTGGCATCGGCCTTGGTATCGGCCAGGCCCTTGGCACAGCCGCTGGAGCCTGTGCAGGCGATGACCTGTGCCAGAGGCTCGTGAGGTGTGCAGAGCATACCCAGCGCTGTCAGTTCAGCTTGGGCCTGCTCGATGCGGCCAGCCTTGAAATGGGTCAACACCAGGCTCTGCCAGGGGCTCAGGCGCAGGCTGCCGTCGCCTGCCTCGCGCGCCAGCCGGGCCAGCCCGCGCAACATGGCCGGAGTCAGGCGGCCCAGGGGCGGCGCCACGCCCAGGGCCATGCCTCGCTGCTGGGCAAGCGGCCCGAGCCAGTCGCCCACGCTTGGCTTGCGGCGCCAGCCAAGCACATCGGCATCCTGGCGAATGTGCAGCCCGAGGCCTGCGACGAACACCTTCGGCGAGCAGGTTTCCAGCAACTGGCGCATACGCGCTTGCTCAGGCGTTGCCAGGTCGAGGAAGCGCTCAAGCACGGCGCGCACCAGCACCAGCCCCTGGGATATCGGCACTGCGCCCAGTACCTGGCCGTCAGCGGGGCAACCGGCCAAGCCGAAGGCCAGCCATGGCTGGTGGTCGATCGCCATCGCCGACAGCCACACGTCGTGCGGGTGTTCAAGCATGGCCAGGCCCTCGCCGCCATCGAGCTGTATCGCGAACTTGGCCGAAAGCTCATGCAGGCGTGGCGTGGTTTCCAGCATCGCCAGCAGCTGCGCGGCCAGCGGGCGCACGTCGAACATCTGCTCGGGGTCGAAACCGGCCAAAGGGCTGAGCATCAGGTTGCGCACATCGTCACCCGCCGCCTCGCGCGGACCCAGGCCTGCGGCCAGGAGGTACTCGACCAGGTCGTTATGGTCGGCCTGGATACCCCGGATCTGCAGGTTGCCCCGGTTGGTCGCCTCGATCACCCCGCCGGCAAAACGTTCGGCGGCATTGGCCACGGCCTCGGCCTGCTCGGCCAGCAGCAGGCCACCGGGCAGCTTGATACGGCAGATGCCGCCGTCACGGGCCGCGACGATACGCCACAACCCCGGACAGGCCGAGGGGCGGGGCGAAACGCTGGAGGTCTGGGCGTGCTTCAAGAGGGGGTGTCCGACAATCGTGAAAGTGCGCTTCAGTGTAGAAGGCGCGGTATTATGCCTGCTTTGCCCGGCGGCATGAAAAGCCGGTGGTCGAACGCTGGCCGCCGGGCCGGCGCAACAGGCTTCATGAGGACACCATGGCCCCCTGGCTGACAGTAATAGGTATCGGCGAAGACGGCTTCAGCGGCCTGGGCAAACAGGCCCGGCGCGCACTGCTGGGCGCTGCGCGCATTTTCGGCAGCCCACGCCAATTGGCCCTGCTGCCACGCTGCGTGGTCGGCCAGCGCCATGAATGGCCAAGCCCCTTTTCCCTGGAGGACGTACTGGCCCTGCGCGGTGCGCCGGTCTGCGTGCTGGCCAGCGGCGACCCGATGTTCTATGGCGTCGGCGCCAGCCTGGCGCGGCAGGTTCCAGCAGCTGAAATGCAGGTGCTGTCGATGCCGTCCTGCTGTGCGCTGGCGGCCGCACGCCTGGGCTGGCCGTTGCAGGACGTGCAGGTGCTGTCGATCGTCGCCCGCCCCTTGTCGGCGCTCAACCTCCAGCTCTACAGCGGCGTTCGCCTGCTGGTGCTGAGCAACGACGGCGACAGCCCCGCAGCCATCGCTGCGCTGCTGTGCGCGCGCGGCTTCGGCCCTAGCCGCATGCAGGTTTTCGAGCACCTGGGCGGCGCGCAGGAGCGCACGCTGCAGGGTATCGCCCAGGACTGGCCCCACGCCCAGGTCGCCGCGCTCAACCTGGTGGCCATCGAATGCCAGGCCGCGCCCGACGCGCCACGCCTGTCGTCCGTGGTCGGCCTGTCGGACAGCGCCTTCCGCCACGACGGACAACTGACCAAGCGCGACGTGCGCGCCATCACCCTCGCCCGCCTGGCCCCCGCGCCAGGCGAGCTGCTGTGGGATGTCGGCGCAGGCTGCGGCTCCATCGGCATCGAGTGGATGCGTGCCCACCCCAGTTGCCGGGCGGTGGCCATCGAGGCCGACGAAGGCCGCCAGGCGTTCATCGAGCACAACCGCGAGCAGCTTGGCGTACCGGGCCTGCAACTGGTGCGCGGCAAGGCACCCGAGGCCCTGGAGGATCTACAGCGCCCGGATGCGATCTTCATTGGCGGCGGGGTCACCCGCGAAGGTGTGCTGGCGGTGTGCTGGGACCGCCTGCGCCCCGGCGGACGCCTGGTGGCGAACGCCGTAACCCTGCAAAGCGAACTGGCCCTGGCGCACTTTCGCGAGCAACATGGCGGCGAACTGACCCGCATCCACGTTGCCCAGGCCCAACCCCTCGGGGCCTTCGACACCTGGCGCCAGGCACTGCCCATCACCTTGCTCGACGTGGTCAAGCCGCCCCATGCGTGAAGAAACCCGCGAGCACTCCGCGCCCCTGCGCAGCGGCCTGACCACCGGCAGTTGCGCCACCGCCACCAGCCTGGCTGCCGCGCGCCTGCTGCTGACCGGCCAGCGCGACGACGCCGTGCACATCACCCTGCCCAAGGGTAAGCAAGTACAGATGCGCCTGGAGTTCTGCCGCCGCGACGGCGAGCGGGCCGAGGCCGGCACGCTCAAGGATGCCGGCGACGACCCGGACGTCACCCATGGCGCCCTGCTCTACAGCCAGGTACGCCTGCTGGCCGAGCCGGGCATCCGCTTCGTCGCAGGCCAGGGTGTCGGCACCGTGACCCGGCCAGGCCTAGTGCTGGCCGTGGGCGAGCCTGCGATCAACCCGGTGCCACGGCGAATGATCGGCGAACACCTGCAACGGCTCGCCGAGGAATGTACCTATGCGGGCGGCTTCGAGGTCACGGTCAATGTGCAGGGTGGCGAGCAACTGGCGCTCAAGACCATGAACCCACGCCTGGGCATCCTTGGCGGGTTGTCCATCCTGGGCACCAGCGGCATCGTCCGGCCCTTTTCCTGCGCGGCCTACATTGCCTCGATTCAGCAGGGCATCGACGTGGCCCACAGCAATGGCTACAGCCATGTCGCCGCCTGCACTGGCAACGCCAGCGAAGACACCATGCGCCGCGTCTACGCCCTGCCGGAAATCGCCCTGATCGAGATGGGCGACTTCGTCGGCGCGGTGCTCAAGCACCTGCGCAAGGTCCCCATGGCGCGCCTGAGCCTGTGTGGCGGTTTCGGCAAGATCAGCAAGCTGGCCGCCGGGCACATGGACCTGCACAGCCGCCATTCGAGCATCGACCTGCCGCAACTGGCTGGCTGGGCCGCCGATATCGGAGCCGACGCCTCCTTGCAGCAGGCCATCGTCGCCGCCAACACCAGCCAGCAGGCCTTGGCCCTGGCCCACGACGCGGGTATCGCCCTGGGCGACGCGGTGTGCGGGCATGCGTTGGCCTTTGCCCGCAGCGTGGTGCCTTCCCAGGTGCAGGTCGAGGTGTTCGCCATCGACCGCCAGGGCGGCATCGTCGGCCAGGCCGGCGTGCAATGAACGGTCGTATCCTGCTGCTGGGCGGCGTCAGCGAGGCCCTGGCCATAGCACGGCGCCTAGGCCCTGCACATGTCTACAGCCTTGCCGGCATCGGCCGCGTACCGCAAGACCTGGCCTGCCAGGTGCGGGTTGGCGGCTATGGCGGCGCCGAAGGGCTTGCAGCGTACCTGCGCGCCGCCGGTATCGACCTGCTGGTCGACGCCACCCACCCCTATGCCGCGCGAATCAGCCACAACGCTGCCCTTGCCGCCCAGGCCGCCGGCATTCCCTGCTGGGGCCTGCGCCGCCGGGCCTGGAAGGCGCAGGCCGGCGATGATTGGCGCGAGGTCGAGGACTGGGCCAGGCTGATCGAAGCGTTGGCGCCGTTCCAGCGCCCGCTGTTCACCCTGGGCCGCGAACCCTTGCAGCACCTGGCGGAAATCCCTTCGCACCAGTTCTGGACCCTGCGCGCCCTCGAAGCCTGTCCAGGCAACGAGCGTTGCGAGGTGATCGGTGCACGCGGGCCGTTCCAGCTCGCCGACGAACGCGTGCTGTTCGAGCGACGGCAGGTCGACGTGCTGGTAAGCAAGAACAGCGGCAGCGTGGCCACCGAGCCCAAGCTCGAGGTGGCGCGCGAGCGTGGCGTGCCGGTGCTGATTCTCAAGCGGCCGTCGTTGCCTGAAGTAGACCGGGTGTTCCACGAGAGCAACGAGCTTCTTGAAGCCCTGGGCCTCTGAGCGGCTGGCGCCATCAGAGTATTCCCACCAGGATGCCGGACGCGGCTGAATGGCTAATGCCACAGGCACTGCCGTAGACTCCAACCTTCCTTCCCCGCAAGGCCCTGCACCTATGGAAATGCAATGGTGGATCTGGCTGGTGTTCGGTATCGCCCTGGTATTGCTCGAACTGGTAATGCCGACGTTCTTCATCCTCTGGTTCGGCATCGGCGCCGTGCTGGTGGCGCTGATCGCCCTGGCGGCGCCCGAGCTGGGGCTGGATATGCAGATACTGCTCTGGGTACTGCTCTCCTCCGTCACCACCTTCCTGTGGTTCAAGGTGTTTCGCCGCAAGCAGCCCGACACCCGCTGGACCGCCGACAGCGTGATCGGCGAGGTCGGGCTGCTGACCGCCAGCGTGTCGCCATTCCAGAAAGGTCGCGTGCGTTTCCAGAAACCGGTCCTCGGCAATGAGGAGTGGGTCTGCGTCGCCGACAGCGACATCGCCGCCGGCGAGCGTGTGCGCCTGTCAGCCATCGAAGGCAATATCGCCCGGGTGATCCCGGCCTGAACCCCGTTTAAAAGGAAGTTCCTACCATGACCAGCCTTATCGTCGTCAGCGTCATCGCCCTGTTCGTGCTCATCACCGTGTTCAAGGGGGTGCGCATCGTGCCCCAGGGCGAGGAATGGATCGTCGAGCGCCTGGGCCGCTACCACAGCACCCTCAAGCCCGGCCTGAACATTGTCATTCCCTACATGGACGTGGTCGCCTACCGCCTGCCGACCAAAGACATCATCCTCGATGTCCAGCAGCAGGAAATCATCACCCGCGACAACGCGGTGATCGTGGCCAACGCCCTGTGCTTCGCCAAGGTCGTCGACCCGCAGAAGGCCTCTTACGGTGTGCAGAATTTCACCTTCGCCGTCACCAGCCTGACCATGACCTCGCTGCGGGCCATCGTCGGCTCCATGGACCTCGACGAGGCGCTGTCCAGCCGCGAGCAGATCAAGGCCCGCCTGCGCGAGGCGATGTCCGAGCAGACCGAAGACTGGGGCGTGACCGTGCGCTCGGTGGAAATCCAGGACATCAAGCCCTCCGAGAACATGCAGGTAGCCATGGAGCGCCAGGCGGCCGCCGAGCGTGAGCGTAAAGCCGACGTGACCCGTGCAGAAGGCGCCAAGCAGGCGGCGATCCTTGAGGCCGAAGCACGCCTGCAAGCGGCCAAGCTGGATGCCGAGGCGCAGATCAACCTGGCCGAGGCCTCGGCCCGCGCCATTTCCCTGGTGAAAGAAGCAGTCGGCAACGAAACCGTACCCGCCATGTACTTGCTTGGCGAACGCTACATCGGCGCGATGGAAAACCTCGCCGGCAGCGACAATGCCAAGGTGGTGGTACTGCCGGCAGACCTGCAGGAGACCGTGCGCGGGCTGCTGGGCCGCGGCAAGGCATGAAGCGGGGTGCGGCACTTCATCGCACCCCGGCATTTTTACCTATACTCGGCCTTACAATAGCCCCCTGATTCCTGACCGGATCTCTCCATGCCCCCACGTCGGCACATCGCCTGGATAGCCTGCCTAGCTGTGCTGTTCAACCTGCTGGCCATGCCGCTGTCCTCCGCCGCCCCTGATGGCGCGGCGCAGGAACTGCTGTGGGGGGCTTTTTGCTCCAGTGGCGCGGCCAAGGCCAAACCCGATGTGCAGGCCCTGGCCAAGATCGACCTCGGCCAGCAGGGCGAGACGCATTCCACCATGCAGCATTGCTGGTGTTGCTCTGGCGCCGCACCGGCATTGGCCCTTCCTGGCCACCCCGCGCAACTGCACACGCCTTCCGCGCTGCGCTTCGGCCACGCGCCGCCCATTGCCTCGCATCAACCCACGCCGCGCCAGCTATGGCCGGCACTCAATCCCCGCGCCTCTCCCCCGGCCTGATTCGCAACGCACTCACACGCACTCGAACAGACCGGAGATTCACCATGCTCAAGCAAGCCCTCATCCTGGCCACCCTGCTGCTGCCCAGCGCCTTCGCCAGTGCCCATGAATACAGCGTCGGCGAACTGCACATCGCCCACCCCTGGTCCCTGGCACTGCCGCCCAACGCCCCCAACGTCGCCGCTTACTTCGTCGTGCACAACAACGGCAAGGTCGACGACCGCCTGCTGAGCGTCGACACCCCGATCAGCGACGACGCGCAATTGCACGAGCATGCCAAGACC
This sequence comes from Pseudomonas sp. LS_2, assembly GCF_042709235.1. NCBI lineage: Bacteria > Pseudomonadati > Pseudomonadota > Gammaproteobacteria > Pseudomonadales > Pseudomonadaceae > Pseudomonas > Pseudomonas sp. LS_2. The sequence continues at coordinate 374,289 of NZ_JAVAYC010000001.1, read as the reverse complement.
GTCGATGGGCTGATGAAAATGCAACAGGTGAAAAGCGTGGTGATCCCTGCCGGCAAGGACCTGGCCTTCGCCCCCAGCGCCTACCATGTGATGCTGCTGCAACCCAAGGACCGCAGCCTGCTGGTCGACGGCATGCGTTTCCCCCTGACCCTGCACTTCGAGAAGGCCGGCGACATCACCGTGGAGGTCGCCGTACAGCAGCAGCCTCCCGCCGCCCAGGCGGCACACGAACACGCGCACTGAGCTGACGTGACCTGACCTGGCCTGCGCTTTCCATGAGCCTGCCGCGCGACCGCTCACGCCACACCTCAAGCCCTGATCGCAGGCGCTACAGAGGCGGTTGGCTGAGCCTGTTCGCCATGTGGATGATTTTCATCGGCCCACTGGTCTCCCAGTCGATGCCGATGACCCCGCATGCCGGCATGCCAATGGACCACGCCATGCCGATGCCCAGTGGGCACGCTCACGGCGCCATGGCACATGGCGGTCACAGTGGCCACGGCGGTGACAGCCACGCCCACGCACTGTGGGAAGCGTGCGGCTACTGCACCCTGCTGTTCAATTGCCCCGCCCTGCCGCAAACCCTCAGCCCACTCAGCACCAGCAGCGCCCGCCCTTCTCTGCCCAATGCCCTGCCCACGCGCCACGGTCATGCCGACCAGGCCGTGTTCCCCGGTGCACGCAGCCGCGCACCGCCCCTCTCGATCAGCGTCTGACCCATCCGTTCCACGCCCGAAGCCAGGAAGCTTCGCGCTGACTCACGACTGATCGACTGGAATCACTATGTCCGGCTGCACCCCTGTTTTTGCCTTGTCCCTGCGCGGGACCATCGCCCTGCTCTGCGGCTCGCTGATCGCGCCGCTGGCCGTGGCTACGGAACATGCCCATGAAGGCCACGCCCATGAGCCGCCCGAGCTCAGCCCCACGGTGATCACCGCCGTGGCGCCCAGTTCGCCGTTGACCATCGTCACCAACCCCAAGGCCCCTCGCCAGCCCGTGCCTGCCAGCGATGGCGCCGACTACCTCAAGACCATCCCCGGCTTCTCGGCCATCCGCTCCGGCGGCACCAATGGCGACCCGGTGTTGCGCGGCATGTTCGGCTCGCGCCTGAACATCCTCACCAATGGCGGCCTGATGCTCGGCGCCTGCCCCAACCGCATGGACGCCCCCACCTCGTACATCTCGCCGGAAACCTACGACCGCCTGACCGTGATCAAAGGCCCGCAAAGCGTGGTCTGGGGACCAGGCGGCTCGGCCGGCACGGTGCTCTTCGAGCGTGAACCGGAGCAATTCGGCGAGCTTGGCAGCCGCGTCAACGCAAGCCTGTTGGCCGGCTCAAATGGCCGCTTCGACAAGGTCCTGGATACAGCGGCCGGAAACCGCCAGGCCTATGCGCGGTTCGTCGGCAACCAGTCGCGCTCGGACGACTACCAGGACGGCAACGGCGACGACGTGCCGTCGCGCTGGGACAAGTGGAATGGCGACGTCACCCTGGGCTGGACCCCAGACGCCGACACCCTGCTGGAGCTCACCGCCGGCAAGGGCGACGGCGAAGCCCGCTACGCCGGGCGCGGCATGGACGGCTCGCAGTTCAAGCGCGAAAGCCTGGGCCTGCGCTTCGAAAAGTCCAACTTCGGCGAAGTGCTCGACACGCTCGAGGCGCAGGTCTATTACAACTACGCCGACCACGTGATGGACAACTACAGCCTGCGTACCCCCAGCGGTAGCGGCATGATGGGCATGCCCATGGTCAGCAACGTCGACCGCCGTACCCTCGGCGCACGCATCAAGGCCACCTGGCGCTGGGCAGACGTGCAATGGGTCAGCGGACTGGACGCGCAGACCAACGAACACCGCAAGCGCGGCGGCATGGGCATCGATGCGCACAAGGGCCAGCCCTGGAGCAAGGACGCCGATTTCCACAACTACGGTCTGTTCAGCGAACTCACCTGGTACGCCACGGGCGAAGACCGCTTCATCACCGGCGCGCGCCTGGACCGCGCCTCTGCCCGCGACTTCCGTCAGGGCAGCGCCACCGACGGCAGCACCCGCGCCGACACCCTGCCCAGCGGCTTCGTGCGCTACGAGCACGACCTGGCAGACATCTCCGCCACCACCTACATAGGCCTGGGCCACGCGCAACGCTTCCCCGACTACTGGGAGCTGTTCTCGCCCAGCCGCGCCCCGGTTGGTGCAGCCAACGCCTTCGACGGCATCAAGCCGGAAAAGACCACCCAGCTCGACTTCGGCATCCAGTACCAGGGCGAACGCCTGGAGGCCTGGGCGTCGGGTTATCTCGGCCAGGTGCGCGACTACATCCTGTTCGACTACCGCCCGAACATGATGGGCACGCTCACTTCCCAGGCACAGAACATCGATGCCCGCATCATGGGCGGCGAGCTGGGCGCGGCCTACACGCTGACCGAGCGTTGGAAGGCCGACGCCACGCTGGCCTACGCCTGGGGCAAGAACAGCACCGACGGCAAGGCGCTGCCGCAGATGCCCCCCCTGGAAAGCCGCCTGGGCCTGACCTATAGCCGCGACGACTGGAGCGCAGGCGCCCTGTGGCGCCTGGTGGCCGCGCAGCACCGCATTGCCGAGAACCAGGGCAACGTGGTGGGCAAGGACTATGAGCAAAGCAGCGGCTTCGGCGTGTTCTCGTTCAACGGGGCCTACAAGGTGAGCCACAACCTCAAGCTCAGCGCAGGCGTCGACAACCTGTTCGACAAGGCCTACGCCGAGCACCTGAACCTCGCCGGGAATGCCGGGTTCGGCTTCCCGTCGGCAGACCCGCAGCCGGTGAACGAACCGGGCAGGACGTTCTGGACCAAGGTCGATGTGAGTTTCTGACAACAACAACGGGCGCGGTCCTTGCCGCGCCCAACCAAAGCCGATGGGGGTTCCCATGAGCAAATCGAGCGTTTCCTTCTACAACCTGGCGTGGCGCTGGCATTTCTATGCCGGGCTGTTCGTCGCGCCGTTCATGATCCTGCTGGCGCTTACCGGGATCATCTACCTGTTCAAGCCCCAGCTGGACCCGCTGATGTATCGCGAGCTGCTGGTAGTGGAAGCAGGCCACCACCCACAAACGGCCGACACCTTGCTGGGCAAGGTGCGCCAGGCCTACCCACAGGGCCAGGTCAGCCAGTACCTGCCAGCGCCCGAGGCCACCCGCAGCGCACAGTTCGTTGTGCAGGAGGCCGGGCATGAACTGAACGTTTTCCTCGACCCATACAGCGGCAAGGTACTGGGCGAGCAGGATGCCAAGCGCAACCTCCAAGCGATCGCCCGTGCGCTGCATGGCGAGCTGATGGTCGGCACCGTCGGCGACCGCCTGGTTGAACTGGCCGCCGGCTGGGGCATCGTGCTGGTGGTGTCGGGCCTTTATTTGTGGTGGCCGCGCGGGCGCAACAGCGCAGGCGTGCTGTGGCCACGGTTGTCGTCTCGCGGCCGTGTGCTGTGGCGCGACCTGCATGCGGTGAGCGGTTTCTGGGGCTCGGCCCTGCTGCTGCTGATGCTGCTCAGCGGCATGACCTGGACCGGCCTGTGGGGCAAGCAATACGCCGACCTGTGGAACCGCTTCCCGGCGGCCATGTGGAACGACGTGCCCAAGTCCGACCAAGAGGCCCGCGTGCTCAACGAAGCCCACCGCCAGACCGTGCCCTGGGCCGTCGAGAACACGCCGATGCCGGTGTCTGGCGCGCATGCCGAACACGCTGGGCACCACGGCATGACCAGCACCCCAGCCGCACCGCAGGTCAGCTTGCAGCAGGTCCAGGACCTGGCCAGCGCGCGCCAGGTCGAGCCGGGCTACAGCATCACTCTGCCGACCAGCGCCGAAGGCGTGTTCACCATCGCGGTGTTCGCCGACGACCCGCGCAACGACGCTACCCTGCATGTCGACCAGTACACCGGCCAGGTGCTGGCCGATGTGCGCTGGGAACACTACAGCCCGGTCGCCCGCGCTACCGAGCTGGGGGTGATGCTGCACGAGGGCAGGATGTTCGGGGTGTGGAACCAGCTGGTGATCCTGCTGGTGTGCCTGATGATCCTGTTGGGGTCGGTGAGCGGTCTGGTGATGTGGTGGAAACGCCGGCCTTCGGGCGGGCTCGGCGTACCGCCGCTGCGCCATGACCTGCCGCGCTGGAAGACTGCCGTCGGGGTGATGCTGGTACTGGGGGTCGCCTTCCCGATGGTGGGGGTTTCGATGGTGTTGATGTGGCTGGTCGACAGCCTGGTCGTGCGGCGCGGGGCCGTGGTTCAGGCTTGAGATCCGTGGCGCTGTCTTCGCGGGCAAGCCCGCTCCCACAGGGCTCAGTGCAATACCTGTAGGGGCGTGCCCGCGAACCGGCCATTCACACTAAATCTATCTGTACCGCCAACTTCCGAGCCTTCTGTCTACCCCACCCGCGAAACCCGCGTGGTAGCCTAGGCGGCCGTCACAAGAAGACACACCTTCGTTGGAACGCTGCCCATGACCCGCACCCCTGCCCCGCAACCTGCTGAAGACCAGCACCTGCAACGCAACCTGACCAACCGCCATATCCAGCTCATCGCCATTGGCGGTGCCATCGGCACCGGCCTGTTCATGGGCTCGGGCAAGACCATCAGCCTGGCCGGCCCATCGATCATCTTCGTCTACATGATCATCGGCTTCATGCTGTTCTTCGTCATGCGCGCCATGGGCGAGCTGCTGTTGTCGAACCTCGACTACAAGTCGTTCATCGACTTCTCCGCCGACCTGCTCGGTCCCTGGGCCGGCTACTTCACCGGCTGGACCTACTGGTTCTGCTGGGTGGTCACCGGTATCGCCGATGTGGTGGCGATTGCCGCCTACACGCAATTCTGGTTCCCCGAGCTGCCGCAATGGATACCGGCGCTGACCTGCGTCGGCGTGCTGCTGGCACTGAACCTGGTGACCGTGAAAATGTTCGGCGAGATGGAGTTCTGGTTCGCTTTGATCAAGATCATCGCGATCCTCGGCCTGGTCGCCACCGGCCTGTACATGGTTGTCACCGGCTTCCAGTCGCCCAGCGGGCACACCGCGCAGCTGGCCAACCTGTGGAATGACGGCGGCATGTTCCCCAACGGGCTTCTGGGCTTCTTCGCCGGGTTCCAGATCGCCGTGTTCGCCTTCGTCGGCATCGAGCTGGTGGGCACCACCGCAGCCGAAGCGAAGAACCCCGAGCGCACCCTGCCCCGGGCGATCAACTCGATACCAATCCGCATCATCGTGTTCTATGTGCTGGCGCTGGTGGCGATCATGGCGGTCACCCCATGGCGCGACGTGGTGCCGGGCAAGAGCCCGTTCGTGGAATTGTTCGTACTGGCGGGCCTGCCGGCGGCGGCCAGCATCATCAACTTCGTGGTGCTGACCTCGGCGGCGTCCTCGGCCAACAGCGGTGTGTTCTCCACCAGCCGCATGCTGTTCGGCCTGGCCCAGGAAGGCGATGCGCCCAAGGCCTTCGAGAAACTGTCGCGCCGCGCCGTGCCGGCCAACGGCCTGTACTTCTCCTGCGCCTGCCTGCTGCTGGGCGCGGTGCTGATCTACATCGTGCCCGACGTGGTCGAGGCGTTCACCCTGGTGACCACGGTGTCGGCGGTGCTGTTCATGTTCGTGTGGACCCTGATCCTGCTGTCATACCTGAGCTACCGCAAGCAGCGCCCGGCATTGCACCAGGCCTCGAAGTACAAGATGCCGGGCGGGCGCTTCATGTGCTACGTGTGCCTGGTGTTCTTCGCGGGCATTCTGGTGCTGTTGAGCCTGGAGGCCGACACCCGCTCGGCGTTGGTGGTGACGCCGATCTGGTTCCTGATCCTGGCGGTGACCTACCAGTTCGTGCGCAGCAAGCGCCAACCGCGGGCTGCGATTCGCAATAGCTGATAACCGGGGCTGCTGCGCAGCCCCAATCCTGTGCATCGCCTAGCGCACAGCACCAAGCTGGACCCACCCCCCTCGCGAAACCCCGCCAAAGCCCCGTATACACGGGGCTTTTCCACTTGTACACAAGTCGGCACACCACTTGCAAAAGCCCTCTCCCGAGTTGCCAACACCCTAATAAAACATCGGAGAGAGCACATGAAGCGTCGCAGTCTGATCAAGGCCGTCACCTTAAGCGCAGGCCTCGCAGCCATGGGTTTGAGCTGGACCATCCAGGCCGCCGAGACCATCAAGGTCGGCATCCTGCATTCGCTGTCGGGCACCATGGCCATCTCCGAGACCTCGCTCAAGGACATGGCGCTGATGACCATCGATGAGATCAACGCCAAGGGCGGGGTAAACGGCAAGATGCTCGAGCCGGTGGTGGTCGACCCCGCCTCCAACTGGCCGCTGTTCGCCGAGAAGAGCCGCCAGTTGCTGACCCAGGACAAGGTCGCGGTGGTGTTCGGTTGCTGGACCTCGGTTTCGCGCAAGTCGGTGCTGCCGGTGTTCGAGGAACTCAACGGCCTGCTGTTCTACCCGGTGCAATATGAAGGCGAGGAAATGTCGCCGAACGTGTTCTACACCGGCGCCGCGCCGAACCAGCAGGCGATCCCGGCGGTGGAATACCTGATGAGCGAAGACGGCGGCGCAGCCAAGCGTTACTTCCTGCTGGGCACCGACTACGTCTATCCGCGCACCACCAACAAGATCCTGCGCGCCTTCCTGCACAGCAAGGGTGTGGCCGACAAGGACATCGAAGAGGTGTACACCCCGTTCGGCCATGCCGACTACCAGACCATCGTCGCCAACATCAAGAAATTCTCCGCAGGCGGCAAGACCGCGGTCATCTCTACCGTCAACGGCGACTCCAACGTGCCTTTCTACAAGGAGCTGGCCAACCAGGGCCTGAAGGCTACCGACGTACCGGTGGTAGCGTTCTCGGTGGGCGAGGAAGAACTGCGCGGCATCGACACCAAGCCGCTGGTCGGCCACCTCGCAGCGTGGAACTACTTCGAGTCGGTGGATAACCCGGTCAACCAGAAGTTCGTCGCCGACTGGAAGGCCTACGCCAAGGCCAAGAACCTGCCGGGCGCCGACAAGGCCGTGACCAACGACCCGATGGAAGCCACCTACGTGGGTATCCACATGTGGGCGCAGGCCGCCGAGAAGGCCAAGTCCACCGATGTCGACAAGGTCCGCGAGGCCCTGGCCGGCCAGACCTTCGCTGCGCCGTCCGGCTACACCCTGACCATGGACAAGACCAACCACCACCTGCACAAGCCCGTGATGATCGGCGAGATCCAGGACGACGGGCAGTTCAGCGTGGTTTGGGAAACCCAGCAGCCACTGCGGGCACAGCCATGGAGCCCATTCATTCCGGGTAACGACAAGCGTCCTGACTATGCAGTGAAAAGCAATTAAGTGATCGGGGCTGCTTTGCGGCCCATTCGCGGGCGAGCCCGCTTCTACCGGTTCAACGCTGCACGTGTAGGAGCGGGCTCGCCCGCGAAGAATCCACCGCCGTTTTCCAGGACTGCTCGCATGCTCAGACTCCTGCTCACCCTCCTGCTCCTGCTGCCCCTGGCAACCCAGGCCAGCGAGGGCGAATTCTTCCTCACCGCCAAGCCCGCCGAGCAAGCCAACCTGCTCGAAGGCTGGGCGGCGCAACCTGACCCTGCACGCCTCACGCTGCTGGAAAACCTGCGCGAAGGCCGTATCGCCGAGGGCGACACGCGCAAGCTGCGCCTGAACAACCGCCTGCGCGGGCTGATCGATAACGCGCTGGCCAGCCACCAACTGCTCAGCGACCAGGCCGACACCCGCCTGGCCGCCGCCCGGCAACTGCAAAAAAGCGCGCAGCCCGCGCAAATGGCCTTTCTCGACCGGCGCTTCGCCAATGAAGCGGACAGCGCCGTGCACGCAGCCCTTGGCCTGGCCCTGGCCAACCTGCAACTCGGCGCCGAAGACCCCGCGGTACGCCTGGCCGCAGTGCGCCTGCTCGGCGAAACCGGTGACCCGCTGGCGCGCACCCGCCTCGAGGCGCTGCTGCAACCTGGCGTGGAAAACAACGCCGGCGTACGCACTGCCGCCGAAACCAGCCTGGCCCAGGTCAAGCGCAAGCTGCTGATGGGCGAGTTGCTCGGCCAGGCCTTCAGCGGCCTGTCGTTGGGCTCGATCCTGCTGCTGGCGGCCCTCGGCCTGGCCATCACCTTCGGCCTGCTCGGGGTCATCAACATGGCCCACGGCGAAATGCTGATGCTGGGCGCCTACAGCACCTACATGGTCCAGGTGCTGCTGCAGCGTTATGCCCCCGGCGCCATCGAGTTCTATCCCTTGATCGCCCTGCCGGTGGCATTCGCCGTCAGCGCCGGGGTCGGCATGGCCCTGGAGCGCACGGTGATCCGCCACCTGTATGGCCGCCCGCTGGAAACCCTGCTGGCGACCTGGGGCATCAGCCTGATCCTGATCCAGGCCGTACGCCTGATGTTCGGCGCGCAGAACGTCGAAGTCAGCAACCCGGCCTGGCTTTCTGGCGGTATCCAGGTCCTGCCCAACCTGGTGTTGCCCTACAACCGCCTGGTGATCATTGGCTTCGCCCTGGCCGTGGTGCTGCTCACCTGGATGCTGCTCAACCGCACGCGGCTGGGCCTGAACGTGCGTGCCGTCACCCAGAACCGCAACATGGCGGCCTGCTGCGGCGTCTCCACCGGGCGTGTCGACATGCTCGCCTTCGGCCTCGGCTCTGGTATCGCGGGCTTGGGCGGCGTAGCCCTGAGCCAGGTCGGCAACGTCGGCCCGGACCTGGGCCAGAGCTACATCATCGACTCGTTCCTGGTGGTGGTGCTCGGCGGCGTCGGGCAATTGGCCGGCAGCCTCTGGGCGGCCTTTGGTCTTGGCATCGCCAACAAGCTGCTGGAGCCGCAGATCGGTGCGGTACTTGGCAAGATCCTCATCCTTGCGCTGATCATTCTGTTCATCCAGAAACGCCCGCAAGGCCTGTTCGCCCTCAAGGGACGGGTAATCGACTGATGAACCAGCCACTGCTTGTCACTGCCGCGCAAAAGGCCGGGCCGCGGGTATCGCGGGCCTTAGGCGCCCTCGTCGTCCTGGTGCTGCTGGCCATGCCGCTGCTGTCGTTGCTGCCGGCCGACCATGCTTTGCAGGTCTCGGCCTACACCCTGACGTTGGTGGGCAAGATCCTCTGCTACGCCATCGTCGCCCTGGCCCTGGACCTGGTCTGGGGCTACGCCGGCTTGCTGTCGCTGGGTCACGGGCTGTTTTTCTCCCTGGGTGGCTACGCCATGGGCATGTACTTGATGCGCCAGGCCGCCGGCGACGGCCTGCCGGGTTTCATGACGTTTCTGTCGTGGACCGAACTGCCCTGGTACTGGGCCGGTACCCAGCACTTTGCCTGGGCAATCTGCCTGGTGGTTCTGGCGCCGGGGTTGCTGGCGCTGGTGTTCGGCTTCTTCGCCTTCCGCTCGCGGATCAAGGGCGTGTACTTCTCGATCATGACCCAGGCGCTGACCTTCGCAGGCATGCTGTTGTTCTTCCGCAACGAGACCGGCTTCGGCGGCAACAACGGCTTCACCAACTTCCGCACCATCCTGGGCTTCGACATCACCTCGCAAGGCACCCGCGCGGTGCTGTTCCTGCTGACCGTCTGCCTGTTGCTGGCCAGCCTGTACCTGTGCTGGCGCCTCACCCGCAGCAAGTTCGGGCGCCTGCTCACCGCCGTGCGCGACGCCGAGAACCGCCTGATGTTCTGCGGCTACGACCCGCGCGGCTTCAAGCTGATGGTGTGGGTGCTGAGCGCAGTGTTGTGCGGCCTTGCCGGTGCGCTGTACGTGCCCCAGGTGGGCATCATCAACCCCAGCGAGATGTCGCCGACCAACTCCATCGAAGCTGCCGTGTGGGTAGCCCTGGGCGGGCGTGGCACGTTGATCGGCCCGCTGCTTGGCGCGGGCCTGGTCAATGGCATGAAGAGCTGGTTCACCGTCGCGTTCCCGGAGTTCTGGCTGTTCTTCCTCGGCGCGCTGTTCATCCTCGTTACCCTGTACCTGCCCAAGGGCGTGGTGGGCCTGCGCAAGAAAAGGAGCCAGCCATGAGAGGCGTGCCCCCGGTACACCCGGAATTCATGCTCGAGCCGGTGTTCGACGAACTCGGCAACGGCCGCGACGCAATCGGCCTGGGCCAGGCGCGCAAGCAGGGCCTGGACACCCGCCACGGCACGGTGCTGAGCCTCGAGGACATCAGCGTCAGCTTCGATGGTTTCAAGGCGCTCAACGCGCTGAACCTGTACATCGGCGTCGGCGAGCTGCGGTGCATCATCGGCCCCAACGGCGCAGGCAAGACCACGATGATGGACGTGATCACCGGCAAGACCCGCCCTGACACCGGCACCGCGTTCTTCGGCGACACCCTCGACCTGACCCGCATGAGCGAGTACCAGATCGCCCAGGCCGGTATCGGCCGAAAGTTCCAGAAGCCCACGGTGTTTGAGGCGTTGAGCGTCTACGAGAACCTGGAGCTGGCGCTGAAGACCGACAAGTCGGTGTGGGCCAGCATCACCTCGCGCCTGGGCGACGAGCAGCGCCAGCGTATCGATGAGGTGCTGACCACACTGCGCCTGCAAGCACTGGCCGAACGCCAGGCGGGCTTGCTGTCCCACGGCCAGAAGCAGTTCCTGGAAATCGGCATGTTGCTGGTGCAGGAGCCGCAGTTGCTGCTGCTCGACGAGCCGGTGGCAGGCATGACCGATGCCGAGACCGAGTTCACCGCCGAGCTGTTCAAGGGCCTGGCGGGCAAGCATTCGCTGATGGTGGTGGAGCACGACATGGGTTTTGTCGGCAGCATTGCCGACCATGTGACCGTGCTGCACCAGGGCAGCGTGCTGGCGGAGGGATCGCTGGAGCAGGTGCAGGCGGATGAGCGGGTGATCGAGGTGTACCTCGGTCGTTGATTTTCGCAGTCTGTACCGGCCTCTTCGCGGCGGTTCGGCGCCCCGATAAACCCGCTCCCACAGGTATTGCGCTGCACCTGAGGGCACTGGAGAACCTGTGGGAGCGGGTTCACCCGCGAAAGGGCCAGTACAGGCAAAACAGGTTTACTAGGAACCCAACATGCTCAAGATCGACTCCCTGCACCAGTACTACGGCGGCAGCCACATCCTGCGCGGCCTGTCCTTCGAGGCGAAGGTCGGCGAAGTCACCTGCCTGCTGGGCCGCAACGGCGTGGGCAAGACCACCCTGCTGCGCTGCCTGATGGGCCTGGTGCCCTCGCGCGAAGGCAGCGTGGAATGGGAAGGCAAGCCGATCACCGCGCTCAAGCCCCAGCAACGCGTACATGCCGGCATCGCCTACGTGCCCCAGGGCCGTGAAATTTTCCCGCGCCTCACCGTCGAGGAAAACCTGCTGATGGGCCTGTCGCGCTTCCCGGCCCGCGAAGCGCGCGAGGTGCCGGCGTTCATCTACGAGCTGTTCCCGGTGCTGGAGCAGATGAAGCAGCGCCGCGGTGGCGACCTCTCCGGCGGCCAGCAACAACAACTGGCCATCGGCCGCGCCCTGGCCAGCCGCCCACGCCTGTTGATCCTCGACGAACCTACCGAGGGCATACAGCCGTCGGTGATCAAGGAAATCGGCGCGGTGATCCGCAAGCTGGCCAACCGTGGCGACATGGCCATCCTGCTGGTAGAGCAGTTCTACGACTTCGCCGAAGAACTGGCAGACCAGTACCTGGTGATGGCCCGTGGCGAAATCGTCCAGCGTGGCCGTGGCGAAAACATGCAAGCCGAGGGTGTGCGCGGCCTGGTTACCATTTAATCTGCGCCAAACCCTTTGCGAGACGTTGTCATGAGTTACCTGATCCGCGATGCCCTGCCCGAAGACGTACCCGGCATCCTCGATATCTACAACGACGCCGTGCGCAACACCACGGCGATCTGGAACGAAACCCCGGTCGACCTGGCCAACCGCCAGGCCTGGTTCGCGGCACGTGCCGAGCAGGGCTACCCGATCCTGGTAGCGGTGGATGACAGCGGCGTGCTGGGTTATGCCTCGTTCGGCGACTGGCGCCCGTTCGAGGGCTTCCGGCATACCGTGGAGCATTCGGTGTACATCCGCGACGACCAGCGCGGCAAAGGCCTGGGGCCCGTGCTGATGCAGTCCTTGGTGACTCGCGCACGGGCATGCGACAAGCACGTGATGGTGGCGGCGATCGAAAGCGGTAACGCCGCGTCCATCCGCCTGCACCAGCGGCTGGGTTTCACCATCACCGGGCAGATGCCGCAGGTGGGGGTGAAGTTCGGCCGCTGGCTCGACCTGACCTTCATGCAACTGCTGCTAGACGACAACGCACTGCCCCCGGCAAGGAGCTGATCCCATGAACGCCGCCCACCTGCATCGCGTGACCCACGAAGGCCTGGCCTACTACCGCGATGGCCTGGTGGAACTGCTGTTGGATGCGGTGCGCAATGGCGCTTCGGTGGGGTTTCTCGACGATATCGACGAAGGCCAGGCCGGGCGTTACTTCGATGAGGTGAAGACGCGGCTGGTCAGCGGCGAGTTGCTGCTGTGGGTCGTCGCCCAGGGTCAGGAGGTGCTGGCCAGCGTGCAGCTGGGGTTGTGCCTGAAGCCCAACGGGCTGAACCGGGCCGAGGTGCAGAAGCTGCTGGTGCACAGCCGGGCGCGCCGTCGAGGGCTGGGGCAGCAGTTGATGAAGGCGCTGGAGCAGGCGGCGCGTCAGCAGCGGCGCGGCATGCTGTACCTGGATACCGAGGCGGGTTCGGAAGCCGAAGCGTTCTACCGGGCGCTGGGGTACTCCAAGGCGGGGGAGATTCCCGACTATGCCTGTGGGCCGAGTGGGGTGTATCGGGCTACCGCGCTGTACTACAAAGTGCTGGCTAGCGCTTGAGGTAGGGGGTGTTCTTTTCGCGGGTAAACCCGCTCCCACAGGTACCCCACTGTACCCGAGGGCACTGGAGATCCTGTGGGAGCGGGTTTACCCGCGAAAAGAACACCCCATTTACATCTGGGTAAACCGCCCCAACCGCTGGCGCAACATGCTGTTCTCGCTACGCAACTGCTGCACTTCCTCCAGCAGCTCCAACGCCAGCGCCACGCCTTCCCATTCCAACTCAAGTTCCTGATGCAGCTTCACCGCGCGCTTCAAGGTCACCGGCGCGCGAGCGTCGAACACCCAGTCCTCCGGCGTTCGCCCCGAAGGTTCAACGATGCCGTGCTCGACGATCTCGATCACGCAGTCGGCCGTAAGGTCGGCTTCCTGGCAGAGGGTACGCATGTCCAGTTGAACGATCAGGGTGCTGCTCATGGTCACTTACTCCATTGTGTCCTCGGGTTGAACGCTGCCTTTTCGGACAGCTTGCTCCACAGTTCACGGGCCGCCGCATCGGACTGCGCGGGCATCACCACCTTGAGCTGGGCATAGAGGTCGCCGCGCTCGCCCTGCTTGTTGAGCAGGCCCATGCCCTTCACCCGCAGGCGTTGGCCACTCTGGCTGTCGGGGCGGATGGTCAGGTTGATCTTGCCGGTCAGGGTCGGCACCGCCACCTTGGCACCCAGTGCCGCCTCCCAGGGGGCCAGCGGCACGGTGATGATCAAGTCATGGCCTTCGACATCGAACAGCGGATGCGGTGCCATGCGCACGGTCAGGAACAGGTCGCCATTGGCCCCGCCACCAGCGCCCGGCGCGCCCTGGCCCTTGAGGCGAATACGCTCGCCATCGGTGACCCCGGCGGGAATCTTCACGTTCAGGGTCTTGGTGGTGAAACCGGTACGCTGACCAGCCGCGTTGGTCTGCGGCACTTGGAAGCTGATCTTCTTGGAGTCGTTGCTCAGGGTTTCCTCGAGGAAGATCGCCAGTTCCAGTTCCACGTCCTGCCCTCGCCTGCCGCTGCTGCGTTGCTGCTGGCCACCACGGCCGAAGGGGTTGTTGCCGCGGGCACCGAAAATGGAGCTGAAGAAGTCGGAGAAATCACCGCCCTCGAAGCCGCCACCCGCGCCACCGCGCCCTTCCCAGCCCGGTGGGGCCTGGAACGGGCGACCATGCTGGCCGCCGTACTTGCGAATCTCGTCGAACTCGGCGCGCTTTTGCGCATCGCCCAGCACTTCATAGGCCTCGTTGGCCTCCTTGAACTTGTCTTCGGCGTCACGCTCCTTGCTGACGTCGGGGTGATACTTGCGCGCGAGCTTGCGGTAGGCGGCCTTGATCGCCTTGTCGTCCGCTGTCGGCTCTACGCCAAGAATCTTGTAATAGTCTTTGAAGTCCATCTAAGGATCACCAGTGGGAAATTTCGCGTTGCTTCACAAGATAGGGGCCAAGCATAGCCTTTCAAGGTTCGCTTGGGTGCTTTGAACAGCAGACGACCGGTCTTGATTCTGTCGGCCAAAGGCATAAACTGCGCGGCCGTTTTGCCTCAGGAAGCCCATCCACCATGTCTGACGCATCCCCGGCCCGCGCCTGCGGCATCGACTTCGGCACCTCCAACTCCACGGTCGGCTGGCACCGTCCGGGTGTCGAATCGCTGATTGTCCTGGAGGACGGCAAGATCACCCTGCCATCGGTGGTGTTCTTCAACCTCGAAGAGCGGCGCCCGGTGTATGGTCGCCTGGCCTTGCACGAGTACCTGGAAGGCTACGAAGGCCGCCTGATGCGCTCGCTCAAGAGCCTGCTGGGCTCCAAGCTGATCAAGCACGACACCAGCGTGCTGGGCACTGCTCTGCCGTTCAAGGACCTGCTGGGCATGTACATCGGCGAGCTGAAAAAACGCGCCGAGGCTGCCGCGGGCCGTGAGTTCGAGCAGGTGGTATTGGGCCGTCCGGTGTTTTTCGTCGACGAAGATCCGGCCGCCGACCAGGAGGCCGAGGACACCCTGGCCGAGGTGGCACGCAAGCTGGGTTTCAAGGAGGTGTCGTTCCAGTACGAGCCGATTGCCGCGGCATTCGACTACGAGTCGGGTATCGAACGCGAGGAACTGGTGCTGATCGTCGACATCGGCGGTGGTACCTCGGACTTCACGCTGATTCGCCTGTCGCCTGATCGCCACCTGGTGGCCGAGCGCCAGAGCGACATCCTTGCCACCGGCGGCGTACACATCGGCGGTACCGACTTCGACAAACAGCTGAGCCTGCAAGGGGTGATGCCGCTGTTCGGCTATGGCAGCCGCATGAAAAGCGGCGCGCTGATGCCCACCAGCTACCACCTGAACCTGGCCACCTGGCACACCATCAACAGCCTCTATTCACAGAAGTCGCAGTTGGCCCTGGGCAGCATGCGCTACGACATCGAGGACACCCTGGGCATCGACCGCCTGTTCAACCTGATCGAACAGCGCGCCGGGCACTGGCTGGCGATGGAAGTGGAAGCCAGCAAGATCGACCTCACCGAGCGCGACAGCCGCCTCATCGACCTGGGCCGTATCGAACCCGCACTCTCGGTGGAGCTGACCCGTGCAGTGTTCGAGGACGCCATCGGCAGCCTGCTGGAGCGCGTGCGAGGCAGCGTCACCGAGCTGCTGGCCAAGGCCGGCGTGGGCGAAAGCCAGGTGGATACGGTGTTCTTCACGGGCGGCTCCAGCGGCATTCCCGCGCTGCGTAATAGCGTGGCCGCCCTGCTGCCCAATGCCCGACATGTAGAAGGCAATATCTTCGGCAGCATCGGCAGCGGCTTGGCGATCGAGGCACGCAAGCGCTACGGCGTGCTCTGAAGCGCGATGACGCGCAAGGCGAGGCCCGCACACGCGGGCCTCGCCTTCAATCACGTTGCAGCGGTTTCAAGCATCCTGCCATTTATTCGCCGGCCTTCTCGGCGTTGAAACCGTCGAAGTTCTCGAATACCCCCATGAAGCCAGGTACCGTCGCCTCGCGCGCCCAGTCGCGTTGCAGCTCGCAGTACATCTGCACACGGCTGATGAGCTTGACGCCGGCCTGCTCCATGCGGCGCAGCGCCGCCTCGTGGGCGGCGAGCGAGGTACCACCGACCGCATCGACCGGCACGTACACCTCATAACCTTCCTGGATCGCGTCCAGAGCCGGGAATGCCAGGCACGCTTCGGTCCACAGCGCAGTCATGATCAGTTTGCGACGGCCGACGGCCTTGACCGCTTCCTTGAAGCCGGTGTCTTCCCAGCTGTTGATCGAGGTGCGGTCGTAGGTCGGCAGATGGCCCAGGACATCTTGCAGAGGCTGGATCGGCGGCTTGTTGCGACCGGTTTCCACGTTCACCGTGGAATGAATGATCGGAAGGTTGTAGTTGAGGGCGGCCTTGGCGACGCTGGTGATGTTGAACACCAGTTCATCGCGGGGCATCGAGCGGATCGAGGAGACCTGGATCGGCTGGTAGTCGATGATGATCAGCATCGAGTTCTCAGGCGTCAGGAGCTGGTCGGTGAGGGGGTTGCGGATAGTCTCGCTTGCCATTTGCACATCCTGTTCTCAGTTGTAATGGCCGGACCAGGCGCCGACGGCGTTATAGTCCGGAGACCGGATTGTGCTGTTCCGGTTATCGCCGCAGTAGTCGCATCCCGTGACTAGCTGTGTTGCTAAAAGGGGAACACCGACGTGGATCTAGAAACACTCGAGACATTCGTGGAAGTCGCCGACACCGGAGGCATTTCCCAGGCGGCGCAACGCCTTGGAGTGAGCAAGTCGATCGTCAGTCGGCGGTTGTCGCGGCTGGAAGCAGAGCTGGGCACCCAGTTGCTGGCGCGCAACACCCGTGGGGCGGCGCTGACCGAGGCCGGGGCTACGTTTCGTGAACATGCCGCCAGGGTTTGCGCCGAGATCGACAGCGCACGGGAAGCCATTCTGCCGGACGGGCCGCTACGCGGTCGCTTGCGCGTTGCCGTGCCCGTGTCGTTCGGTCCCACCTTCGCCCCGATGCTGGCGCAAATGGCGCGGCGCCACCCCGGGCTCACCCTGCAGACCTGCTACAGCGACCGCTTCGTCGACCTGATCGGCGAAGGTTTCGATTGCGGAATAAGGGTGGGCTATCTGCCGGATTCGAACCTGGTCATCGCCAAGCGCATCGGGCCGGTGTACACCTCGCTGGTCGCCAGCCCAGGCTACCTGAAGACCCATGGCGCACCGCAGGCACCAGAAGCACTCGGCGAACACCAGGCACTCATGCAGGGCACCGAAACCTGGCAGTTCCTCGACGGCGACAAGGTCGTCACCGGACACCCGCAGGGACGTTTCAAGGCTGACAACGGCAGGGCACTGGTGGATGCCGCCGTGGCGGGGCTGGGCATCGCCTACCTGCCCGATTGCCTGGTCCAGGAGCATTTGAATTCCGGGGCGCTGGTGCCGATCATGACCGACTATCCACCACCGCCGGCAGGCGCCTACGTCGTGCGTCTGCCAGGGCAGCACCCTGCACGCAAGATACGCCTGCTGACTGAACTGCTGATCGAGCTGTTCGGCGAATCCCTGCACGCACCGGCGCCTGTCGCGCGCTGAACGCTCAGACCAGCTCGGCGCGCTTGAGCTCGCTCTTGAGGTAGGCGTAGTAGATCGGCCCTGCCACCACCCCTGGCAGGCCGAAGGCTGCCTCGAATACCAGCATCGCCAGCAGCAGCTCCCAGGACTTGGCGCTGATCTGCCCGCCGACGATGCGCGCGTTGAGGAAGTACTCGACCTTGTGGATGACGATCAGGTAACCCAGCGCCGCGACCGCCACCCAGATCGACAACGACAGCCCGACGATGGTGATGAGGGTGTTGGAGATCAGGTTGCCGATCACCGGCAGCAGGCCGAGCAGGAACGTCAGCACGATGAGCGTCTTGGTCAGTGGCAGGTGCACGTCGAACAGTGGCAACACCACCGCCAGGAAGATACCGGTGAAGAAGGTGTTGAGCAGCGAGATCTTGATCTGCGCGAAGACGATGTTGCGAAACGCCTGCACCAGCAGGCTCAGGCGCTCGAACAGCGCTGCCGCCAAGGGTTTGCGCCGGGTCAGGTCGGGAATGCGCTGCAAGGCCACGATGGCGCCGAGGATCATGCCGATCAGCAGGGTCACGAACATGTGCGCCATGCCCTTGCCGACCAGTTGCAATTCGCCCAGATGGCTTCTCAGCCAGTCGCCGATGGCCACCTTGAACTCGGCGGCGCTGGCCGGCAGGTAGCCCTCGATGAACGGCGGCAACTGGCCCCGCGCGCGTTCCACCAGGCCCATGAACTTGTCCAGCGAGGCGCCGGGGTTCTCAGCTTCGTGCAACAGGAAGCTGAACGCCCCGGCGATCAACAGCGTCAGGGTGCTGACCACGAGCGTGCCGAGCAGCGCCACCGCCAGCCAACGCGCACGCTGCCCGGCAATGACCACCTGCAAACGTGGGGTGAGCATGTTGACCAGCTCGAACACCAGCAGCCCGGCCAACAGGCTCGGCAGCAACTTCAGGGGCAGGGCCAGCAGCAGGCCGGCAAACACGATGATCCAGCTGGCCAGGGTGATCTGGCGGGGGGTGAAGGTCATACGGCCTCGGCGGCAGACGGCGCAAAGACACGCAGTCTGCCAGCCTTCACGCACCAGGCATAGGCGCGGGTCATTTCTTCTTCAGGCAGTCGCTCATGAAGGCTTTGCGCTCGTCGCCCTTGAGCGCCTTGGTAGTGGCGTCGGCGTTGCAGGTCTTCATTTTTTCCTGCTGGGTGGCCGGCGCCTTGGCCTTCAGGCAGGTGCTCATGAACGCCTTGCGCTCGTCGCCCTTGAGGGCCTTCTCGGTGGCCTCGGCGTTGCAGGTCTTCATCTTCTCCTGCTGCGCGGTGGCGGCGAATCCTTGCGCGCTGTGCAACACACCCAATACCAGCAATGGCAGGTGCAGCATTTTCATGGAGTGGTCTCCTTGTCTGCGCGCTGGATGCGCGGCTGTCGAGCTGAGTGTAGACAAGAATTTTTACAGCTCAGCCCTGGCGCGCCTGGCGGCGGTACTGCTCCGGTGTGCAATGGGCCTGGCGCTGGAACATGGCGATAAACGCCGAGGCAGTGCTGTAGCCCAGGTCGAAGGCGATGGCCTGGATCGATGCACCGCTCTCCAGCGCTTCGATGGCCCGCAGAAAACGCAGGCGCAAGCGCCATTCGCCGAAGCTGATGCCCAGCTCACGCAGAAACTGCCGGGCCAGGGTGCGCTCGCTGACGTGCACCTGGCTGGCCCATTCGGCCAGGGGGCGATTGTCGCCGGGCTCGGCATGCAGGGCCTCCAGGACCTGGCCCAGGCCTTCGCTGCGGGCGAACGGAAGGTAGGCGGTCTGGGTCGGTGCCAGCAGCAACTGGTCGAGCAGCACCTGCACCAGGCGCTGGTCACGAGCGTCTTGGGCCACACGCAGGTCGCGCCGGGCGAAATCGCCGAGAATCGCCTTGAGGATGTCGCTGATCAAAAGGCTACAGGGCTGCGCGGGCAACTGCGTGCACAGGCTGGCATCCAGGTAGACCGAGCGGTAGACGATGGCCTGGGGGTTGTAGCAACCATGCTCATGGCCCGGTGGCACCCACACCGCGTAGAGCGGCGGCGAGACGAAACGCTGGCCTTCGACATCCAGGTGCATCACGCCGTGGGAGGCATAGTTGAGCTGCCCCCAGGTGTGGCGGTGCGGGGCGCTGGTGGTGTCGGCGCCGAACTCGTCATAGCGGAAGTACACCGGGGCGGGTAACTCGGGGAAGGTGGGGATGTCGAGGTATTTGACGGCCATGGTGTCTGGTTCGATGGGCGGGTTGTCTGGATGCAAGTATAGGCGTGTGGACAGACAGGGGATAATGGCGGCCATCGGCGGCGCCCTCTTCGCGGGTAAACCCGCTCCCACAGGTACACCACTGCCCTTGAATTCAGTGGTGTACCTGTGGGAGCGGGTTTACCCGCGAAGAGGGCCGGCACTCACACCGCAATACCAAGAGCCACAGATACATGAACTACACCTTCCCCCTCATGGCGATCCTCATCTGGGCCGGCAACACCGTGGTCACCAAGATGTCCGCCGGGGTCATCTTCCCCGCCGAGATCGGCTTCTACCGGTGGCTGCTGGCCGGCCTGCTGTTCACTCCATTCCTGCTGCCCAAGGTCTGGCGCAACTGGAGCGCCATCCGTCCGCACCTGGGCAAGCTGTTCGTCCTGGGCGTACTGGGCATGGCCATCTACCAGAGCCTGGCGTACTTTGCCGCCGGCATCACCAGCGCGACCAACATGGGCATCATCCTCTCGCTGATGCCGTTGATGTCGCTGGCGCTGTCCATCGCCTGGCTAGGCCAGCGCCTGACCTTCGGCGCGCTGGCCGGCGCTGCGGTGTCGTTCGTCGGGGTGCTCGAAGTGGTCTCGGCGGGCCAGCCGCAGGCCTTGCTGCAACAGGGCCTGAACCACGGCGACCTGCTGATGCTGGTGGCTACCTTCGCCTACGCGCTATACAGCTTCCTGCTGAAGAAATGGCAACTGCGCCTGCCGCCACTGCAACTGCTTTATCTTCAGATACTGGTCGCCATCCTGGTGTTGCTGCCGCTGTTCGTGCTTTCGCCCAAGACTGGCCTCACCTCCGGCAACGTCGGTCTGGTGCTGTACGCCTGCATACTGGCCTCGATGATCGCCCCGCTGTTCTGGATGCAGGCCGTGCAGCGCCTGGGGCCCAGCCGCACCACGCTGTTCTTCAACCTGCTGCCGGTGGTTACCGCGCTGGTCGCCGCGGGGGTACTGGGCGAGGAACTGGCCAGCTACCACCTGTATGGCGGCCTGCTGACCCTGGTGGGGGTGATCCTTGCCGAACGCTGGACCACTCCGCTGCGCCACGGCCTCAGCAGCCCGCGGCCTTGAGCCGGGCGGCGTGTTCAAGGAACAGCCGCACCGGGTCGGCGCCCTTGCCCACTGCGCCCATCTGCTGGTTGACGATATCCAGGTGATCGAGCGGGTAGTCGTCGCCGATCACCTCGCCCAGATGTGAGCTGTAGCGCCCGACCATGCCGTCGCACTGGCCCTTTTCCCGTACGAAGCTGCGGGCGAACAGGCGGCAAAAGCGGTTGCTCCCGTCGAAGCGGTTCAGGCCGCGGTCGGTGCGGCCCGGCTGCAAGGTGCCAGACCACGAGTAATAGCGCACCCCGCCCTCCTCGCTGGGGCCATGGCCGCCCCAGGTGCTCGGCAGGCCCTGTGGATAAGCCTGGTTGAACAGCGCCACCCCGGCGCTGGTCAGCGACTGGTGCGACGCGTGCACGTCGATCGGCAGCGGCTCGCGGCGCCAGCCGGTTTCCAGCCATAACAGCAGCACGCCCAGCCCATGCAGCGCGGCGCGCAGCACGCGCCCTTTGGCCGAATGCCGCGGAGCCTCGCGTTCGAGGTGGTCGGCCAGTTCCGAGCCATGGTTGGGGCCGGCCACCGAGGTCACCGAAGCCACCCGCTGCGGGCGCAACGCCGCTGCGTAGCGCGCGCTGAGGGCGCCCTGGCTGTGACCGATGAGGTTGACCCGGTCGGCGCCGGTGCGTGCACAGATGTCCTCGATGATCGCCAGCAACTGCTCGCCGCGCACTTCGCTCGAATGCAGCGGCGAGACCTGCACCGGAAACACTTGCGCGCCGCCGCGGCGCAGCGCCGGCACGATGCCGAACCAGTAGGGGAAGAGCACCAGGCGCACGAACCCGAGCATGCCCGGCACCAGTACCAGCGGGTAGCGTGTGGCCAGATCCTGCGTCATTCCCTTGCCTCCCCGGACGCGCCCAAGCTGCTGCTTACTATAGGCGGCAATCGAACTCCTGGCGCGGCGCGCGGTTCCAACCAGTACACCCCCAAAGCAAGGAGCGTGACCATGTATAGAAAGACTCTGGCCATCCTGCTGGCAAGCGCCACCCTCGCCGCTTGCGGCAGCCGCCCGGAAAACCCGGTGGACTACGTCACCTACCGCGACGAGCCGCTGGTCAAGCAGGTCGAGAACGGCATGACCATGCAGCGGGTCAACGCCATCGGCGGCAACCCCTCGAGCGCCACCGACCTGCCTCATGGCGGCACCTGCAATGACTACATCCTCAACCGTGACGGCCACCAGCAGCCCTACTACGTGCGCTTCGACGCCACGGGGCATGTCGACGCCAAGGGCTTCAAGACCTGCAAGCAACGTGAAGAAGACAGCAAGGCTGCCGCCGGAGCGTGAGCAGCCTGAGCCGTCCAAGTACCCGATTACCCTGAACAGCGGAGATGACCATGAGCAATGCTGAACTGACCGACGTGAAAACCTTGCGCGAACGTGCCCGCCAGCATGTCGAGCAAGGCGCCGTGACCGAAGGCTACAGCGCCGACCGCGAGCAGATCTTGCGCCTGCTCAACGAATCACTGGCCACCGAGCTGGTCTGTACCCTGCGCTACAAGCGCCACTACTTCATGGCCAGCGGTATCAAGGCCAGCGTGGCGGCTGCGGAGTTTCTCGAGCATGCCAACCAGGAAAGCGAGCACGCCGACAAGCTGGCCGAGCGCATCGTGCAGCTGGGCGGCGAGCCGGACTTCAACCCGGACAACCTGAGCAAGAACTCCCACGCCCAGTACGTGGCGGGCAGTTCGCTGAAGGAAATGGTGCTGGAGGACCTGGTGGCCGAGCGGATCGCGATCGACAGCTACCGCGAGATCATCCAGTACATCGGCGAGCAGGACCCGACCACGCGGCGCATCTTCGAAGACATCCTCGCCCAGGAAGAAGAACACGCCGATGACATGGCGGACCTGTTGCAAGGGCTGTAGGCCTGGTTGAATCAGTACCGGCCATTCGCGGGCAAGCCCGCTCCTACAGGGTTGGCGTTGTCCCTGCAGGAGCGGGCTTGCCCGCGAATGGACCCTACCGCTTGGCCCCCACCGCCGCCGGCGCCTTGCCGGCCTTCATCTGCTCCAACAACGGCGTGCACTGGTTCGGCACATCACCACTCGGTGCGATCAGCGCCAGCAACCCCGCTGCCGGCCCCACCGCTACCCCCAACGCCACCATGCCCGCACCGCGCAGTGCCAGCGGTACGGCCTGCACACCGGCATTGGGCTCGGCGAACGGCCCGCGTACGTATAGCGGCGAGCGCAGCGAGAACAGGCGCAGGCCCTTGGATTCCGGGGTGACCTTCAGATCCAGCTGCTCGCTGGCGAAGTTGGCGGTGCCATTGATGTAGATGATGGCGTTCTCGGTGTCGAACACGAACAAGCGGGTCGTGGCCAGGCCATCCTTGATGCCGATGTTGGCCGCCGCGCAATTGATCTTCACATCTTCGTCGCCGAACAACTTGCCGACCACGTAGTTGCCGACGTTCAGCCCGGCGATCTCCATCAGGCTGCGGCTGATGGCGCCATCGTTGATCAACAGGCGCAAGTCGCCATTGGCGGTGCCCAACAGCGCGGCCACCGAATTGCCCTGGCCACTGATGTCGGCATCGCCATTGAGCTCGCCGAAGCTGGTCTGCATGGGCGCGAAGGTGGGGAACAGCTGCTTGAGCTTGAAGCCGCGGGCAGTAAGCTGGGCACTACCTTGCAGGGGCGTGGCGCGGCCGTCGAGGCGGATGTTCGAGTCCAGGTTGCCGCCCGCCACGCCGAAGCGCAGCGGGGCCAGGCGCAGCAGGCCGTCCTCGAGCAGCACGTGGGCCGAGAGGTCGTTGAAGGGCAATTGCTCGCTGTGCACGATACGCTTGCCGGCGAAAGTGACATCGGCGTCCATCGCCCGCCAGCGTTCGGTGCGGAACTCCTCTACCGGCAGCACCTTGCCTGCGGGTTGCTTGCTGGCGCCGCCACGGGCCTTCTGCTCGGCATTGGAGTCTGCACCGATCAATGGGGCGAGGTCCTTGAACAGCAGTTGGTTGGACACCAGGTTGCCGGAAAGCTTGGGCCGCGGCTGACTGGCGACGAACGCCAGGTCGCCGTGGATATCGCTGTCGCCGATCTTGCCATTGAAGCCTTCATAGCGGAAACGCGCGCCCTCGGGGTCGTGCAGGTTGGCGGTGAGGTGGCCGTCGGTGGCGTAGGGTGGGGTGTCCGGCAGGGTGACGCCGGTCAACGGGTAGAGGTTGCCCAGGCTGGCGCCGGACAAGCGCAGGCGCAGATCGAGGGCGCCCAGGTTACGCGGGTCGGTCAGGGTACCGGCGAGGGCTACGCGGGTATCGCCGATGCGTGCATCGGCCTGCAAGGGGAATGGCTGGCTGGCGTCCTGTAGCGCCAGCAAACCGCCGATCTTGCCGGTGGCCGACACCGCCTGGCCTTTATAGCGGCCCTGGGCCTTGAGACCAAAGGCGTAGTCCTGCGCCCCACCGGCCTTGTCAGCGCTGGCCTTGCCGACGATCTCGCTGAAGGGAATCGGCTTGCCGAGTGGGTCGATCTGCACCTTCATGCTGGTTTGCAGGGTCTGGTCGTCGAAACTGACGTTGCCCTGGTCGAAACCAATGGTGCCGATATCCAGCACCCACTTCGAGGGCTCGGCATTCTCGTCCTTCGGCCCGAAGTCGAAGACCCAGTTCGCCCGGCCATCTGCCAGCCGCGTCAGGCCAGCGACAGGCTGGGTAAGGTCGATACGCGGGATCACGATCTGCTGGAACAACAGTGGCAGCGGCGACAAGCGGAACTCGACACGCTCCAGGCCCACCATCTGCGGTTCCTTGGCCCATTCGGGGTTGCCCAGGGACAGGTCCTCGGCAATGAAACGCGGCCATGGCACCCAGGCGCGCCAGCCGCCTTGGTCCGGCTCACGTTGCCAGTGCACGGCCAGGTTGCCATTGATGGCGAAGGGGCGGTGCAGGGCTTCGGAGACCTTCTCGTTGAGCAACGGCTTGACGCGGTTCCAGTCAAAGGTGGCGATCACCACCACCAGTATCGCCAACAGTACCGCGAGGCTGGCGAGGGTCCAGGTAAAGATTCTGGCAGGGCGCGTCATTGCATGATTCTCCTGACTGCATGAGCTAAGCACGACGGTGGCTTTCACTTTCTCGGACTGATGAAAAACGCCGTGGTTTTATCGAAATGGCCAATGATAAGGAAGACTTTTCCTGACCGTATCCGTAACTTTTTGCTTGGCGAACCCTTGGATGTTACCCCGGACCGCAGCTAGCACTTAGCCACATTCCTCCCTGAAAGTGCTTATCTAGAGCCTCTCACTCGCTCCATCAATTCCGTCGATTGTCACCATTAGCTTTATGAACTTCTATCTTAAGTTACCAAGCGTAGCATTGGCCTCGTACCCACTTTCCAGCGCCCCACGAGGAGCACCGAATCATGAAACGCCAACTGCTGCTGAGCTTGAGTCTTTCCATCCTGGCTGCCAACGCCTTCGCGCTGCCAGCCAAAGATCAACACCTGACCTCCGAAGCACGTTCCAGCGCCGAGATCTCCCAGCCGCTGAACCCGCTGGCCGAAGGCGGTTCGGATCGACTGATCGAGCGTAACGACCGTGTTGCCGAAGGGGGTTCCGATCGTCTGATGGAGCGCAACAACCGCGTTGCCGAAGGGGGTTCGGATCGCCTGATGGAGCGCAACAACCGCGTTGCCGAAGGTGGTTCTGATCGTCTTATGGAGCGCAATAACCGTGTGGCCGAAGGGGGTTCCGACCGTCTGATGGAGCGCAACAACCGTGTTGCCGATAGCGGCGCCGACGTGCTGAACCAGCGCAACAGCGTTGCCGAAGGGGGTTCCGATCGCCTGATCGAGCGTAACAACCGCGTCGCCGAAGGTGGCTCGGATCGTCTGGTCGAACTCAGCCGTGTGAGCTAACCCTTATGGCTGAAAACGACAACTCGACCTACCAAGCCTTCTCCCCTCCAAAGCCCGGTCCATTGACCGGGCTTCGTTTTTTTATCTAGAGTGCCCAGCCGTACAACCACAGAATCCTGCCCCATGCTGCCGCGCGCCGAACAGAAGCTACAGACCCGCCAGGCCCTGCTGGACGCTGCCTGCCAGCTGATGGAGAGCGGCCGAGGCTTCGGTGGCATCAGCCTGCGCGAGGTGGCCAAGGCCGCCGGTATCGTCCCGACCGGTTTCTACCGGCACTTCACCGACATGGACGCCCTGGGCCTGGCCCTGGTCGCCGAGGTGGACACCACCTTCCGCCAGACCATTCGTCTGGTACGCCAGAATGAATTCGAGCTCGGCGGCATCACCGATGCCTCGGTGCGTATCTTCCTCGACGTCGTGGCCGCCCACCGTGCGCAGTTCCTGTTCCTCGCCCGCGAGCAATACGGCGGCTCCCAGGCCGTACGCCAGGCGATCGCGCAACTGCGCCAGGACATCAGCACCGACCTTGCCACCGACCTCGCCCGCATGCCGCGCTGGCAGCATCTCGACAGCGCTGCCCTGGCCGTGATGGCCGACCTGGTAGTGAAAACGGTGTTCGCCACCCTGCCGGAACTGATCGACCGCCCCACCCCGAGCAACCCGCAGGCCCTCAGCCCGCAAGATAAGATCATCCAGCAATTGCGCTTCATCTTTGTCGGCGCGCGCCACTGGCAAGGCCTGAGTCACCCGGGCTGAGATAGCGCCAGCACAGGTGAAAGCGCCAGGGGCAGTTCTGCTACCATGGCGCACTGCCCGATCGTCACGAGCGCCTTCATGTCCAGCACCGCCCCTTCCGAATTCACTACCCGCCTGGCCCACCTGCGCCAACACTTCGCCGAACGCATCGTGCCGCTGTGGCAGGGCCCTGGCTGGAACGCGGAACTGGCCCTGCCCTATGAAGCCCTCGACAACCAGCACAAGCCGCTGCCGGTACAACGCTACCGAGCCATGGCCTGCGCGCGCCAGCTGTACCTGTTCAGCAGCCGCATCGAGCAACCGGGCACGGCCGAGCGGGCTGCGGCGCTGTTTCGCTCGTTGCAACGGCACTTCCACGATGCCGAGCATGGTGGCTGGTTCTACAGTATCGACGCCGACGGCAAGCCACTGGACCGGCGCAAGGACCTCTACACCCATGCCTTCATCGTGTTCGCCTGCGCCCATTACTGGGGCAAGGTGCGCGAAGGCCTGGTGGAATCGACGCTGAATGCTGCCCTTGAGATCGTCGCCGAACGTTTCGCCCGCGACGACGGGCTGTACGAGGCGAGCCTGGGCGAAGACTGGACGGACCTGGCCAGCGGCCCGCTGCAGAACCCGCAAATGCACCTGGCCGAAGCCTTTCTGCAAACCCTCGCGGTGCGCGAGGATGCCCCGGTACAGCAGGCGCTGGAGCAGTTATGCACAGCCTTGCAGGCGCACTTCATCGAGCCGGCGCATGGCCTGATGCTGGAGAAACCACGCGGGGCTGTGGATAACTGGTTCGAGCCAGGCCATCAGTTCGAATGGTTCTACCTGCTCGAGACCTCTGCGCTGCTCAAGGGTAGCCCGCTGCACGCCTCGATTTCCCGGGCATTCGCCTATGCCGAGCGGTGTGGAATAAAGGATTCGGCAGTACTGGCCATGCTCGCCGTGGATGGCCAGGTCCTCGACCCTACTCAGCGTATCTGGGCCCAGGCCGAGTACCTGCGGGCGCTTGCGCTGCGCCCAGGCAGCGAATCGCGCCTGCTGGCGCAGCTCAAAGCAATGGAAGAACGCTTCCTGCACCCGGCGGGCTGGTACGAGTGCCGCGACGGCGCCGGTTCTGTCAGCCGCCACGACATGCCTTCCACCACCCCCTACCACCTGGCGACCTGCCTGGAAGGTTTGCAGCGCCTGGAGTAAGCCTGGCATTTTTGTCAGTTTCGCCGCCAAAAGCCTATTGCTAGGGTAAACCCAACATCAACGGGGGGTTTACCATGGACAAAGCAGCACTCAAGGACTTCCTCGAAGCAAACATCAACGTGGCAGCCAAGCAGATCCAGGACAAGAAGCGAGTGGACCTGGATCACATTGCCTACGGCCAGCTCAGCTACCTGTTGAGCCTGCGCCGCGTGATCGAGGGCACCGCTACCCGGGAAGACCTGGGCGTGCATGATGCGATCAACGATGTCCTCGAACGACTAGGCGTTATCACGCTGCTGCAAGAAAACGACCGACTTCCCAAGGGCAAGAGCTACCTGCATCTCATCAAGTGAGCAGTAGCCCTCGCCGCCTCCCCTCCTGGGTTAGCCCTTGACCGACCGGTCGATGGCAAACCCAGCCCAATCCTGGCTCACTGGCATCAGCTCGAGGTTGTTGATGTTGATGTGCGCCGGCTGGTTGAGCACCCAGAAGATGGTGTCGGCGATGTCCTGCGGCTGGATCGGCTCGGCGCCCGCATAGGTGGCGTCGTAGCGCGCCTGGTCGCCACCGAAGCGCACCAGGGAGAACTCGCTTTCGCACAGCCCCGGCTCAATGTTGGTGACGCGCACGCCAGTGCCGCGCAGGTCGCAACGCAGGCTCAGTGAGAACTGCCCGACAAAGGCCTTGGTGCCGCCATACACGTGGCTGCCGGGGTAAGGGTAGTTGCCCGCCACGGAACCGACGTTGAGGATGCTCGCGCCACGGCCATGGGCGATCAGCCGTGGCAGCAACAGGCGAGTGGTGTACATCAGGCCCTTGATATTGGTGTCGACCATGGTTTCCCAGTCGTCCAGGTCGCACTGTGGCGCCGGGTCCGCGCCCAGGGCCAAGCCTGCGTTGTTCACCAACGCCTGCAGCTTGTCGAAGGTCGGCGGCAGGCCCGCGATGGCTTCTTCCATGGCCTTGCGGTCACGCACATCGACCACCAGGCCCAGCACCTCGGTCTTGGCCGACAGTTCGCTGCACAGGGCATCCAGGCGCTCCTTGCGACGCCCGGTGAGGACCAGCTTCCAACCGGCCTCGGCAAAGCGGCGGGCAGTGGCCTCGCCGAAACCGGAAGTCGCGCCAGTGATGAATACGGTGGACGTCATGCTCTTCTCCTTCGCTGTTCAGGCTGGGTCGCCAAGCCATGCAGCATGCCCGCCAGGCAAGCTGTCAGCAAGCCGTTTCCACCCCTGGTCAAAAAACAACCATTCCGTGCAAAGCCTTGTGCCAAGGGGCCTGCCGCCAGCTATGCGCATGTTATCCACAAGGCTTTCCCCACGGATTGGGGGCAATTCGTCATAAGCGTGGAACCCTTTGGCGGTAGCGAAGTCGCCGGGATAGTGGCGCAACGCTTTCAACGATGCCTTTCGCAGCGGTCTGTCCAAGGCTTTTGCACAGAGTTATCCACAGGTTTTCCGGCACGGCGAACACCCTTCCCACAGCGCTGAAAGACGCTTTTTTCGACAGACAGGCAATTACCGATCAAAAATTGATCAAAGCCTTGCAGGCCACGAATATCAAGGAATACAACGGAATGCCACGAGGTTTTCCACAGGCGCTTCCACATCATCCGTGGACAAATACCTGCCTGTGGAAACAAGGGCTTGCGAAGGGAATATCGCGTGATTCAAACGGCATATGCGACAAGTTGTCCACATCGTGCCGTGGGGCTGCTGTACAGCAGCCCTGTTCGCATGGACTCAGTGTCCGCCGAGGTAGGCGTTGCGCACTTCCTCGTTGACCAACAACTCCTGACCCGTGCCAGTCATGCGGATCTGCCCGTTGACCATCACGTAGGCCCGGTCCGACAGCTTCAGCGCGTGGTTGGCGTTCTGCTCCACGAGGAAGATGGTCATGCCGGTCTGCGCCAGCTCGCGCAAGGTCGAGAAAATCTGCTTGACCACGATCGGCGCCAGCCCCAGCGACGGCTCGTCGAGCAGCAACAGCTTGGGCCGGCTCATCAGCGCACGGGCGATGGCAAGCATCTGCTGCTCGCCGCCCGACATGGTCATGGCCCGCTGGTTACGCCGTTCCTTGAGCCGTGGGAACAGCTCGTACATGCGCTGCATGTCCTCATCGGCGTGTTTGTCGCCGATCGGAATGGTGCCCATCATCAGGTTTTCCTCGACAGTCATGTCGGGGAACACCCGGCGCCCTTCGGGGGACTGGGCAATGCCGTTGGAAGCGATGTAGTGCGACGACTTGCGGGTGATATCGGTGCCGCGGTAGATGATCTGCCCGCCGGTCGCCCGCGGCTGGCCGAAGATCGACATCAACAGGGTCGACTTGCCCGCGCCGTTGGCGCCGATCAGGCTGACCGTCTCGCCTTCGTCGATGTGCATCGAGACTTTCTTCAGCGCCTGGATCGGCCCGTAGAACACGTCCAGGTCCTTGAGCTCGAGAATGGGTGCACTCATACCAGTTCCTCTTCGTCGGCACCCAGGTAGGCGGCGATCACCGTCGGGTTGTTGCGGATATCCTGCGGCGCGCCTTCGGCGATCACCGTGCCGTGGTCGAGCACCACGATATGGTCGGAAATGCTCATGACCATGCCCATGTCGTGCTCGATCAGCACCACAGTGATGTCATGCTCGTCACGCAGCACGCGAATCATGCGGCTCAGCGCCTCGGTTTCCTGCGGGTTGAGGCCCGCGGCCGGCTCGTCCAGGCAGATGATCTTCGGCCGCGTGCACATGGCCCGGGCAATTTCCAGGCGGCGTTGCTGGCCGTAGGACAGCTCGCCGGCCAGGCGGTTGGCGCAATCGACCAGGTCGACCACCTCCAGCCAGTAGAAGGCGTGGTCGAGAGCATCGCTTTCGGCCTGGCGATAGCCCTTGGTGTTGAGCACCCCAGCCAGCAGGCTGCGGTTGACCCACATGTGCTGGGCCACCAGCAGGTTCTCCACCACCGACATTTCCTTGAACAGGCGAATGTTCTGGAAGGTGCGCGCCAGACCTGCGCGGTTCACCAGGTGGGTACCGCCGAACATCTTGTAGTACATACGGTTGGCGAAGCGCGCCGGGGACACGAAGTCCGCCGCCTGGAAGCGTTCGCCCAGCAATTGGATGACGTTGGTGTGGCTGCCGCGCACGTTCAGCTCGATACGCCCACCGCTGGCCTTGTAGAAGCCGGTCAGGCAGTTGAACACGGTAGTCTTGCCGGCGCCGTTGGGGCCGATCAGGGCGAAGATCTGGTTGCGCTTGACCTTCAGGCTGACGTCGCTGAGCGCCTTGATGCCGCCGAACTGCATCATCAGGTTGTCGACCGACAGAATGATTTCGTCGCTCATGGCGCCACTCCTTTACGCGGGACCACACCGGTACGGCTGATGCGGATCAGCCCTCGCGGTCGCCAGATCATCATCAGCACCATCAGTACGCCGAACAGCAGCACGCGGTATTCCGAGAAGCTGCGCAGCAGTTCCGGGGCTACGGTCAGCACGAACGCGGCGATCACCACGCCCACGGTCGAACCCATGCCACCCAGCACCACGATGGCCAGGATCAGCGCCGACTCGAAGAAGGTGAACGACGACGGGTTGACGAAGCCTTGGTAGGTGGCGAAGAACACCCCGGCGAGGCCGGCAGTAGAGGCGCCCAGGGTGAATGCCGAAAGCTTGACCAGCACGTGGTTCAGGCCCATCGAACGGCAGGCGATCTCGTCTTCGCGCAACGCTTCCCAGGCCCGACCGACCGGCATGCGGGTCAGGCGGTGCTTGATGTACAGCACTGCCAGCACCACCAGGAACAGCACGGCGTAGATGAAGATGAATTTCAGGTTGGCGTTGTATTCGAAGCCGAAGAACTCGTGGATCGGCACCCCGCCGTCCTTGGCCCGGCGGCCGAACTCCAGGCCGAAGAAGGTCGGCGAAGGCGCCGGCATGCCGTTCGGGCCGCCGGTGAACGACAGCCAGTTGTTCAGCACCAGGCGAATGATCTCGCCGAAGCCCAGGGTCACGATGGCCAGGTAGTCACCGTGCATTCGCAACACCGGGAAGCCCAGTATGCACCCGGCCAGCGCCGCGGCGATGGCCGCCAGCGGCAGCACAGTCCAGAAACCCAGGCCAAGGTACTGGTAGCCCAATGCCAAGCCATAGGCGCCGATGGCATAGAACGCCACGTAGCCCAGGTCGAGCAAGCCAGCCAGGCCGACCACGATATTCAGGCCCAAGCCCAGCAGCACATAGATCAACCCGAGGATGACCACGGTCAGCAGGTACTTGTTGGCGAAGATCGGGAAGACGATGGCGATGACGATCAGCGCTGGAATGATATAGCGCAGGCGCGACTTGTAGTCCGGGGCGTTGACGTGCACGCCCGAGCCACCGCTGTCGAAGCTGTGCAGCAGGCGGTGCCCGCCGGCGGTTTGCAGGTACAGGCTGAGCAGGAAGCGCCCAAGCATGACTCCGCCGACCAGCCAGGCCACGCGGGAAGGTTCGGCATTGAAGCTGTAGCCGTCGAGCACCACACCGACGATCGGGCCGAAGACGATGAGCGCCAGCAAGCCGGCGACAACGGTTTCGATCAAGCTGCGCTTGATGTCGAAACCCTTGGTTTGGGATACAGAGGCAGTATTGGCAGCAGACATGTTTACACCTTAGCCACGAGCGGACGGCCCAGCAGGCCTTGCGGACGGAAGATAAGGATCAGCACCAGCAGCGAGAAGCTGAACACATCCTTGTAGTCGGAGTTGATCAGGCCGGCGAACAGCGACTCGGAAATCCCAAGGATGATCCCGCCGAGCATCGCGCCAGGCAGCGAGCCGATACCGCCGAGCACTGCGGCGGTGAACGCCTTGATGCCGATGATGAAGCCTGCGTAGAAGTCGAAGGTGCCGTAGTTCATGGTGATCAGCACGCCCGCCAGGGCGGCCATCACCGCACCGATGACGAACACGTAGGAAATCACCCGGTCGGTGTTGATCCCCAGGATCGAGGCCATCTTGCGGTCTTGCTGGGTAGCGCGGCACATGCGGCCGAGCTTGGTGTACTTGATGACGTAGGTGAGCAGGCCCATGCCGACGAAGGCAGCGACCAGGATGAAGATCTTGGTGTAGGTCAGTTGCACGAAGCCGCTGCCGACTTCCAGGCGCCAGGCACCTTCGAGCAGGGTTGGCACGCCTTGCTGGCGAGCGCCCTGGCTGATTTGCGCGTAGTTCTGCAGGATCAGCGAGATACCGATGGCACTGATCAGCGGTGCCAGGCGGGTGGAGTTACGCAGGGGCTTGTAGGCGATGCGTTCGATGGTGAAGCCATAGACGCCAGTGACGACAATGGTGAACAACAGCGTGCCGAGCATCAGCAGTGGAAACGACTCGATGCCGAAGTAGGCCAGCAATGCCAGGCTGATCGCCGCGAGGTACGCGGAAATCATGTACACCTCGCCGTGCGCGAAGTTGATCATGCCGATGATGCCATAGACCATTGTGTAGCCGATGGCGATCAGACCATAGACAGACCCGAGGGTCAGCCCATTGATCAGTTGCTGCAGGAAAATACCATCCATAACGCAATCTCACCTGTTGAGATTGCACGAGCGCCGACCACGACGAGGGCCGGTGCAACACCTCTCGCCGGGCAGGACTGTGCAGATCTACGGATAAAGTACAGATACCGCAAGGCAATGGCCCGGCGCTTTGCACGCCGGGCCGTCAGCCCTTGTTATTTTTGTTTTTCCAGCTGGTGGTACTTGCCGTTGGCATCCCACTGGTAGACCACGTAGTCGGAGACGGTCAGGTCACCCTTGTTGTCCCACTTCTTCTCGCCCATGACGGTCTTGACCGGGTTGGCCTTGAGCCACTTGGAAGCGTCTTCGCCCTTGTTCGACTTGGCACCGTTGAACGCGGCAGCCAGCGCCTGGACCGAGGCGTAGGCATACAGGGTATAGCCTTCAGGCTCGGTGCCGCCCTTGCGGAACTCCTCGACCACTTCCTTGCTGTCTGGCAGCAGGCGTGGGTCGGCGCCGAAGGTCATGTACACGCCGTTGGTGTACTGGGCGCCACCGGCGGTGGTGACCAGTTCGTCGGTGACGATACCGTCGTCGGACATGAACGCCACGTCCTTCAGGCCCTGCTCGCGCAGCTGGCGTACCAGCGGGCCAGCTTCCGGATGCAGGCCGCCGAAGTAGACCACGTCGGCACCGGCGGCGCGGATCTTGGTGACCACGGCGCTGAAATCTTTCTCGCCACGGGTCAGGCCTTCGTACAGCACGGGCTTGACGCCGCGCTTCTCCAGCTGGGCCTTGGTGGCATCGGCCAGGCCTTGTCCGTAGGTGTCTTTGTCATGCAGCACGACCACTTTCTTGCCCTTGAGCACATCGACGATGTAGTCGCCGGCAACGATGCCTTGCTGGTCGTCACGGCCGCACATGCGGAACATGCCGGACAGGCCGCGCTCGGTCACCTGTGGGTTGGTGGAACCTGGGGTGATGGCGATCACGCCGGCTTCGTCGTACACCTCGGAAGCAGGAATGGTGTTGGAGGAGCAGAAGTGCCCGACCACGCCAATCACTTTGTCCTGGTCGACCAGGCGGTTGGCCACGGCCACGGCCTGCTTCGGCTCGCAGGCGTCATCGCCGGCAACCAGGATGATCTTCTCGCCGTTGACCCCGCCTGCGGCGTTGATCTTGTCCGCCGCGGCCTGGGCACCTTTCATGTACTGCTCGCCAAACGCTGCGTTGGCGCCCGTCATGGGGCCCGCGACACCGATCTTGACGTCGGCTTGAACATACGAAGAAACACCCAGTGCCGTGGCAACGGCCAGAGCCAGGAAACCTTTCTTGTAAAACGTCTGCGACATGTGGTGGTGCTCCTAGAGTTTTTTTGGTTGGCACTACAACTTCTGCCCTGTGCTCCGAGCAAGGGCCGTGCCAGCGGTTTTATCAATCGTGAAAACACACCCTGTTGAGCTGCCGCGTGGACGTGAAGGGCGTTTCTTTATTGAGCGTGCAACCGTCTGCCATACGGCAAGCGCCACCACGCCAACAACAAAGGAGCAACCCGCTCGTGCCATCATTGCAACCCACGTATACGTCAACGTGCAACCAACCTGTAACCGGCTGACGTCACCGAAGTGCACACCTGCAGTGCGCAACTGCTACAGACACGCACCGAAAAAAGGCTAGCTGGTATAGGAAGAAACGGTAGTTTGTAGGTGATGGCCCTTTCATAGCTATTGCGACGTGCCCCGCGATAGGGCCATCGGCTAGGTCACAAATGCCTCATCACCAGGGAAAACGCTGGCACAATGGCCTTTCTTCCCGCCCCGACCAGGAGCCCCTGAATGAGCGAGAGCGCATTCGCCGAGCGGATCGTGCACAACCTGCTCGATACCGACTTCTACAAGCTGACGATGATGCAGGGGGTGTTGCACAACTATCCCGACGCCGATGTGGAGTGGGAATTCCGCTGCCGCAACGGCGAAGACCTGCGCCCCTACCTGGGCGAGATACGTCGACAGATCGAGCTGCTCGAAGAGCTGACCCTGGCCCCCGGCCAACTGGCCTTCCTTGAGCGCATCAGCTTCCTCAAGCCCGACTTCCTGCGCTTCCTCGGTCTGTTCCGCTTCAACCTGCGCTACGTGCACCTGGGTATCGAGAACGACCAGCTGTACCTGCGCCTGCGTGGCCCGTGGCTGCACGTGATCCTGTTCGAAGTGCCGCTGCTGGCGATCGTCAGCGAGGTGCGCAACCGCCACCTGCACCCGCACATGCGCCTGGTCGAGGCGCGTGACCAGCTCTACCGCAAGTTCGACTGGCTGCGTGCGCATGCCAGCGCTGATGAGCTGGAACACTTGCAGGTGGCCGACTTCGGCACGCGCCGACGCTTCTCCAGCCGGGTGCAGGATGAAATGGTGCGGGTGATGCGCGATGACTTCCCGGCGCGCTTCGTCGGCACCAGCAACGTCGACCTGGCATGGAAACTGGATATCAAGCCCCTGGGCACCATGGCCCATGAATGGATCATGGCCCACCAGCAGCTCGGGCCACGGCTGATCGACAGCCAGATCGCCGCCCTGGACTGCTGGGTCCGCGAGTATCGTGGGCTGCTCGGCATCGCCCTGACCGATTGCATCACCATGGATGCCTTCCTCGGCGATTTCGACCTGTACTTCGCCAAGCTTTTCGATGGCCTGCGCCACGACTCGGGCGAGCCGG
Source organism: Pseudomonas sp. LS_2 (assembly GCF_042709235.1). NCBI lineage: Bacteria > Pseudomonadati > Pseudomonadota > Gammaproteobacteria > Pseudomonadales > Pseudomonadaceae > Pseudomonas > Pseudomonas sp. LS_2. The sequence continues at coordinate 338,531 of NZ_JAVAYC010000001.1, read as the reverse complement.
TGGCCTGGGCGGAAAAGGCCATCGCCCATTACCGCAAGCTGGGAATCGACCCGATGACCAAGACCCTGGTGTTTTCCGACGGCCTGAACCTGACCCGCGCGCTGGAGATCTTCCGCGCCCTGCGTGGACGTATCAACGTCAGCTTCGGCATCGGCACCAACCTGACGTGCGACATCCCCGGGGTGGCGCCAATGAGCATCGTGCTTAAAATGACCGACTGCAACGGCTCGCCGGTGGCGAAGATTTCCGACGAGGCCGCCAAGACCCAGTGCCGCGACGAGAACTTCGTCACCTACCTGCGTCACGTATTCAAAGTCCCCAGCAAGGAGTAACCCATGCAAGCCGTCCAGCGAGAGATCGCGCAAGCGCTGCAAGTGCAGCCGCCGTTCGCCGACGCCGCAGCGCTCGAGGCCGAAGTCGCCCGGCGCGTGGCTTTCATCAAGGATTGCCTGGCCAATGCCCGGCTCAAGACCCTGGTGCTGGGCATCAGCGGCGGGGTCGATTCGATGACCGCCGCCCTGCTTGCCCAGCGCGCGATCAACGAGCTGCGCGCCGAGACGGGCGACAAGGCCTACACCTTCATTGCGGTACGCCTGCCCTACCACGTGCAGCACGACGAGCACGACGCCCAGGCCTGCCTGCAGACGATCAACGCCGACGAAGTGCATACCGTCGACATCGCTCCGGCGGTGAAGGCGTTGGCTGCGCAGGTCGAGGAGCTGAAGTGCGGCTCGCCAGAGTTGGTGGACTTCGTCGTCGGCAACATCAAGGCGCGCATGCGCATGGTAGCCCAGTACACCCTCGCCGGCGCCCGCGCGGGCCTGGTGATCGGCACCGACCACGCTGCCGAAGCGGTGATGGGCTTCTTCACCAAGTTCGGTGATGGTGCCTGCGACCTGGCCCCGCTGAGCGGCCTGGTGAAGAACCAGGTACGCGCCATCGCCCGCAGCTTCGGGGCGCCTGAGAACCTGGTGGAGAAAGTGCCGACCGCCGACCTGGAAGACCTGGCGCCAGGCAAGCCGGACGAAGCGTCCCATGGCGTGACCTACCAGCAGATCGACGCATTCCTGCATGGCGAGCCAGTAGACCAGGAGGCGTTCGACATCATCGTCAATACCTACCGCAAGACCCAGCACAAACGCGAACTGCCGTTCGCGCCTTGATGAAGCACTAGAAGCGCCTGTGGGAGCGGGTTTACCCACGAATGCAGCGGTGATTTCACCATCGCATTCGCGGGTAAACCCGCTCCCACAGTGTTCCAGGTCAGGCTTTGCTTACTTGACGACGACCTTGCCTTTCATCATCGCGATATGGCCTGGGAAGGTGCAGAAGAAGCTGTAGTCGCCACCGGCTTCCAGCTTGGACGTGTCGAACTTCACTTCAGTCTGTTTCTCAGGCGCGCCGATCATCGCGGTGTGGGCGATGATGTTGGCGTTGTCTTCCTTCAGGTAGCCCTTGTCGATACCCTGGCTCATGCCCTCGGTGGCGATAGCCTGCATGTCGGCAGTCTTGCTGATGACCAGGTTGTGGCCCATGACGTTCTTCGGCAGATTGCCGGAGTGGGTCAGCTTGACGGTGAATTCCTTGCAGCTCTTGTCGACGGTGAACTCCTTGGTGTTGAAGGACATCTGGTCGGTCGAGTCGACCGTCACCGAACACTCGGCGGCGAATACGGAGGCGCTGGCCAGGGTCAACAGGGATACCGCTACGGCTTTCGCAAACATCGTGAATCTCCTTGGAAGGGTTGATCAATTGCGAGACTGCCTGAAGCCACCGGCGCCCTCGCTGACATGGGTCAAGGGGCGGCCAGTGGCCAGCCAGTAGATTTGTTCAATGGATTGTATACAACCAATCTAAGTGCACATCATGCCTGCTTGATAGACGATGGGACAACCTCTAACTCTAGGAGCAAATTCCATGTCCCTCGGAAATTTCATGCGCAGTCTGTTGGCTGCCTACGCCTGCGGCGCCAGCGGCACTAACGTTCACGAATTCTCCCGCCCTGAATGAACCCCTTGGAAGCGGCAGGCTTGCGTCTTACCCTGTGTGCCCCTTGCCTGTGCAAGGGCTGAAATGCACTGGAGAGAAGCAATGCCTGTACGTTCCGTCTGTGTCTTTTGCGGCGCCAGCATCGGCGCCAACCCTGCCTATCGAGAAGCAGCCGTCGCACTTGGCCAGGCCATCGCCCAACGCGGCCTGACGTTGGTGTATGGCGGCGGCGCGGTCGGCCTGATGGGCACCGTGGCCGACGCCGCCCTGCAAGCCGGTGGCGAGGTGATCGGCATCATCCCGCAGAGCCTGATGAACGCCGAAATCGGCCACAAGGGCCTGAGCCGCCTGGAAGTGGTGGACGGCATGCATGCGCGCAAGGCGCGCATGGCCGAGCTCAGCGATGCCTTCATCGCCCTGCCGGGTGGGCTGGGTACGCTGGAAGAATTGTTCGAAGTGTGGACCTGGGGCCAGCTGGGCTATCACGCCAAGCCGCTGGGCTTGCTGGACGTGAATGGTTTCTATGAAAAGCTTGGCGGGTTCCTCGACCATATCGTCGAGCAAGGTTTCGTAAGGCCACAGCACCGAGCGATGCTGTTGCTGGGGCAGCAGCCAGGTGAGCTGCTGGATGGGATGGATAATTTCGTCTCGCCGGTGTTGCCCAAATGGGTCGACAAAAAGCCTGACTGATATTTAGGGAGCCTGCAGGGGCGGGCTTTCCCGCTCCTACAGGCGCTATCTGAGCCTTCGGTCAGCGCGGAATCACCGGCTGACGAGGCTTCTTGCCCTTGCCACCCTTGGCGGCCTCCTTGCGCTCCTTGGCCGCCTGCTGGTTGCGGGCAAACGCCTCGGCCTTGGCCTTCTCGCGCTTGTCCCATGGCTTGCTGCCATCGCTGGCACGCGGCGGCAGGCCGCTGTGTTGGGTAAGGATCTTCTGCTCCTTGCCCACCTTGTGACTGCCGCTCGGAGTCGAGTTCTTGCGACGTGCGCTCTGGTAGCTGTCGGTCTGCGGTTGGTGCGCCGGAATCAGCTGGTGCTTGCCAGGGCCGATGAGGTCGGCACGGCCCATGCGTTCCAGCGCCTCGCGCAGCATCGGCCAGCCCTTCGGGTCGTGGTAGCGCAGGAACGCCTTGTGCAACCGGCGTTGCTCGTCGCTCTTGACGATCTCCACACCTTCGCTCTTGTAGGTGACCTTGCGCAGCGGGTTCTTGCCCGAGTGGTACATGGCCGTGGCCGAGGCCATGGGCGAGGGGTAGAACGCCTGCACCTGGTCGGCGCGGAAGCCGTTGCCCTTGAGCCACAGCGCCAGGTTCATCATGTCTTCGTCGGTGGTGCCGGGGTGCGCGGCGATGAAGTACGGGATCAGGTACTGCTCCTTGCCCGCCTCCTTCGAGTATTTCTCGAACATGCGCTTGAAGCGGTCGTAGCTGCCGATGCCCGGCTTCATCATCTTGTCCAGCGGGCCACGCTCGGTGTGCTCCGGGGCGATCTTCAGGTAGCCGCCCACATGGTGGGTGACCAGTTCCTTGACGTACTCGGGGGACTCCACAGCCAGGTCGTAGCGCAGGCCCGAGGCAATCAGGATCTTCTTCACCCCCGGCAGCGCGCGGGCCTTGCGGTACAGCTCGATCAGCGAGCTGTGGTCGGTGTTGAGGTTCTCGCAGATGCCCGGGAACACGCACGACGGCTTGCGGCAATGCTTCTCGATGTCCTGGCTCTTGCAGGCGATGCGGTACATGTTGGCGGTCGGGCCGCCGAGGTCGGAGACCACGCCGGTGAAGCCTGGCACCTTGTCACGCATTTCCTCGATCTCGCGGATGATCGAGTCGTGGGAACGGTTCTGGATGATCCGTCCTTCGTGCTCGGTGATCGAGCAGAAGGTGCAGCCGCCGAAGCAGCCACGCATGATGTTCACCGAGAAGCGAATCATCTCGTAGGCCGGGATACGCGCCTTGCCATAGGCCGGGTGTGGCACGCGCGCATAGGGCATGCCGAACACGTAGTCCATTTCCTCGGTGGTCATGGGAATGGGTGGCGGGTTGAACCACACATCCACTTCGCCATGCTTCTGCACCAAGGCGCGGGCGTTGCCGGGGTTGGTTTCCAGGTGCAGCACGCGGTTGGCATGGGCATAGAGCACCGGGTCGTTGCGCACCTTCTCGAACGAAGGCAAGCGGATCACCGACTTCTCGCGGGTCATGCGCGGGCTGTCGAGAATCTGCACCACCTTGGCTTCGTTCGGGTCTTCCACCTCGCCCTTGGCCTGCTCGATGGCGCAGGCCTGGGTGTCCTGGGTGTTGACGTAGGGGTTGATGATCTTGTCCACGCGACCGGGGCGGTCGATGCGGGTCGAGTCGATCTCGTACCAGCCTTCAGGGGTGTCGCGACGTATGAACGCGGTGCCGCGCACGTCGCTGATGCTCTCGATCGACTCGCCGTTGGACAGGCGCTGGGCCACTTCGACCACCGCACGCTCGGCGTTGCCGAACAACAGGATATCGGCACAGGCGTCGATCAGGATCGAATGGCGGACCTTGTCCTGCCAGTAGTCGTAATGCGCGATACGGCGCAGCGATGCCTCGATGCCACCAAGCACGATCGGCACGTGCTTGTACGCTTCCTTGCAGCGCTGGCTGTACACCAGGCTAGCGCGGTCAGGCCGGCTGCCCGCCAGGCCGCCGGGCGTGTAGGCATCGTCGGAGCGGATTTTCTTGTCCGCGGTGTAGCGGTTGATCATCGAGTCCATGTTGCCGGCCGCGACGCCGAAGAACAGGTTCGGCTCGCCGAGCTTCATGAAGTCGTCTTTCGACTGCCAGTTCGGCTGGGCGATGATGCCCACACGGAACCCTTGGGCCTCCAGCAGACGCCCGATGATAGCCATGCCAAACGACGGATGGTCGACGTAGGCATCGCCGGTCACGATGATGATGTCGCAGGAATCCCAGCCGAGCTGATCCATCTCTTCCCGGCTCATCGGCAGGAACGGCGCTGGCCCGAAGCATTCGGCCCAGTACTTGGGATAGTCGTAGAGTGGTTTGGCTGCGTGCATGTCAGTGACCGGTTCTGGTGTGCAGGGAAATCGCGGGCGCGGAATATAGCACAAATTTTGACCAAATCCGACTGAAACGATCACCTTTTCGCGGCTCAGACGGCCTGCACATCCATGCACCTGACAGAATTATCAGTTGCAGGTTTATAGAGAATACTTAAAGTCGCATCTCACGCCATGCTGAAAACAGCTGATTTTCCCGGAGGGAAAATGCGTTTCTTCTACGCTAACAATAAGCTAGCCACGCTATCAGCAGACGTTACAAACAGTTCAGTATTCAGAATCGACCGCATCCCCTTGGCACTAAGCCAAGAGAACTGCACATCCGTTATCGCGTCTGACCCGATGGCCTCGCCGCATTACATTTTATCGACCACGGGCCTCCTGCCAGTTGCATTCAGCCCCTATGGTGCGAGCACCGTCGATAACCTTACGATAGGTTTCAAGGGCGAACACTCACTGCTAACGCCAGCGCTTTATTTGCTCGGCAATGGCTATCGGGGATACAACCCTACACTGATGCGCTTCAACAGCCCCGACCTGGAAAGCCCTTTCGCACGAGGCGGGCCGAATAGCTACACCTTCGTCCTAAACGACCCGGTTAATAAGCTAGATCCCACCGGAAGGTTTTTTCAGCGCATCACTTCGAACGCGTCAGCAGCCATGCGCTCCGCCGCTCAACGTATTGATGGCTGGGTGCGCAGCCTTGAGCACACGAAGACCTACCAAGGAAAAATAGTTGCAGAATTCGACGGAATCGTCGCTTTCACCGGGAGCAAGCACAAACCCGGTAGGGACCCAACTCTGTACATATCCGCCCACGGTAGAGCAGGCGCCATCTCAGGAAATAGGGAGATCGGATACAGCGCCCAGAAGCTCTTTGAAAAACTAGAGACCCTGGGTCTCTCACCGCAGCAAAAACAAATGCATATACTTGCGTGCGACAGTGCCGTTCCATCGAATCTAACCGGAACATCATTCATTGAGGATTTGGCGAAACTCACCTCGGCACAAGTATCAGGTTATGACGCTACGATATTGATCACCGAAGAACGAACCCTCACTGGCACTGACACTATTTACACCGCTCAGAAAAGACACTCAGCATTTGAGCGTGGAACGACGGGCATAAAAACCAGGGCCGGCAACATTCGAAACCCGCACAAGTTGAGTTAGGGCTATCCGACGCACGGGGCGTCATTCAGGTTTGTCACTCATCATCATCAAAGTTGTACATGCCCGGCGCCAAGTTCTCGAAGCGGGTGTACTTGCCGATGAACGCCAACCGCACAAAACCGATAGGGCCGTTACGCTGCTTGCCGATGATGATTTCGGCCACGCCCTTATGCTCGGTCTCGGGGTGATACACCTCATCGCGGTAGACGAACATGATCACATCGGCGTCCTGCTCGATCGCACCGGATTCACGCAAGTCGGAGTTTACCGGGCGCTTGTTCGGGCGCTGCTCCAGGGAGCGGTTGAGCTGCGACAGGGCGATGACCGGGCAGTTGAACTCCTTGGCCAGGGCCTTGAGCGAGCGCGAGATCTCGGAAATCTCGTTGGTACGGTTGTCGCCCGCAGAGCCGGGGATCTGCATCAACTGCAAGTAGTCGACCATGATCAGCGCGATCTCGCCATGCTCACGCGCCAAGCGGCGAGTACGGGCACGCATCTCCGAGGGGCTGATGCCGGCAGTATCGTCGATGAACAGCTTGCGGTCGTTGAGCAGGTTCACCGCCGAGGTCAGGCGCGGCCAGTCATCGTCGTCCAGCTGGCCGGAACGCACCTTGGTCTGGTCGATGCGGCCCAGCGACGAGAGCATACGCATGACCAGCGATTCACCGGGCATCTCGAGGGAGAACACCAGCACTACCTTGTCGCTGCGCAGTACCGCGTTCTCCACCAGGTTCATGGCGAAGGTGGTCTTGCCCATCGACGGACGCCCCGCGACGATCACCAGGTCGGCCGGCTGCAGGCCGCTGGTCTTCTCATCCAGATCGGTGAAGCCGGTGGAAACGCCGGTAATGTCGCTGTCGGAGTTGAACAGCGTGTCGATACGGTCGATGGCCAGGGTCAACAGGTCGTTGACCCCTACCGGGCCGCCGGTCTTGGGCCGCGCCTCGGCGATCTGGAAGATCTGTCGCTCGGCATCGTCAAGGATTTCCTCGGCATTGCGGCCCTGGGGATTGAAGGCGTTATCGGCGATGTCGGTGCTGATGCTGATCAACTGGCGCAGCGTCGCACGCTCGCGAATGATCGCCGCATAGGCCTTGATGTTGGCCACCGACGGGGTGTTCTTGGCCAGCTCCGCCAGGTACGCCAAGCCACCGACCTGGGTCGACAGGCCTTCCTTTTCCAACTGCTCGTGCAGGGTGACCACGTCGAACGGCTGGTTCAGGTCGGCCAGCTTATGGATCGCACGGAAGATCAGGCGGTGGTCATGCCGGTAGAAATCGCCATCCGATACTTGGTCCAGCACCCGTTCCCAGGCGCCGTTCTCCAGCAGCAGGCCACCGAGCACGGCCTGCTCGGCCTCGATGGAGTGCGGCGGCACCTTCAGCGCAGCGGTTTGCAGGTCGAGCTGTTCGGGATGGGTGATCTCGTTCATGGCCACGAATGAATTCTGGGGGAATGAAAAAACAAAGGGCACGGCCTGCGCGAGGCAGGGCCGTGCCCGATGTTACCGGCTGGCCCGCAATGAGCCAACCGACAGCTACAGCTTAGGCTGCAACGACGACCACGCGTACAGTGGCTTCGACATCGCTGTGCAGGTGCACGGCTACGTCGTATTCGCCAACTTGACGGATGGTGCCGTTCGGCAGACGAACTTCAGCCTTGGCCACTTCAACGCCGGAGGCGGTCAGGGCGTCAGCGATGTCGTGGGTGCCGATCGAACCGAACAGCTTGCCTTCATCACCAGCGGTAGCGGTGATGGTGACTTCCAGCTCAGCCAGTTGGGCAGCGCGGCTTTCAGCCGAAGCTTTCTTCTCGGCGGCAGCCTTTTCCAGCTCGGCACGGCGCTCTTCGAACGCAGCCAGGTTGGCGGCGTTGGCAACGGTGGCCTTGCCGAATGGCAGCAGGAAGTTACGGCCGTAACCGGCTTTAACTTTAACTTTGTCGCCCAGGTTGCCCAGGTTGGCGACTTTTTCCAGCAGGATCAGTTCCATTTGGTAAAACCTCTTAACTTTTAACCTTCACCGTTCGCGGAGTCGTCACCCTTGGGTGACTTGCGACCGCGAAAATCAATCAGGCTGTCGACAACGGCCAAAACCACGAGCAACGGATAAGTCAGCTGCATGAACAGCACCAGCGTCACGTACAACCCCACCAGCCAGAACTTGGCCAGGCGTTTCTGCGCCACCAGCCCATGCATCAGGGCAAGGCCCGCGAACATGAGCGGCACGCTGCACAGCGGCGTCAGCAGTGCCAGGCCAGAACCGAGGTTCGGGCCGAACAGCATGCAGGCCAGCAACAGCAACGCCGGCATCAGAGGAATACGCACCGCCTGAAACTCGCGGCCGAAACCTCCCGGGTTGTACAACTTGGCCTGCCAGTAGCGACCCAACATCAGGGCCAGCACACTGACAGCTTGCAACAGGGCCGCGATCAGGCCGTTGAGCACCGGTACGATGAGCCCCGCCAAGTGTCCCTGTTCCTCTACCGACAACTGCTGGTAGAGGCCGCCGAGCATCTGCGGCAGGGCTTTTTCAAGCGCTCGCGCCAGAGCTTCGATCGGTTCCTGGAACACTGAACCAAGGATCACACCGTACAACAGGCCCAGGGCGATGCTGGACAACAGCACCCGGTTCCAGGAATGCCCGGTGCGCAACAGCGCAGCCAGCCCCAGCGTACCCAGCAGCACCATCAAGGTGCGCGGCTCGCCGAAAACCCACCAGGCCAACGCGGGCAAGATGCCCCAGACGATGACCGAGAGTGCGTCCTTGAAACCGTGCCGCAGGAACACCAGGCTCGCAGCGGCAGCACTCAACCAGAACAACAGCGGCAATGCCGCACAACCGGCCACCACTACAGTGGCCTGCACGCGACCGCGCATGATGAAATCAGCCAACGCTCGCATGCCTATCCCTTACTTCTTGTCGACGACCCGGTCTCAGCGGCCGTGGCTGTCGGTGTAGGGCAGCAGGGCCAGGAAGCGGGCGCGCTTGATAGCGGTGGCCAGCTGACGCTGATAACGAGCTTTGGTACCAGTGATACGGCTCGGAACGATCTTGCCGGTTTCGGATACGTAAGCTTTCAGGGTGTTGAGATCTTTGAAGTCGATCTCTTTCACGTCTTCAGCAGTGAAGCGGCAGAATTTACGACGACGGAAGAAACGTGCCATGTAATAGGCTCCTTAAAAGGTCCGTGGATTACTCGTCAGCGTTATCGCTGTTGTCGCTGTCATTGCTGTCGTCGCCATCGGCGGAGTCAGCATGCTCAGGACGCTCGCGACGCTCACGGCGCTCACTGCGGTTCTCTTCGGCCTTCAGCATCTCGGACTGGCCAGTGACGGCCTCGTCGCGACGGATGACCAGGTTACGGATTACGGCATCGTTGTAGCGGAAGTTGTCTTCCAGCTCGGCCAGGGCCTTGCCCGAGCACTCAACGTTCAGCATCACGTAGTGAGCCTTGTGAACGTTGTTGATGGCGTAGGCCAGCTGACGACGGCCCCAGTCTTCCAGGCGGTGGATCTTGCCACCATCTTCTTCGATCAGCTTGGTGTAACGCTCGACCATGCCGCCGACTTGCTCGCTCTGATCCGGGTGGACCAGGAAGATGATTTCGTAATGACGCATGAATGCTCCTTACGGGTTAGTAGTCTGCCAGCGAATCTGGTCAGACAAGGAGTGAATGACACTGTATGTCTCGCCTTGAAGGAAGGCACGTAAGCACCTGCCAACTCGGCAAGGGGCGCAATTGTAGAGAAGGCCGGGCGCACAAGCAAGGCGATTGGCGATTATTTGAACAGCCGGAAACATATCGGTGGGGAGGATGTGGAAACCGCGGTGTGTTCTTCGCGGGCAAGCCCGCGCCTACAGATTCACGCTGAACGTGGAGGAGCGGGCTTGCCCGCGAAGTACACACCGCCGTTTCGGAACCTCAACGCTTGGCCTGACGCTGGCGTACCGCCTCGAACAGGCAAACACCCGTGGCCACCGAAACGTTAAGGCTGCTGACGCTGCCCGCCATCGGCAGCTTCACCAGGAAGTCGCAATGCTTGCGGGTCAGGCGACGCATACCCTTGCCTTCGGCGCCCATGATCATCACCAGCGGGCCGGTGAGGTCCTGCTGGTAGATCTCCTGCTCGGCCTCGCCAGCGGTGCCAACCACCCAAAGGCCGCGCTGCTGCAGTTTCTCCAGGGTACGCGAAAGGTTGGTCACGGCCACCAGCGGGATCACCTCGGCGGCGCCACAGGCGACCTTGCGCACCACGCCCGTGAGGGTGGCCGACTTGTCCTTGGGAATCACCACTGCCGTAGCCCCCGCAGCATCGGCGGTACGCAGGCAGGCGCCAAGGTTGTGCGGGTCGGTGACGCCGTCGAGCACCAGGATCAGCGGTGGCGTCTCGGTGCGCTCGAGCAGTTCCTCGAGCATCGCTTCGCCCCACACCTGGCTCGGGCTGACCTCGGCCACCACGCCTTGGTGCACACCCTCGACCCAGGCATCCAGCTCACGGCGCTCGGCCTGGCCGACCGGTACGCGGTACTCCGCGGCCAGCGCCAGCAAGGACTGGAGGCGCGGCTCGCTGCGCCCTTCCGACAACCAGATCTGCTTGACCCGCTTGGGATGGTGCTGCAGCAACGCCTGCACCGCGTGCACGCCGTAGATTTTTTCCAGCTGACTCATGACTTGTTCTTGCCTTTACGTGGCGCGCCGGACTTCGACGGTCCCTTGCGATGCTTGGTCGGCTTGCCGGACGCCTTGGTGCCTTTGTCCGACTTGCCGCCAGCGTTGGCGCTACGCGCCTCGCCCATCAGCGCCTTCTTCATTTCGCGGCTCTTGCGCACCTCGGCATTGCGCTGCACGGCGTCCTTGGGGAAATACGCATCGGCGGCTTCGCTCTTGCGGCTACGCGGCTTGGGCGTGGCGCGTGCGGTTTCCGGGGCCTGCTCGGCGGCGGCGGGTGCCGAAGCGCCCTGCTGCCTGCGGCCCACCGGGGCCTTGATCGCCGCTTCGGAAAGCTCGAAGTCGATCTTGCGCTGCTCAAGGTCGACCCGCATGACCTTGACCTCGATCGAGTCGCCCAGGCGGAAACTGCGGCCCGTACGCTCGCCGGCCAGGCGATGGTGCACAGGGTCGAAGTGGTAGTAGTCGCCCGGCAGTGCACTGACGTGCACCAGGCCTTCCACGTAGATGTCGGTCAGCTCGATGAACAGGCCGAAACCGGTCACTGCGGTGATCACGCCCGGGAAGGTCTCGCCCACGCGGTCACGCATGTATTCGCACTTGAGCCAGTTGACCACGTCGCGGGTGGCTTCGTCGGCACGGCGCTCGGTCATCGAGCACTGCTCGCCCATCTGCTCGAGGGTGTTCTCGTCGTACGGGTAGATACGCGCCTTGGGAATGCTCATGGCGCCAGCACGCTTGACGTGCGGGGTTTCCACCTTGGAGCGGATGACGCTGCGAATGGCGCGGTGCACCAACAGGTCCGGGTAGCGGCGGATCGGCGAGGTGAAGTGGGTGTAGGCCTCGTAGTTCAGGCCGAAGTGGCCGTTGTTCTCGACGCTGTACACCGCCTGGCTCAGCGAGCGCAGCATGACGGTCTGGATCAGGTGGAAGTCCGGGCGCCCGGCGATGCTCGCCAGCAGCGCCTGGTAGTCCTTGGGCGATGGGTCCTTGCCCTTGTGCAGGCTCAGGCCAAGCTCGCCGAGGAAGGCACGCAGCTTTTCCAGACGCTCCGGCGGCGGGCCGTCGTGCACGCGATACAGCGCCGGCACGTTGTGTTTTTGCAGGAATTCGGCGGTGGCGACGTTGGCCGCCAGCATGCATTCCTCGATCAACTTGTGGGCGTCGTTGCGTACGGTCGGACGAATTTCGTCGATCTTGCGATCTTCGCCGAAGATGATGCGGGTTTCCTGGGTCTCGAAGTCGATAGCGCCGCGGGTGTGGCGGGCATCGACCAGCACCTTGTACAGGGCATAGAGGTGCTTGAGGTCCGGCAGCACCGCGCTGTATTCCTCGCGCAGGGCCTTGCCTTCACGGGTACGGGCGTGCTCGAGCATGCTGCTGACCTTGTTGTAGGTCAGGCGTGCGTGGGAGTGGATGACGCCTTCGTAGAACTGGTAGTCGACCATCTGGCCGGACTTGTTGATGGTCATCTCGCAGACCATCGCCAAACGGTCGACGTGCGGGTTCAGCGAGCACAGGCCGTTGGACAGCTCTTCCGGCAGCATCGGTACCACGCGCTCGGGGAAGTACACCGAGTTGCCGCGCTGCTGGGCTTCGTGATCCAGAGCCGAACCCAGGCGCACATAGCTGGAGACGTCAGCGATGGCCACGTACAGGCGCCAGCCGCCGGAGAACATGCGCAGCTTGCCCAGAGGCTCGCAGTAGACGGCGTCGTCGAAGTCGCGGGCATCTTCACCATCGATGGTGACGAAGTTCAGGTGGCGCAGGTCGATGCGCTTTTCCTTGTCCTTCTCCTCGACCTCGGAATGGAACTTGCGCGCTTCCTTGATCACATCCTTGGGCCAGACGTGCGGGATATCGTAGCTGCGCAGGGCAACGTCGATTTCCATGCCGGGCGCCATGTAGTTGCCGATCACCTCGACCACATCACCCTGAGGCTGGAAGCGCGGGGTGGGCCAGTGGGTGATCTTGATCTCGACGAACTGACCGATCTTCGCACCACCGTTGCGCCCGGCGGTCACCAGCACTTCCTGCTGGATCTTCGGGTTGTCCGGGGTGACGTAGCCGATATCGCCTTCCTCGAAGTAGCGACCGACCACGCTCTCGTGGGCGCGGGAGATGATCTCGACCAGCGAACCCTCGCGGCGGCCCCGGCGGTCGACACCCGACACGCGCGCCAAGGCGCGGTCGCCATCGAATACCAGGCGCATTTGCGCAGGGCTGAGGAACAGGTCCTCGCTGCCATCATCGGGAATGAGGAAGCCGAAACCGTCGCGATGGCCCGAGACCCGTCCGCAGATCAGGTCCAGCTTGTCTACCGGGGCATAGGTGCCGCGCCGGGTATAGATGAGCTGGCCATCACGCTCCATGGCACGCAGTCGGCGGCGCAGGGCTTCGATCTGGTCTTCCTCGAAGAGCTGGAACTCCGCTGCCAGCTCTTCGCGCGCAGCTGGCTCGCCGCGGTCGGCAAGGCGCTGCAGGATCAGCTCACGGCTAGGAATGGGGTTCTCGTATTTTTCCGCTTCGCGGGCGGCCTCGGGGTCGAGGGATTGCCAATCGGCCATCAGGAAAGGTTCACCTTGGTGTATATAGAGAAGAAGTTTGGCATAGGCGTATTGAAACCGGAAATTTCAGCCTTGGACAGCCCCGCAGGAGGCTCGTGGTGCGCAAGAAGGCTTGCGGAATCAACAAGTTGAATTTTTTGAAATTTTTTTCGATTCGGGGGTTTACAGCCCCTGGGGGCATCCGTATAGTGCGCACCACGACGACGGACACCCCCGACGTTGTAGTTGAGATGAACGATGTTGTAAAGCATCATGTGGTCTCGACGAGTGTGCCCAGGTGGCGGAATTGGTAGACGCGCTGGTTTCAGGTATCAGTGACTTAACGGTCGTGGAAGTTCGAGTCTTCTCCTGGGCACCAAAAATTTCGAGTGATAGATAGCAGAGTCATCTGTCATTCAGCAACACGATTCATGCTGTAGATGCAAAAGCTTTGCCCAGGTGGCGGAATTGGTAGACGCGCTGGTTTCAGGTATCAGTGACTTAACGGTCGTGGAAGTTCGAGTCTTCTCCTGGGCACCATATAAAAACCCACTAGCTTGCTAGTGGGTTTTTTCTTGCCTGCGATTTTTATCCCCCCTCCCCCTTGGCTCGTCTACGACACGCCTACGCCGAGAGTCCGCTCCTGAAATTTCCTTCATGCGGCCACATGAGAAACGATTTCGTTTACCATTGTTACCAAATATGTAGCCGTAAGCGAGGAAGTACCCGCATGACGATCCGCCCGAAACTGCTGATGCGCACCCTGGCCGCCGCCGTACTGGGCCTGGTGATCGGTGCACCGGCCGCCCTGGCAGACGAACCGGTCACGCTGACCCTGTACAACGGCCAGCACAAGGAAATCGGCGACGCCATCGCCAAGGCCTACGAGGCCAAGACCGGTATCCATATCAATATCCGCAAGGGCAGCAGCAACCAGCTGGCCAGCCAGATCATCGAGGAAGGCGCACGCTCCCCGGCCGACCTGATCTACACCGAAGAGTCCCCACCGCTGAACAACCTGGGCGAACTGGGCCTGCTGGCGAAGATCGACGACGCCACCGCCAACATGGTGCCCAAGGAGTACGTGGGCGCCAATGGCACCTGGATGGGCATCACCGCACGCACGCGCATCGTGGTGTTCAACCCGAAGAAGGTGGACGAAAAAGACCTGCCCACCACGGTCATGGACTTCGCCAACCCCGAGTGGGACGGGCGCGTCGGCTACGTACCCACCAGCGGCGCCTTCCAGGAACAGGCCGTGGCCATCCTGAAGATGCACGGGCGCGAAGCCACCGAAGAATGGCTGACCGGCCTCAAGGCCTTCGGCAAGACCTACACCAACAACATGGTGGCCCTCAAGGCCGTGGAAAAAGGCGAAGTGGCTGCCGTACTGGTAAACAACTACTACTGGTATGCGCTCGAGCGCGAGCGCGGCAAGCTGGACTCCAAGCTCTATTACCTGGCCGATGGCGATGCTGGCAACCTGGTCACCATCTCCGGCGCTGCCGTGGTCAAGGCCAGCAAGCACCCGAAGGAAGCCCAGGCCCTGCTCAACTGGATGGCCAGCGAAGAAGGCCAGCGCGTAATCACCCAGACTACCGCCGAGTATCCACTGCACAAGGGCATGGTTTCCGACCGCGGCCTGAAGCCATTCGAAGACCTGCGCCCACCGAAGATCTCGCCAGCGGACCTTGGCAACGCCGAGGAAGCGATCGAGCTTGAACGCGAGGTCGGCCTGCTCTGATGACTGCCGCCGTGCCCGAACCTATGCAGGTACGTTTCGTGCCGCGCCGCAAGCGCCCCTCGGTGTGGGTGGTGCTGCCCGTGCTGTTTCTGGTAGCGATGAGCCTGCTGCCTTTGGCCTACGTTGCCATCAAGGCCTGGCAGGCCGGCTGGCATGAAGCCCTGCGCCTGCTCTGGCGCCCCTTCGTCTGGGGGCTTTTGCGCAACACCCTGATGTTGATGGCCGGCGTCACGCTGGCGTGCATGGTGGTTGGCCTGGCGCTGGCCTGGCTGCTCGAACGCAGCGACCTGCCTGGCCGGCGCTTGTGGGGCGTGGTGCTGTGCCTGCCCTTCGCCGTGCCCTCGTTCATCAGCAGCTTCACCTGGGTGTCGCTGAGCTCGGACTTCGAGGGGCTGGGCGGGGCGATCCTGGTCATGGCGCTGTCCAAGTACCCCCTGGTGTTCCTGCCGGTGGCCGCCACCCTGCGCAACCTCGATACCTCCCTGGAGGAGTCTGCGCGCACCCTGGGCCATGGCCGCTGGGGCGTGTTCACCAAGGTCACCCTGCCCTTGCTGTGGCCATCGATGCTGGGCGGCGCGTTGTTGATTGCCCTGCATATGCTGGTGGAATTCGGTGCGCTGTCGATTCTCGGTCTGCAAACTTTCACCACGGCGATCTACCAGCAGTTCGAGCTGGAGTTCAGCAATGCCAACGCCGCCATGCTCTCGGCGGTGCTGCTGGCGCTGTGCCTGGCCATGCTCTGGCTGGAACTGCGGGTGCGCGGCAAAGCTCGTCATGTGCGTATCGGCCAAGGTGTGGCACGTCGTGCGCAGCCCCTGCGCCTTCGCGGCTGGAGCCTGCCGGCGCAGTTGTTCTGCGGGGGCCTTGCGGTACTCGGCAGCGGCATCCCACTGGCCATGCTGGGTTACTGGCTGAGCGTCGGTTCGTCAGCGGCGTTCCCTGTCGCAGAGATTGGCAAGGCGCTGCTCACCTCGCTGTCGGTGTCCCTGGGCGGCGCGGGTTTCTGTGTGCTATTGGCCTTGCCCATCAGCTTCCTGGTCGTGCGCTACAAGGGCCGCCTGGCGATCTGGGCGGAACGCCTGCCCTACCTGCTCCACGCCCTGCCAGGCCTGGTGATCGCACTGACCCTGGTGTTCTTCGCCCTGCACTACGTGCCGACGCTGTACCAGACCACGGCCCTGCTGATCCTGGCCTATGCCCTGCTCTTCCTGCCACTGGCCCAGGCACCGGTGCGCACGGCACTGAACAAGGCCTCACCGACCCTGGAAGAGGCAGCGCGCACCTTGGGCGCCAGCAGCTTCGCGGCGTTCTGCCGGGTGACCCTGCCGATCATCTTCCCGGCACTGGCCGCCGCCTTCGCGCTGGTGTTTCTCGATGCCATGAAGGAGCTGACCGCAACCTTGCTGCTCAGCCCGACCGGCATGACCACCCTGGCCACCGAGGTATGGGCGCACACCGCCAACGTGGAGTTCGCGGCGGCGGCGCCTTATGCGGCTTTGTTGATCGTGGTGTCGGGGTTGCCGGTGTATCTGCTGACTACGCGGATGTACCTGAACAAGGCGTGACACTGCGCTGCATGGCACGGGCTACGCTTGTGTTCGCGGGCAAGCCCACTCCTACAGGTATTGCGTTGCCCTTGAAAGCCACAGAGCACCTGTGGGCTTGCCCCGCGGTAGCTGCTCCGCGGAGCATGAGCAACGCCTCAGGCGCGGAACTGCCCAAGGCTGGCGCGCAATTGTGCCGCCAGATCGTCCAGCACCTTGCTGCTGGCCGTGGTCTGCATCACCACCTTGGCCGAACGCTCGGCCTGGGCATGGATGTTTTCTACCCTGCCACGTACTGCCTGGGCGCCATGGGCCTGCTGCTCTGCCGCACGGGTGGCCAGGCCGATGGCTGCATGCACCTGTTCGACCGCCGCCTGCACCGATTGCTGGCGGCGCTCGTTGTCGCGCAGCACCACCAAGCCTTCGCTGGCCTTGATGCCCGCCTGGCTGATGGTCGCCACCGCCTCCTTGGCGCCCTTCTGCAACGCCGCGATGTGCTCCTGGATATCGCCCGTCGAGCTCTGGGTCTTGCTGGCCAGCGCCCGCACTTCGTCCGCCACGACAGCGAAACCACGGCCGGTCTCACCGGCGCGTGCCGCCTCGATGGCTGCGTTGAGTGCCAGCAGGTTGGTCTGCTCGGCGATGCCGTGAATGACCGTCAGCACCACTTCGATCTGCTCGCTCTGCTTGGCCAGCCGCTCGATCACCTGGGAACCGGTCTGCACCTGCCCCGCCAGGTTCTCGATCAACCCGGCCAGTTGCGTGGTGGCCTGGCTGTTCTCGTCAGTGGCCTGGCGAATGTCCACCACCTGCTGCAAGGCGGCTTGCATCGCGTGGCTCTCGGCCTGGGCTTCGTCAGCCATGCTGGAGAGGTCACGCAGGCTGGCCGCCACTTCGTCGCGCTGCAACGCGGCAGCGGCATCGGCGCCAGCGTTGTGCTGGGCCATGGTGTCGATCTCGACACCGGTACGCTGGGCTACTTCGCCGGCCTCGCGAACGATGGGTTGCAACTTGTCGACGAAGCGGTTGACCGACGAAGCCATATCGCCAATCTCGTCACGGCTGTCGAGGGCCACGCGCTTGGTCAGGTCGCCTTCGCCGGCCGCCAGGTCATCGAGAGCCGCGATCAGCAGGCGCAGCTTGCTGACCACGCGACGCCCCAGCACCACAGCGACCACCAGCAGCACACCCAGGCCCACCAGCACCAGGCCAACGCCGATACGCCAGCGCAGCTCGCCCGCAGCCTCGCGCACGGTATGCGCAGTGTTTGCCTGCATGGCGGTGGCGCTGTTCTGCGCCGTCTCCAGGCGCGCGCGCAGGGCCGCACCGGTATCGGCGGAGGCCGCCCCGAGGCTCTCGCCCACCAGTTGGTCGCCACTGGCGATCAAGGTAGCGAAACGCTCGTCGAGGGCTTTGAGCTCCTGTTCTACGGAGGCGGTGGAGACGCCCATGATCACCTTGCCGATTTCCGCGCCATTGGGGCTGATGGAAGCCTCGACGAAGTACACCGCAGGGTCTTTGCGCGCAGCGTTCAGCACTTTGTCCAGGGCACGCTCGCCCTCGCCCTTCTCCATCAACGCCTGGTTGATGGGATTTTGACGGTTCAGGTAGCGCGTCAAATGTTCGCCCTGGGCGTCGTCATAGATCACGAACAGCACGTTGGGGTTGCGCTGGGCACGTCGGGCGAAGTCGGAGAGGGTCGGGACGTCGTTGTCCCAGATCGCCCTGGGCGCCACCGAGGCCAGCAGCTCGGCCATGTCGTTGGCTGAGTCCTTAAGGTTTTTCTCCAGGGTCGCGCGCAGCTGCTGCTGCTCGCTTTCCAGCCGCGCGGAAAGCCCCGCGCTCAAGCGCTGGCGAGTGCTGGCCGAAAGGCTGTCGAGGCCGGAGCGCACATCCTGACTGGCCTGATCGAGCTCGCCAGTCAATTTGCGGGTGTCGGCGCCCAGGCGCTCGCCCAGGTCCGCCTCGAGGGCGGTAACCGTGCTCCTTGTCAGCGCCACGGCGACCAGCACCTGCACCAAAAGAGCGATACCGAGTGCAACAAAAACAGGCCGCAGGAGGCGGCTTCGTAACAGAGAGAGGATGGCAGACACGTTGTAACCCCCGTGTTTCTGGCGCCATTACTTTGATGGCATCTACAGAGCATTCTTACAGCAAGGGTTGTGCCGAAAACAAGTGGATACCTGACAAGGTACAGCAGTGCTCGCACCAGAATGAAAAACGCCGCGCTCCCGTACGGAAACGCGGCGTTCGATCAGCCGTTACAAGCGCGGATCAAGCGAACGGATGGCGCAGAACGATGGTCTCGTTGCGGTCCGGGCCGGTGGAGATGATGTCGATCGGAGCACCTACCAGTTCTTCGATGCGCTTGATGTAGGCACGTGCATTGGCTGGCAGTTCTTCCAGGGTTTTCACGCCCACGGTCGACTCGCTCCAGCCTGGCATCTCTTCGTACACCGGCTCCAGGCCGATGTAGCTGTCGGCATCGGAAGGCGCGTCGATGACCGCGCCGTTCTCGTTCTTGTAGCCCACGCAGATGCTGATGGTTTCCAGGCCGTCCAACACGTCCAGCTTGGTCAGGCAGATGCCCGAGATGCTGTTGACGTCGATGGCACGACGCAGGATCACGGCATCGAACCAGCCGCAACGGCGAGCACGGCCGGTGGTGGAGCCGAACTCGTGGCCACGCTTGGCCAGGGTGGCGCCGGTTTCATCGAACAGCTCGGTCGGGAACGGGCCGGAACCTACGCGGGTGGTGTAGGCCTTGGTGATGCCGAGGATGTAGTCGAGGTACATCGGGCCAACGCCGGAGCCGGTGGAGATACCGCCGGCGGTGGTGTTGGAGCTGGTGACGTACGGGTAGGTACCGTGGTCGATGTCCAGCAGCGAGCCCTGCGCGCCTTCGAACATGATGTCCTTGCCGGCGCGGCGCAGGTTGTGCAACTCGGCAGTGACGTCGAGCATCATCGGCTTGAGCTGCTCGGCATAGGCCATGCACTCGTCCAGGGTCTGCTGGAAGTCGATGGCTGGCTCTTTGTAGTAATTCACCAGCTGGAAGTTGTGGTAGTCCAGCAGCTCGCCGAGCTTGGCAGCGAAACGCTCGCGGTGGAACAGGTCGCCCACGCGCAGGCCGCGGCGCGCGACCTTGTCTTCGTAGGCTGGGCCGATGCCACGGCCGGTGGTGCCGATCTTGGCTTCGCCACGGGCTTTCTCACGGGCCTGGTCCAGGGCCACGTGGTAGGAGAGGATCAGCGGCGCAGCCGGGCTAATGCGCAGGCGTTCGCGAACTGGCACGCCCTTCTCTTCCAGCTTGGTGATTTCGCGCATCAGGGCGTCCGGTGCAACGACGACGCCGTTACCGATCAGGCACTGTACGCCCTCACGCAGGATGCCCGATGGAATCAGGTGCAGAACGGTCTTCTCACCGTTGATGACCAAGGTGTGACCCGCGTTGTGGCCACCCTGGTAGCGCACCACGGCGGCAGCATGTTCGGTCAGCAGATCGACGATCTTGCCCTTGCCCTCATCACCCCACTGGGTGCCCAGGACGACGACATTCTTACCCATAACACTTGTCCTCATTCACGCAAACTTGGTTGCCGGCCATATGCCGACGAGAAAATCTCATTGGGTCAGCGGCAGAACCTGCCAGCGCCCGTCTTGCTGAATCAATTGACGATCACAATCCGCCTCGCGGGCAGCACTCAGCGGCTGCCCAGGCAGAGCCTGGACCACACGCTGGCCCTCGTTGCGCAACTGGCAGACCAACTGCCACAGGGCTGCGTCGCTGCTGTCGGGCGTCCAGATCCCGCCAGTCGGCAACACAACCTCCGCTCGCCCCAGTGTGACCAGGGTCTTCAAATCCGTGGAGAAGCCGGTGGCCGGACGCGCCCGGCCGAAGTCGGCACCGATATCGTCGTAGCGACCGCCCTGGGCGATCGACTGGCCGACGCCTGGCACGAAAACGGCGAACACCACACCGGTGTGGTAGTGGTAGCCGCGTAGTTCGCCCAGGTCGAAATACAACGGCAGGTCCGGGTAGCGCGCAGCCAGGCGATCGGCGATGGCCAGCAGGTCGTCCAGTGCCGCCAGCACGCTCGCCGGCGCACGACCCAGGCGTACGCGAGCCTCGTTCAGCACCTCTCGGCCACCGCACAGTTCGGTCAGGGCACGCAACATGCTGCCCAGGTCCTTCGGCAGGTCGGCGGTCAGTGCCTGCACTTCATCACTGGCCTTGCGCTGCAAGGCATCGAACAGCTGCTGCTCGACATCGCCAGAGAGCCCGGCGGCACGCGCCAGGCCTCGGTAGATACCGACATGGCCGAGATCCATGTGCACATCTGCAACGTCGGTCAGTTGCAGGGTGGCGAGCATCAGGCTGATGACTTCGACATCGCTGGTAGGGCTGGCATCGCCGTACAGCTCGGCACCCAGCTGGATCGGGCTGCGCGAGGTGGACAGTGCACGCGGCTGGGCGTGCAGCACGCTACCGGCATAGCACAGGCGGCTCGGGCCTTCGCGGCGCAGGGTGTGGGCGTCGATGCGCGCTACCTGCGGGGTGAAGTCGGCACGGAAGCCCATCAGGCGGCCGGACTGCGGGTCGACGACCTTGAAGGTACGCTGGTCCAGGTCCTGGCCAGCGCCGGTCAGCAACGATTCCAGGTACTCGATATGCGGGGTGACGACCAGTTCGTAGCCCCAACTCTGGAACAGGTCCAACACCTGGCGCCGCGCGATCTCGATGCGCGCAGCTTCAGGTGGCAGTACTTCCTCGATGCCATCTGGCAGAAGCCAGCGGTCTACCGTTGCCATTAAGCCTTTTCCCCTCTGGTCCGGGCGGCCTGCCTGGGGCGAGCCGTCTGTAAAGCAGGCATTGGCACACAACAACAGGCAGCACCGATCCCAGCGCCACCGCCGTGCCAACACCCTCGAAATACGCTGCGCTGCGCTGCTGATCTTGCCAATCAACCTTGCAGACGCAAAAAAGCCGGGAATTTCCCGGCTGACTCATCATACACCCGTTTTCGTTCGGGATGCACCCCGCCGGACACTTTAGCTGCCCGGCGGGGTATTTCCTGTTACGGCTTGCTCTTGTCGAGGAAGCGGAAGAACTCGTTCTTCGGATCCAGGACCAGCACGTCGCTCTTGCTGGCGAAGCTCTCGCGGTACGCCTGCAGGCTGCGGTAGAACGTGTAGAAATCCGCATCCTGGCCGAAGGCCTTGGCGTAGATGGAAGCTGCCTCGGCATCACCATCACCGCGGGTTTCCTCAGCTTCACGATAGGCTTCTGCCAACAGTACGCGGCGCTGGCGGTCGGCATCGGCACGGATACCTTCGGCAAGCTCGTTACCCTTGGCGCGGTGCTCGCGGGCCTCACGCTCACGCTCGGTGCTCATGCGATCGAACACGCTGCGGTTGACTTCCTTCGGCAGATCGATGGTCTTGACGCGGACGTCGATAACCTCGATACCCAGCTCGGCGGTCGCCATGCGGTTGAGCGAAGCGGTGATTTCAGCCATCAGTGCGTCACGTTCACCGGAAACCACTTCGTGCAAGGTACGCTTACCGAACTGGTCACGCAGGCCGCTTTCCAGACGACGGGAAAGACGCTCGTCGGCGATCTGCTTCATACCCGATGTCGCGGTATAGAAGCGCTCGGCGTCCTTCACCCGCCACTTGGCGTACGCATCGACCATTACCGCTTTCTTCTCGAGGGTGAGGAAGCGCTGGGTCGGGGCATCCAGGGTCATCAGGCGGGCATCGAACTTGCGCACCTGGTTGACGTAGGGAACCTTCACATGCAGGCCTGGCTGGACATCCGCCTGGACCACACGGCCGAATTGCAGCAATACCGCACGCTCGGTCTGCGACACGATGTAGAAGCAGTTGAAGGCCACGACGGCCAGCACCACAGCGGCGATCAGGGCGATCAGCGATTTATTGCTCATCAGCGGCTCTCCCTAGAACGCAGCGGCTGTTGTTGCGGTTGCAGGTCCTGGACCGCGCGAGCGGCGGCGTCGTTGACCGACGGCGACACACTGCTGCCCGATACTGCGCTGTTGCGGCTGCCTTCGACCATCTTGTCCAGTGGCAGGTAGAGCAGGTTGTTCTGCCCGTCCTTGGTCGCCACCATGACCTTGCTGGTGTTGCTGTACACCTCCTGCATGGTCTCCAGGTACAGACGCTGACGAGTGACGTCAGGTGCCTTGCGGTACTCGGCGACCAGCTTGGTGAAGCGGTCGGCCTCACCCTTGGCGCGGGCGATCACTTCATCGCGGTAGCCGTTGGCGTCCTCGATGATACGCTGGGCCTGACCACGGGCTTCCGGTACCACGCCGTTGGCGTAGGACTCGGCCTGGTTGCGGGCACGCTGCTCGTCTTCACGGGCACGAATCACGTCGTCGAAGGCTTCCTGCACTTCACGCGGGGCTGCCGCGCTCTGCACGTTGACCTGGGTAACGGTGATGCCGGTACGGTAGGTGTCGAGGAAGCGCTGCAGGCGCTCGCGGATATCCACGGCCATCTGCTCACGGCCTTCGGTCAGGACCTGGTCCATGGAGGTGGAGCCCACGACATGGCGCAAGGCGCTGTCGGTGGCGTGCTGCAGGCTGACTTCCGGCTGGTCGACGTTGAGCACGAAGTCCTGCAGGTTGCTGATCCTGTACTGCACGGTCAGCGGCACCTCGACGATGTTCTCGTCCTCGGTGAGCATCTGGCCCTGCTTGGTGTACGCACGCTCACGCGTGACGTTTTCCATGTACTTGCGGTCGATCGGCGGGAAGTAGATGTTCAGGCCCGGGCCGACGGTCTCGTAGTACTTGCCGAAGCGCAGCACCACGGCCTGCTCCTGCTCGTCCACCACGTAAACGGCGCTGTACAGCCAGATGGCCGCGAGAACGGCCAGCCCGATGCCCAGCAGGCCGAAGCCAGCCCCCTTGCCGATGTTGCGGTCACCACCGCCACCACCGCGTTTCTTGCCGCTGCCGAACATGCCGTTCAGGCTGTCCTGCAGCTTGCGGAAGGCCTCGTCGAGATCCGGTGGCCCTTTCTTGTCGCCACCGCCACCGTTGCCGCCGCCACGACGGCCGCCCCAGGGATCCTGATTGTTCGAGTTGCCACCCGGCTCGTTCCAAGCCATAGCGCTCTCCATCTGATAAAGCAAAGACGCGCCCACGGCGCGCCGTCCAATGCTACAGAATGCCTGTCACGGTCGCCCGGCGACCTCGCTGGGCATTTATTGCAAAGTGTGTTGCTCGATGAACCCTTGCGGCTCAAGCCCTTCGCGACTGACCAGGCGATTCAACTCGACCCTGGGCAGACGCACGCTCAACAGGCTGCTGCCTTGCTCATCGTGCTCTTCGCCTTGCACAGCGCCGAGCTCGAAGAATTGCGCGCGCAGGCGGGCAAATCGCTGTTCAAGGCGCAGGGTTCCGACAAACAGATCATCCCCCAGCAATTCGGCAATCGCCTGGCCAACCAGCTCCAGGCCACGCCCATCACGTGCCGATACCCAGACCCGCTGCGGCTTGCCATCGGCATCGCGCTGGATCTGCGGCTCGACATCTTCGAGCAGGTCGAGTTTGTTATAGACCTCGAGGATCGGCAAGCCTTCGGCACCGATCTCACCCAGAACCGCAAGCACCTGCTCGATCTGCTCCATGCGCTCAGGCTCATGGGCGTCGATCACGTGCAGCAGCAGGTCGGAGTTGCTCGACTCCTCGAGCGTAGCCCGAAAAGCCTCGACCAGCTTGTGCGGCAGGTGACGAATGAAGCCCACGGTGTCGGCAAGCACGATTGGCCCCAGGTCGCTCAGTTCGAGCCGGCGCAGGGTCGGGTCAAGGGTGGCGAACAACTGGTCAGCGGCGTAGACCTCGGATTGGGTCAAGGCATTGAACAGTGTGGATTTGCCGGCGTTGGTGTAACCCACCAGCGATACCGAGGGAATGTCCGCGCGCTTGCGGCCACGGCGGGCCTGCTCACGCTGGCTGCGGACCTTTTCCAGGCGCGCCTTGATCTGGCGCAGGCGCACCCGCAGCAGGCGGCGGTCGGTTTCCAACTGGGTCTCGCCCGGACCACGCAGGCCGATACCGCCTTTCTGGCGCTCAAGGTGGGTCCAGCCACGCACCAGGCGTGTGCTCATGTGCTCAAGCTGGGCAAGTTCCACCTGCAGCTTGCCTTCATGGGTACGTGCGCGCTGGGCGAAGATATCGAGGATAAGGCCGGTGCGGTCAAGCACGCGACACTCGAAGACACGCTCGAGGTTACGTTCCTGACTGGGGGTGAGGGTGTGATTGAAGATCACCAGGTCGGCTTCCTGGGTCTTCACAAGGTCGCGCAGTTCCTCGACCTTGCCGCTGCCGATCAGGTACTTGGCCGTAGGCTGGTGCCGCGACACCGTACTCAGCGAGACGATGTCTGCCCCGGCCGACAGTGCCAGCTCCTGAAACTCCTGCGGATCTTCGCGCGCCTCAGGGTTCTGACCTTCCAAGTGAACGAGCAAGGCCCGTTCACCACCACCGTGGCGCTCAAAGAACAATGCGGGCTCCTAACTCAGGCGTTGCCTGGCTCGCTGTCGCCACTATCGGACTCGGACATCTGCAGGCGGATAGGACGGGAAGGTACAACGGTCGAGATCGCGTGCTTGTAGACCATCTGGCTGACGGTGTTCTTCAGCAACACGACGAACTGGTCGAACGACTCGATCTGGCCCTGCAACTTGATCCCGTTGACCAGGTAGATCGAAACCGGGACTCTTTCTTTTCTCAAAGCGTTCAAGTAAGGGTCTTGTAGCGAATGCCCTTTTGACATATGCCGCACTCCTGTAAGGATCAATAGTAGAAAAACAATAAAAATCGATAAATTTCGCCGCCCATCCGCAAGGATAGACGGCTAAAAGCAGGGACTCAGCTCAATATGGAGATGGCCCCAAGGTATTTCAAGGTGCGAGACAGATTGTCGCAGGCCAGGCTGTCAAGCCAGTGCACGCCGGACCAGCCACGCAACCAGGTGAACTGCCGCTTGGCCAGCTGACGCGTCGCGATGATACCGCGTTCGCGCATGGCGTCTGCGGTCAGCTTGCCGTCCAGATAGTCCCAGACCTGTCGATACCCCACTGCCCGTATAGACGGCAGCCCCGCGTGCAAGTCACTTCTGGCGCGCAAAGTTCGGACCTCGTCGACGAAGCCCTGTTCCAACATTTGTGAAAATCGTAACGCAATTCGATCATGCAAAATGTGACGATCTGTAGGAGCAATCGCCAAACTCGCGACAGTATAGGGTAAATGCCCGCCCGCGCCTGTGTCTGAATCGCTACTTTCCGCGAATTGACGTTGACGATGCGCCGTCATGCTCTGGCCACTGACCCGGTAAACCTCCAGTGCCCTGATCAAGCGCTGCGGATCGTTCGGGTGAATGCGCGCTGCCGACTCAGGGTCTACCTCGGCCAGTTGCCGGTGCAACTCGGCCAGCCCCAGCTCGCGGGCCTGGGCCTCGAGCTCGGCGCGAACGCTCGCATCGGCCGCAGGCATGTCGGCCAGGCCGTCGACCAAAGCCTTGTAGTAGAGCATGGTGCCGCCCACCAACAGCGGGATCTTGCCGCGCGCGGTGATCTCGGCCATCGCCGCCAGCGCATCGCTGCAGAACTGCGCGGCCGAATAGCTTTGCGCCGGGTCGAGGATATCGACCAGCCGATGCGGATAGGCGGCCAGGGTTTCCTTCGAGGGCTTGGCAGTGCCGATGTCCATGCCGCGATAGACCAGCGCCGAGTCGACGCTGACCAACTCACAAGGCAAGGCCTTGGTTAGCTCGATGGCCAGGTCGGTCTTGCCGGCTGCCGTCGGGCCCATGAGAAATATTGCCGGGGGCTTGCCACTCATGTCATCGACCGCGCAGGAAAAGTTTGTCCAGGTCGTCCAGCCCGAGCTGGGTCCAGGTCGGACGGCCATGGTTGCACTGGCCGCTGCGCTCGGTGTTTTCCATGTCGCGCAACAGTGCGTTCATCTCGGGAATGGCCAGGCGCCGGTTGGCTCGCACCGCGCCATGGCAGGCCATGGTGCCGAGCAGCTCGTTGAGGTGCGCCTGGATACGGTCGCTGGTGCCGTACTCCATCAGGTCGGCCAGCACATCCTGCACCAGACGGTTGGCCTCGGCCTGCTTGAGCAAGGCCGGAATCTGGCGAATCGCCACGGTTTCCGGGCCCAGGCGCTGCAACTCGAAGCCCAGGCGCTGGAACCACTGCGCATGTTCCTCGGCGCAATCGGCCTCGCGCTGGCTCATCGCGAGCGACTCCGGCACCAGCAAGGGCTGACCGCTCAGGCCCTCGCTGGCCATGGCCAGCTTGAGGCGCTCGTACATGATGCGCTCGTGGGCCGCGTGCATGTCCACCAACACCAGGCCCACGGCGTTCTCGGCGAGGATATAGATACCCTTGAGCTGGGCCAGGGCATAGCCCAGCGGCGGCACGTCACCCTGGGCCTGCGGCAATGCCGTCGGAGC
The DNA here is from genome assembly GCF_042709235.1 of Pseudomonas sp. LS_2. Classification (NCBI taxonomy): domain Bacteria; kingdom Pseudomonadati; phylum Pseudomonadota; class Gammaproteobacteria; order Pseudomonadales; family Pseudomonadaceae; genus Pseudomonas; species Pseudomonas sp. LS_2. Next base: position 311,318 of record NZ_JAVAYC010000001.1, on the reverse strand, counting down.
CTGGGCGCCGGTGTCGAGCGGCGCATAGAACTCACGGTAGACCGCCTGGGCCTCGGCGGTAGCCACCGGTTGGGCCGGGCGCGGGCTGTACTGGTATGGGTAGCCGGCGCCTGCCGACGAGTACGACGGACGCTGCTCTGCCTGGGGCTGCTCGAGCACGGGCGACGCCAGGCGCATCTCGCCCTGGGGGCCGAACTCGCCCGCCTGCAAGCCGCTCGTGCGGACGATATCGGCGGCCGCAGCAGGTGCTGCCAATTGGTCTTCGGGACGCACATCGGCCAGCGCGCGGTGCAAGGTGCCGTACAGGAAGTCATGCACCATGCGCCCTTCGCGGAAACGCACCTCGTGCTTGGTCGGGTGCACGTTGACGTCGACGCCGCTGGGCTCGAGTTCCAGGAACAGTACGAAGGTCGGGTGCCGGCCATTGAACAGCACATCGCGATAGGCCTGGCGCACCGCATGGGCGACCAGCTTGTCGCGCACTGCGCGGCCATTGACGAAGAAGTACTGAAGGTCCGCCTGGCTGCGCGAGAAGGTCGGCAAGCCAACCCACCCCCAAAGGCGCAAGCCGTTGCGCTCCACATCGATGGGCAGCGCCTGCTCCAGGAAGCCCGGCCCGCAGATGGCGCCCACGCGCCGTGCACGGGCCATTTCATCCGGCGCCTCGTGCAGGCTGAGGACGCTCTTGCCGTTATGCCGCAGGTGGAAGCCCACGTCGAAGCGTGCCAGCGCCAGCCGGCGAATGACTTCGTGGAGGTGATCGAATTCGGTCTTCTCGGCCTTGAGGAACTTGCGCCGGGCCGGGGTATTGAAGAACAGGTCACGCACCTCGACCGAAGTGCCGACCGGGTGCGCAGCAGGCTGCACCCTTGGGGTCATGTCACGCCCCTCGGTCTCGACCTGCCAGGCCTCGCCAGCACTGGCGGTACGCGAAGTGAGGGTCAGCCGGGCGACCGAGCTGATAGAGGCCAGCGCCTCGCCGCGAAAGCCCAGGCTCAGCACCCCTTCGAGGTCTTCCAGCTCGCGGATCTTGCTGGTGGCATGACGCGCCAGGGCCAACGGCAGGTCGTCGGCCGCAATGCCAGCGCCATCGTCGCGCACCCGCAGCAGCTTGACGCCGCCCTGCTCGACTTCCACGTCGATGCGCCGGGCACCGGAGTCGAGGCTGTTCTCCAGCAGCTCCTTGACCACCGAGGCCGGTCGCTCGACCACCTCGCCAGCGGCGATCTGGTTTGCCAGCCGCGGGCTGAGCAGCTCGATTCGAGAACCGCCACTCATTGCTGGGACGCCAAGGTAGTGCCGGGAATATCCAGCTGCTGGCCGACCTTCAGCTCGTCAGTCTTGAGGCTGTTGGCGCTGCGCAGGCTGGCGACGCTGACCTGGTAGCGCACGGCGATCATCGCCAGGGTTTCGCCCGGGCGCACGGTGTGCTCGCGCGGTCCCTGGGCGATCTTGCCGGTGTCGCGCAGCCAGGCAATGTAGGTGCCAGGCGGAGGGTTCTGCTGGAAGAACTGCCGCACGCCGGTGTGAATCGAACGCGCCAGCGCCTGCTGGTGGCTCTTGGTCGCCAGCTTGGCGGCTTCGTTGGCGTTGGAAATGAAGCCGGTTTCCACCAGGATCGACGGGATGTCCGGCGATTTCAGCACCATGAAGCCCGCCTGCTCGACGCGCCGCTTGTGCAGCGAAGTGATGCGACCCATGTTGCCCAGTACCTTCTGTCCAACGTTCAGGCTGGAGCTCAAGGTAGCGGTCATCGACAGGTCGAGCAGCACCCCTGCAAGCATGCGGTCCTTGTCATCGAGGCTGACGTTGCCGGCGCCGCCGATCAGGTCGGAACGGTTTTCGCTGTCGGCCAGCCAGCGCGCGGTCTCGGAGGTGGCGCCGCGGTCGGACAAGGCGAACACCGAGGCGCCGAACGCGGCCTTGGACGGCGCGGCATCGGCGTGGATGGAAATGAACAGGTCGGCGCCCTTCTTGCGGGCGATCTCGGTGCGTTTGCGCAGCGGAATGAAGTAGTCGCCAGTACGCGTCAGTTCGGCACGGTAGCCCTTCTCGACGTTGATCTGGCGCTGCAGCTCACGCGCGATATCGAGAACGATGTTCTTTTCGTGCTGGCCGCGCGAGCCGGAGGCACCCGGGTCTTCACCGCCGTGGCCAGCGTCGATGGCGATCACGATGTCACGCTTGCCGCTGGGTGCCGGGGGCAACTTGATCGCAGGCTGCGCCGGGGTCACCGGTACCGCCGGGGTGGTGGCCGGTACCGGCACCGGCGCAGGAGCCGGGTTGCTCGCGGCGACGGCATCGGCTTCCTGGTCGTACAGGTCGACTACCAGGCGGTTGCCGTACTGGGCGTTGGGTGCCAGGGTGAAGCTCTTGGGCGTGACCGACTTGTTCAGGTCGATCACCACGCGCAGGTCGCTGGGCGTGCGCTGGGCCGAGCGCACGCTGGTGATCGGGGTATTCGAGGTGGCGACGTTCAGCGGCGCAGCCAGGGTGGCACCATTGATGTCGATGACCAGGCGGTCCGGTGCGCTCAGGGTGAAGACACTGTGCTGCACGGGGCCGGAAAGGTCGAAGACCAGCCGCGTGTTGTCCGGGGCGCGCCACAGACGCATGCTCTTGACTTGTGTGACGGCCAGCGCGTCGACGGTCACCGCGGTAAGCAGCAGCCCAACGACGGCGACCAGTGCGCGTATGCGCATACCATTCCCCACTTACTGTTTGTATTCGGCAGCCAGAGCGGCACACCAGGCTTCGCCGCGAGCCCCCTGCGGCGACAGGTTCAGCGAGCGGCCGCCCGCCTGGGGGCTTATGGTAATGGTCAGGTCAGGCTTTGGCAAAATGCCCGCACCCTTGCCTGGCCACTCGAACAGGCACAGCGGGTCGCCTTCGAAGTAGTCGCGAATGCCCATGAACTCCAGCTCTTCCGGGTCTACAAGGCGATAAAGGTCGAAATGGAAGGCACGTATTTCGCCGATCTCGTAGGGTTCTACCACGGTAAATGTCGGACTTTTCACCGGGCCGGTATGGCCCAAGCCTCGAATCAAGCCACGGGACAGCGTGGTCTTGCCGGCGCCCAGGTCGCCCTCGAGAAAGATCACGCCATGGCCGCCGCTCACCGCGGCCAACCGTGCGCCGAACGCGACGGTGGCTGGCTCGTCGGCCAGAAACAGGGTTATGCCTGACACGCTGAATGCTCCTCCAACAACTCACGAATGGCTGGCACCAGGTCACTGGCGGCCAACCCTCTACCTTTTATTCCCAGCCGTTCACCGGCACAGGCATGCAACCACACTCCCAGGCAGGCCGCCTGCCAGGCATTCAGGCCCTGGGCCAACAAGGCCGCCAACACACCGGTGAGCACATCGCCCAGGCCCGCGCCGGCCATGGCCGGATGCCCTCGCCCGCACAACGCCAGACGGCCGTCCGGCGCAGCGACCAGGGTGCCTGCGCCTTTCAGCACACAGACGCTGTCGTGTCGACGGGCCAACTTGCGGGCCGCGCCCGGCCGGTCCGTTTGCACCGCCTCGATGGAAACCCCGAGCAGGCGCGCGGCCTCCCCCGGATGCGGGGTGAGGATGCTGCCGCTGGGCAACGCCAAAGGGGATTGGGCCAGCAGGTTGAGGGCATCGGCGTCCCACACCTGGGCCTGGCGAGCATTGGCGGCCGCCGACAACAAGCTGCGCCCCCAGGCCGCCTGGCCTAGCCCTGGCCCCACCACCAGCACGGAGGCCCGCTCCAGCACCGTCACCAGTTGGTTGGCCGAACTCACCCCCAGGCACATCACCTCGGGCAGGCGCGCAAGGCTTGCCGACACATGCTCCGGTCGCGTAGCCACGCTGACCAGCCCGGCGCCGCAGCGCAAGGCCGCCTCTGCGCCGAGCAACACCGCGCCGCCCGCGCCCAGGTCGCCACCGACCACCAGCACATGGCCAAAGTCGCCCTTGTGGCTGTCCAGCGGGCGCGGCGGCAAGCGGGCGACGCTCACGCTGCTGAGTTCCTGTGCGTTATCGGGGTGTTTGGTCCGAGGCATGGGGTCAAAGGCTCCAATGTCTGGCAGAATTATACGCACCTGAGCCTGTATTGCCTTGCCCATCCATGCCTCTCTCATCCCCCGACCTCGCCGCGCTGGCCCAATCGATCAAGCATTGGGGCCATGAACTCGGTTTCGCCCATGTGGGCATTGCCGATATCGCGCTTGGCGAGCACGAACAGCACCTGCAGCGCTGGCTCGAGGCCGGCTACCAGGGTGAGATGGAGTATCTGGCAGCGCACGGCACGAAACGTTCACGCCCAGCCGAGCTGATCCCCGGCACTGTACGCGTGGTGTCCATGCGCATGGACTACCTGCCCGGCGACACGCTGATGGCGCAACGCCTGGCACAACCGGAGAAAGCCTACGTTTCGCGCTACGCCCTGGGCCGCGACTACCACAAGCTGGTACGAAAGCGCGTACAGCACCTGGCCGACCGCATCCAGGAAGCCATCGGCCCGTTCGGCTACCGCGCCTTCGTCGACAGTGCCCCGGTGCTGGAAAAAGCCCTCGCCGAACAGGCCGGCCTGGGCTGGATCGGCAAGAACACCCTGCTGCTCAACCGCAAGGCGGGCAGCTATTTCTTCCTTGCCGAGCTGTTCGTCGACCTGCCGCTGCCGGTGGATGGTGCCCAGGGCAGCGAACACTGCGGGCGCTGCCAGGCCTGCCTGGACATCTGCCCGACCCAGGCCTTCGTCGGCCCCTACCAGCTCGATGCCCGGCGCTGCATTTCCTACCTCACCATCGAGCTCAAGCACGCCATTCCGGTGGAATTGCGCTCGATGATCGGCAACCGCGTGTTCGGCTGCGACGACTGCCAGATCGTCTGCCCTTGGAACCGCTTCGCCAAGACAACCGACGAAAACGACTTCAAGCCGCGCCATGGACTGGACAATGCCGAGCTGGCCGCGCTGTTCCTGTGGGACGAGAAGACCTTCCTGGCCCACACCGAGGGCTCGCCGCTCAGGCGCGCAGGCTACGAGCGATGGCTGCGCAACCTGGCGGTGGGGCTGGGTAACGCGCCGTCGACGATACCGGTGCTGGAGGCGCTGAGGGCGCGGCGCGAGCACCCCTCAGCGCTGGTGCGCGAGCATGTCGAGTGGGCGCTGGCGCAGCATGCGGCGAACGGCCTTGGCTAACCGTCGGCCTTTGCGCGGGTGAACCCGCCCCTTAAAGGTTCGGCGCCGCTCTCAAGTACAGCACCCGCGAACAGCCGGAACAGGCGCTCACTGCTGGTCGTTGTAGTGGAACTTGGGCATTTCCCAATGGAAACGAATCGCCAGCAACCGCACCAGGAAACCGCCGAACAAGGTCAGCAGCATGGCCTGTTCAGCCGGCACTTTGAAGTGCACGCAGCCCAGGTAGAACCAGGCCGCAGCGAAGGACACGCTGGCGTAGAGCTCGCGGCGGAACACCAGGGGAATGTCGTTGCAGAAAATATCCCGCAGGATGCCGCCAAACACCCCAGTAATGACCCCGCTGATCGACGCCACCAGCATGCCCTGCCCCATCTCTAGCGCCGTCATGCAGCCGATCAGGGTAAAAGCCACCAGCCCCAGTGCATCGAGCACCAGGAACAGCGAACGTAGGTGGCGCATCAGCGGCGCGATGAAGATCGTCAGCAGCGCCGCGAAGCTGGTCAGTACCAGGTATTCCGGGTGCTTGACCCAGGTCAGCGGGTAATGCCCAAGCAACACGTCGCGCACCGAGCCACCACCCAATGCAGTCACGCAGGCGATCAGCACCACGCCGAACCAGTCCATGCCACGGCGACCGGCGGACAATGCGCCAGTCATGGCTTCGGCAGTAATGGCAACCAGGTAGAGCATCAACAGCATGGCGGGGCCCAGGCGAGAAAAGGCGCGCAGTCTACAGACTCAAGCCGCGCACCAAAAGGGGGCGAAGTGGCGCCCTCGGCACTTACACCTTGATGAAGTGCTCGCGGTAGTGACGCAGCTCGGCGATGGATTCGCGGATGTCGTCCAAAGCCAGGTGGGTGTTGCCCTTCTGGAAGCTGTCACGCACTTGCGGCGCCCAGCGCGCGGCCAGCTCCTTCAGGGTCGAGACATCCAGGTTGCGGTAGTGGAAGTAGCGTTCCAACGCTGGCATGTGGCGATAGAGGAAACGCCGGTCCTGGCAGATGCTGTTGCCGCAGATCGGCGACTTGCCCTTGGGCACCCACTGTTCGAGGAAGGCGATGGTCCGGGCCTCGGCCTCGGCCATGCTAACGCGGCTCTCGCGTACGCGCTGGGTCAGGCCCGAGTCGCCGTGGGTGCGGGTATTCCATTCGTCCATGCGCGCCAGTACTTCATCGCTGTGGTGGATGGCGATCACCGGGCCTTCGGCCAGGGTGTTCAGCTCGCTGTCGGTGACGATGGTGGCCATCTCGATAATGACGTCGCTGTCCGGGTCCAGGCCGGTCATTTCTAGGTCGATCCAGATCAGGTTCTGTGGGTTCTGCATGTAGGGGCTCCTCGAATAGGCCGCCATATTAGCCTAGTGGAGCATGCTAAACTGCCTGCCGTTTTCTTTTGCCCCGCCACCACGGAACCTTCATGGCCAAACGCCAGCTCAACCGCCGCCAGAACTGGCGCATCGAAAAGATCCAGGGCGAGCGCGCCGCCCGCGCCGCCAAACGTGAGCAGCATGCCTTGCAGGAATTGGAAGGCGGCGACCTGGGCCCCGAGCAACTGGGCCTGGTGATCGCCCACTTCGGCGTGACCGTCGAGGTAGAGGCGCAGGAGGGCGAAAGCGCAGGCCAGGTGTTCCGCTGCCACCTGCGCGCCAACCTGCCGGCACTGGTGACCGGCGACCGCGTGGTGTGGCGTGCCGGCAACCAGGGCAATGGCGTGATCGTCGCGCAGATGCCGCGCAGTGCCGAGCTGTGCCGCCCGAACAACCATGGGCAACTCAAGCCGGTGGCGGCCAACGTCGACCTGATCGTGATCGTCTTTGCCCCGGCTCCAGAGCCACAGGCCAACCTGATCGACCGCTATCTGGTTGCCGCCGAGCACGCAGGCATCCGCCCGCTGCTGCTGCTGAACAAGGCCGACCTCATCAACGACGCCAATGCCGCCACGCTCAATGCGCTGCTGGCGGTGTACCGCGAGCTCGGCTACCCGCTGCTGGAAGTGTCAGCGCACCATGGCGATGGCATGCAGCGCTTGCAGCAGACCCTCGATGGGCACATCAGTGTATTCGTCGGGCAGTCGGGGGTGGGCAAGTCGTCGCTGGTCAACAGCCTGCTGCCCGATGCGCAAAGCCGGGTCGGCGACCTGTCGGAGTGGTCCGGCCAGGGTACTCACACCACCACCACGGCGCGGCTGTACCATTTCCCCAATGGCGGCGACCTGATCGACTCGCCGGGCATTCGCGAGTTCGGCTTGGCGCATGTCAGCCGCGACGACGTGGAGGCGGGGTTCGTCGAGTTCCGCGACCTGCTCGGCACCTGTCGTTTTCGCGACTGCAAGCATGATCGCGAGCCGGGTTGTGCGCTGCTCAAGGCGTTGGATGAAGGGCGGGTATCGGCACAGCGGATGCACAGCTATCGCTCGATCGTGGCGAGCCTGACGCAAGACACCTACTGACGAGTGCGATCCCTTCAGGAGCGGGCTTGTCCGCGACCACCGGCAAGGCCGGTGCCATGCACCGCAGTGCCTGGTTCGCGGACAAGCCCGCTCCTACAGGGTATGGCCTCAGTTTTCCTTGGGCTCGTCCATCTTCAAGACACCCTCTTCGAAGATGTTCAGCTTCTGGCGCAGCTCACGCGGCTGCATCGGCTGCGAACCGTCGGTCGGCGCCGTTGACGCGCCGGGTGGCGCATCGACGGGCGCCGCCGGGTTGGCCGGTGCTTCGGGCGCGCCCTGCTCGCCTTCGATATCGCGCTGGGCCTTCTTGGTCAGGACGATGATATCGATACGACGGTTCACCGGGTTGAGCGGGTTCTCGCGGTCGAACAGCGACGACGAGGCATAACCCACTACCCGCGCCACCTGCCCGTCCGGGTAGCCACCAGCGACCAGCGCACGGCGCGCGGCGTTGGCGCGGTTGGCCGACAGCTCCCAGTTGCCGTAGTCGCCGGTGCCGGAGTAAGGCTTGGCATCGGTATGGCCACTGACGCTGATCTTGTTCGGCACCGCCTTGATGGTGTCGGCCATGGCCAGCAGGATGTCTTCGAAATAGGGTTTCAAGCGCGCACTGCCCAGGTCGAACATGGGTCGGTTCTCGGCATCCATGATCTGGATGCGCAGGCCGTCCTGGGTAATCTCGAACAGGATCTGGTCCTTGAACTTCTGCAGCTCAGGGTTTTCCTCGACCTTGTTCTGCAACTCTTGCAGCAGCAGGTTCAAGCGCTCCTGCTCGACCTGCTCGGCCATGTTCTCGATCCGGTCCTTGTCCAGCTGGATGCTGGTGTCAGGGGTGGGCTCGGCCTTTTCTTCCGGGTTGATGGTCTTTTCCGGCGCCAGCTCAGGCGAGCCGCCCAGGTCGATGACATAGGGCGTGCCACTTTCCGTGAAGCCGATCGGGTCCTTGAAGTAGCCGGCAATGGCGATCTTCTGCTCGGGCGTGGCGGTGGAAAGCAGCCACAGCACGAGGAAGAACGCCATCATCGCCGTGGCGAAGTCGGCAAAGGCGATCTTCCAGGAACCGCCGTGGTGGCCGTCGCCATAGCGCTTGACGCGCTTGACGATGATGGGCTGATTGTTCTCCATGGCTTAGCGACCGCGAACCGCTTGTTCCAGTTCGGCGAAGCTGGGGCGGTGCGCCGGGTACAGCACCTTGCGCCCGAACTCCACGGCCAGCGATGGCGGCATGCCGGAAGCCGACGCCACCAGCGAGGCCTTGATCGCCTCGTAGACGTTCAGCTCTTCCTTGGCATCGTGGCGCAGCGAGGTGGACAGCGGGCCGAAGAAACCGTAGGCCGCAAGAATACCGAGGAAGGTACCCACCAGTGCAGCGCCGACGTGCAGGCCGATGGACTTCTGGTCGCCCTCGCCCAGCGAGGCCATGGTGATCACGATACCCAATACCGCCGCCACGATACCGAAGCCCGGCAGGGCGTCGGACACGGCGGTCACGGCGTGGGATGGGTGCTCGAGCTCTTCCTTGAGGCTCATCAGTTCCATGTCGAACAGGCCTTCCAGCTCGTGGGGCGCCATGTTGCCGGTGGACATGATGCGCAGGTAGTCGCAGACGAACGCCGTCATGCGCTCGTCGCCGATCACCGCAGGGTACTTGGCGAAGATCGGGCTGGCCGCGGGGTCTTCGATATCCCCCTCGATGGCCATCATGCCTTCGCGACGGCTCTTGTTGAGGATCTCGTAGATCAGGCCCAGCACTTCCAGATAGAAGGTGTGCGTGAAGCGGGTGCCGAACATCTTCAGGGACTTCTTGAATACATGCATGGTCATGTATCCAGGGTTCGCCTGAAGGAATGCACCGAAGGCCGCACCGCCGATGATCAGAACTTCGTAGGGCTGGATCAGTGCCGCGATCTTGCCGTGGGAGAGCACATATCCGCCGAGCACGCTCGCGAATACGACGATGATGCCGATAATTTTAGCCATAGGTTCAAAGCACTTGCTGTCGTGGTCGGGGTCGGGGTGCGGAAGCTGTCAAACACTTCTTCTACTTATCGGCAGAACTGCGCCAGACTATAGCCACGAATCGCGAAAAGCCAGTTTGGACTGATGTCAAAATGCCAATTGAAACCAAGCTACCCGCTCAGACACCCTCCTCCCTCGATGCCTGGGTAAAGCTGCTCGACGGTGTTCGCGTACCGGTTCCCAAGGAAAGCTACGACAGCGTCATGGCGGCCATCAGGGACAGCCGCAGCTCCCTGCGCGACATCGCCGAGCTGATGCAGGACAGCCCGTCGCTGGTGTTGTGCGTGATGCGCGAGGCCAACCACCCGGCCAACGCCAGCCAGGCCCAACCCGCCGAGAGCCTGGAAGTGGCCCTCAACCGCCTGGGCCTGACGCGCATCGCCGAGATGCTCGGACGTCTGCCGGTAATGCCCGGGGACGATTTCCCGCCGGTACTGCGCCAGTTCCTGCTGATCAGCCAGCATGCCACGCAACAGGCCAACGGCCTGTTCGCCAGCCGCCTGGCGCGTCTCTGGCAGGAAATCCACTGGGGCAGCCTGCTGTTCCTCTCCCCGCTCTGGGCCATGGCCCTGGCCTACCCCAAACTGCTCGATGCCTGGGAACTGCGGGTCATCCACAAGGGCGAAGAAGCGGCGCAGGTGGAGCACGAACTGTTCGGCGTGCGCGTCATGCAGTTGTGCCAGGTTGTTGCAGAGCACTGGCGCCTGCCCGGCTGGGTGACCCAGGGCTACCGCCTGCTGCTCGAAGAACGCGAGCAACTGGCCCAGGTACTGCTGATCGCCCGCGAACAGGATGCCCTCACCCAGCAACACCTGCTGGACGAAGCACCGGCCCTGCGCCGCTGGTTCAACCAGCCACCCAACACCGTGCTGCTGGCCAACGGCTTGGCGCTGTCGGCCCAGGTAGGCTGGGACAACCCGCACCTGCTGCGCTGGCAGTTGCTCACTGCGTTGTACCTGCAAACCTCGCTGGATGACGTGCAGCAGCAGGTGCACCAACAGGCCGCCGCCAGCGCCCGCCACCACGCACGGCACGCCTTGTTCCACCCCGCCGAAGCGCTTATCTGGCCGTGGAACCAGCGCCGCCCGCACCCCGACATGCTCACCCCGCCGCCGCCACCGCCGCACGACCTGGAGCGCTGGCGGGCACTGTGCGGCGAACTGCTGGCCCAGCCCAGCCCGTTCAGCAATGCGGTGCACCTGGCAACCCAGGCGCGCATGGCCCTGCAAGCCTGCGGCCTGACCCGTATCATGCTGTTGATGGTCGACCGCCAGCAGGACTGCCTGCGCGTACAACAAACCACCGGCGTGCCACGTGAAGCCGCCGCCCTGGTACTGCCGCTTGCCGAGAGCAAGCTCTTGCAGCGCCTGGTCAGCAAGACCGGGCAACTGCGCCTGACCCCAGAGAACCACGCCCAGTTCGCCGCCCTGTTGCCCGCGCCGCTGCGCACGCTGTTCAATGGCGAGCACCTGCTGATGCGTTCGCTGGCAGTGGGCGAGCAAGTATTGATGCTGGCGATTGCCGACCAGGACGGCAGGCCGCTGGCCGACGTCAGCGTGCAGGGCTTCGGCAAGACCGCCCAATGCATTGAGCGGGCCCTGGCCACCTTCGCCAACCGCAATGCCTGAGCCTTGCGCTACAATCGCCCCTCCGTTCCACCTTGGAGACCGTGGATGACTGATTTTTCCGGCTTGCCCCTGGTGATCGAAGCCGCCGACCTGCTGCCACGCCTGGGCTCGCCCTCGCTGATCCTGGTAGACCTGACCAGCGCCAACCGCTACGTCAGCGGGCACATCCCCGGCGCCCGTTTCGTCGACCCGAAGCGCACCCAGCTTGGCCAGCCGCCTGCGCCAGGCCTGCTGCCGGCGCGTGCCGACCTGGAAAAGCTGTTCGGCGAACTCGGCCATCGCGACGATGCTGTCTACGTGGTGTATGACGACGAAGGCGGCGGCTGGGCCGGGCGCTTCATCTGGCTGCTCGATGTGATCGGCCACGGCAAGTACCACTACCTCAATGGCGGTATCCAGGCCTGGCCGGCCGACAAGCTGTCCACCGAAGTGCCCGACAACGTCGGCGGCCCAGTGAGCCTGCACCTGCATGCCGAACCTACCGCCACCCGCGAGTACCTGCAAAGCCGCCTGGGCGCCAGCGACCTGGCGATCTGGGACGCCCGCGCCCCCGGTGAGTACCGCGGCGAGAAGGTTCTTGCCGCCAAAGGTGGGCATATTCCAGGCGCGGTCAACTTCGAGTGGACCGCCGGCATGGACATGAACGACCACCTGCGTATCCGCAAGGACATGCCAGAAATCCTCCAGCAACTGGGTATCACCCCCGACAAGGAAGTGATCACCCACTGCCAGAGCCACCACCGCTCCGGCTTCACCTACCTGGTGGCCAAGGCCCTGGGCTACCCACGCGTCAAGGCCTACGCCGGCTCCTGGGGCGAATGGGGCAACCACCCGGACACGCCGGTAGAAGTCTGAATTCAAGGAATCTCAATGAAATCCCGCTTGTTCATCATCAGCCAGCACCTGCTGCCGCACCACTTGCTGTCGCGGCTGGCCGGCTGCATCGCCGAGTGCCGCGCGCGCTGGCTCAAGAACGCCTTCACCGCCTGGTTCGCCAAGCGCTACCAGGTGAACATGGACGAGGCGCTGGTCGAAGACCTGACCGCCTACGAGCACTTCAACGCCTTCTTCACCCGCGCCCTGAAGCCTGGTGCACGTCCGCTGGACGAGACCCCAGGGGCGATCCTCTGCCCGGCCGATGGCGCGGTCAGCCAGCTTGGTCCGATCGAGCACGGTCGAATCTTCCAGGCCAAGGGCCACAGCTTCAGCGCCCTGGAACTGCTGGGCGGCGACCCGGCGCTGGCGGCGCCGTTCATGGGCGGTGAGTTTGCCACCATCTACCTGTCGCCCAAGGACTACCACCGCGTGCACATGCCGTTGGCCGGCACCCTGCGCGAAATGGTCTACGTGCCGGGGCGGCTGTTCTCGGTCAACCAGACCACCGCAGAGAACGTGCCCGAGCTGTTCGCCCGCAACGAGCGCGTGGTCTGCCTGTTCGATACCGAGCGCGGGCCGATGGCCGTGGTACTGGTGGGCGCGATGATCGTGGCCTCGATCGAGACGGTCTGGGCGGGCCTGGTGACCCCACCGAAGCGCGAACTGAAGACCTTCCGCTATGACGAAGCCAGCCGTGCGCCAATCCACCTGGAAAAAGGCGCCGAGATGGGCCGCTTCAAGCTGGGCTCAACGGCCATCGTGCTGTTCGGGCCAGCGCAAGTGAAGTGGGCCGAGACCCTCGGCGCAGGCTCTGCTGTACGCATGGGCGAGCAACTGGCGCTGCCTGCACAGGGCTGATCGTCACGAAAATGAAAAAGGCCCTGCCTGGTCACCCAGGCAGGGCCTTTTTCATAGGCCTATCGGCCGACGGTAAACCGGTAGGCGCGTGTGGACACCGCCCTCATCAGCTGCGGGCGTCGCGGTCGCGCCAGCCCAGCAGGTACAGCACGCCATCGAGCCCCAGGGTGGAGATGGCCTGCTTGGCCGACTGGCGCACCAGCGGCTTGGCACGGAAAGCCACGCCCAGACCTGCCAGCGACAGCATCGGCAAGTCGTTGGCGCCATCGCCGACGGCGATGGTCTGCTCCAGTTGCAAGCCTTCCTTGTGCGCCAGCTCTTGCAGCAGCTGCGCTTTGCGCTGGGCATCGACGATCGGCTCCACCGCAACGCCGGTGACCTTGCCATCTACCACTTCCAGCTCGTTGGCGAAGACATAGTCGATTCCCAGGCGCGCCTGCACCTGCTTGGCGAAGTACGAGAAGCCGCCCGAGAGGATCGCGGTCTTGTAGCCCAGGCGGCGCAGCTCGGCGAACAGGTTCTCGGCGCCCTCGGTCAGGCGCAGCGAAGCGCCGATCTCGTCCAGCACGCCCACGTCCAGGCCCTTGAGCAAAGCCATGCGCTCCTTGAAGCTGGCGCGAAAATCCAGCTCGCCACGCATCGCCCGCTCGGTGATCGCCGACACCTGCTCGCCAACACCGGCCGCCTTGGCCAGCTCGTCGATCACTTCGGCCTCGATCAGCGTCGAGTCCATGTCGAATACCGCAAGGCGGCGGTTGCGGCGGAACAGGTCGTCCTGCTGGAAGGCGATGTCGATGCTCAGCTCGGCCGACAAGGCAAAGAAGTCCGCACGCAGGGCCTGGGCGTCGCTGGGCTCGCCACGTACGGAAATTTCCAGGCAGGCGCGGCCTTTTTCGGTCGGTGCATGCAGGGCCACCCGGGCCGACAGGCGCTCGATACGCTCGATGGTCAGGCCGTACTGGCTGATGACCGCACTCACCCGCTGCAACTGCTCGGGGGTGACCTTGCGGCTGAGCAGGGTCACGATATGGCGACCCTCGCCATGGTTGTCGACCCAATGCTGGTAGTCGGCCTCGGAAACCGGCGTGTAGCGCGCTTGCAGGTTCAGCTCGTGGGCCTTGGCCTGCACGCTTTGCAGTAGCTGGGTGGCGACTTCGTTGTCGGGTATGTCGACCAGGATGCCGAACGACAAGGTGCCGTGCATCACCGCAAGGCCGATGTCGAGAATGTTCACACCGCCCTGGAGCAGGACGCCGGTGATGGCCGCAGTAAGACCGGGACGGTCTTCGCCAGTGATGTTGACCAGGACGATTTCGCGCAAGACCGGGGCTCCAATTCGATGAAAAATGCGCATTCTACCGATTTTCCGTGACCATCGGGCGGCATCGATACTTTGCCGACAAAACACGGCTCGCTATACTGCGCACCACCTATATCGCCATAAAGAGCCGCGCTCTGTGAACCGGCCCACGCCTGTCAAGACCGACAACTTCTTCCTGATGATCTTCCGAGCCCTGCGCCAGCGTCGTGTCCCCTTGGCATTACGCATCGCCAGCCACAACATTTTCCTGGTTGCCCTGGCACTGGTGATCTACGCCTGCGTGATGGGCCTGCAATTCAAGCAGGCCATGCACGAGCAGGCCGATGCCGTGGGCCAGAGCCTGACCACCCAGACCGCCACCTCGGCGACCGAGCTGCTGGTGTCCAACGACATCCTCAGCCTCAACGTGCTGCTGGGCAACCTGGTGAAGAACCCGCTGGTGGCGCATGCGGCGATCTACAGCGTGGACAACCGCATCCTCGCCGAGGCCGGCCAGCGCCCGAAGAACAGCTTGCTGGGCGAGGTCGAAGGCCTCTACCAGACCAAGATCACCTTCCAGGACGTGACCGCCGGGCAGTTGCGCATCAGCCTGGACATGAACCAATTCCAGCAGCCGATGCTGATCAGCCTGCAGAGCATGGGCATCCTCGCCGCCATTCTGCTGGCCCTGGCCTTGACCCTGAGCCTGCGCCTGGGCCGCTTCATTTCCACGCCGCTGCTGCAGTTGCGCGTGTGGCTGCGCGACCCGCACCCCTACACCCCAGGCACCGACCGCCAGGATGAGATCGGCGACCTGGCCCGCCAACTCCACGCCCGCCTGGCGCCGCCGCCCCCGGAAGAGCCCGAGGAAGAGGACGAAGACGACTTCGCCGACCTTCACGACCCCGCGCCGGTGCCTATGGCAGCCAAGGCCGTGACGCGTGCGCGACCGGTCACCGACGATGAAGACGACGATGAGGCCTTCGCCGGGCTGATCGACGTTGACGACAGCCCTGCGCGTCCAGCCGTCGCAGTGTCGGACGAGCCACAGAGCAGCGCGGTGCTGGCCGTGCAACTCGGGTCCCAGGAGCAACTGCGCCGCCTGCCGCGCACGCGCCTGACCGAGCTGCTGGAGCGCTACCGCGACTGCCTGGACCAGGCCGCATCGCTGTATGAAGGTGAAGTGCACACCCTGAACGACGGCAGCACCTTGCTGTTGTTCCACAGCCAGGACAGCGGCGAAGACTACCTGACCAACGCCATTTGCTGTGGCGAGCTGCTGCGAGCCCTGGGCCACGCCTTGCAGATCGAGGTAGCCGACAGCGGCATCACCCTGCAACTGCAACTGGGCCTGGTGCTGGGCGATGACGACCTGCAGGGCCTGGACCAGGTCGACCTGCTGATGACCGAGAAGGCCCAGGACGCCCTGGCGCTGTCCCAGCACAGCCGCAACCTGCTGCTGGTCGAGCGCAAGGTCAGCGACGATGCACTGATTCGCCAGCGCGCACGTATTCGTCCGATCGCCAGCCCCGAAGGTGCCTGCTGTGTCGAACGCCTGATGGAGCCCTACCCGTCGATGCTCGAACGCCAGCTTGCACGGATGCACGAACGCCGCGCCTGACCTCTAGGCCCCAGACACAAAAAAACGCCACGAAAAAGCCCGCATTACTGCGGGCGTTTCGTGGCGTTTTCGTGTTAGAGCATCTATCAGAACCGATAGACTTCCATATCGGTACGAATCGGCGAAGCCATGGGGATCCTGGTCTTCTCCGGATCCTTCTTCACCTGGGTCGGTGCCGCAGGTTTCTTCGGGGTTTGCTCGGCGATCGCCGGTTGGTTGGCCAGCGGCTTGACCGCGACGCTCAACTGCTCGGCCAGCTTCTGCAGCAACTGGCCCTGGGCCTGGACCTGGGAAGCCTCGGTGCCCTGGTGCTGCTGCTCCAGGTGGACGATGCGGTTGTCGCGCACGTTGCCCCGGCGGTCCAGCACACGCCACTGGGCGTCGAGGATTGCCGGCTGGTCGACACCGGAATCCAGGCGAGTGATCGACAACAGTACCTGTACATCCGGGGTGAAGCCCGTGCTCGCCGGTGCCAGCACGACACGCTGGCTATCCAGACGCCAGGCGAGCTGGCGCACCAGCAACTGGTCGATATCCGACGAAAGGCTACCGGCCCAGCGACCGTCGGTCGCTGCGGTCAGGCTGCCATCGGCCTGGCGTTGCAGGAAGGTTTCGCGTTGCAGGTAGTCGGCCACCGACACGGGGCCGAGCACCACCGCCATGCCCGCTGCTTGCGAAGGCTGGCCGGGAGCACCGCTGTCGAGCTGATACAAGGCGACTGGCTGGTGCATGCTGCACCCGCTCAAGCCCAGCAAGCCGGTCATCAGCAGCGCAAATGGAAGGCGCAGAAATTTCATTCGTTCCATCCAAGCGGCCGCCATCCGGCAACCGCAGTGATACCCATATGTGAATATTCCTACAGACAAACGGCCACGCCGCGCCTGCAAGGGCACTATCATCCGCGAAATAACCCCAGGACTCCAGCATTTCCGCCGTGTAAAACGCCGAAAATGCCGTTCCAGACCACCGGTCCGCTTACTCAGGCCGCTCTACGAGCATGCCGTCGACCCGCTGAAAGCCGCGTGGCAATTTGCTACCACGACGACCCCGCTCGCCTTTGTAGTGCTCGAGGTCATCGGGCTTGAGGGACAGGGTACGCTTGCCAGCTTGCAATACAAGCGTCGATCCCTCACCGATCACGGCAAGATCCGTAACAAATTCTTCCCTGCTGGCCACTCGCTCACCAGGAACACCGATGATCTTATTACCCTTACCTTTACCAAGTTGTGGCAGGTCAGCGACCTTGAACACCAACAGGCGCCCTTCGGTGGTCACCGCCGCCAGCCAATCCTGCTCGCGGTCGAGCACCTGGCGCGGGGTCATCACCTTGGCGCCATTGGGTAGGCTGAGCAGGCCCTTGCCGGCCTTGTTCTTGGCTTGCAGGTCTTCACCCTTGACCACGAAGCCGTAGCCCGCATCGGACGCCACTACGTACAGCGCGTCGTCATCGGGCAGCAGCACACACTCGAAGGTGGCGCCCGGCGGCGGTGTCAGGCGCCCGGTCAGCGGTTCGCCCTGGCCACGGGCCGAGGGCAGGCTGTGGGCAGCCAGCGAATAGCTGCGCCCGGTCGAGTCGATCAGCACGGCGAACTGGTTCGAGCGCCCCGGTGCCGAGGCCTTGAAACCATCGCCGGCCTTGTACGACAGGCCCGTGGCATCGATATCGTGGCCCTTGGCGCAACGCACCCAACCCTTCTCCGAGAGCACCACGGTAACCGGCTCGGTCGGCATCAGCTCGTTTTCCGACAGGGCCTTGGCCTCGGCACGGGCGACGATGGGCGAGCGGCGGTCGTCGCCATAGGTCTCGGCATCCTTGAGCAGCTCGCTACGTACCAGCTTGCGCAGCTTGCTGTCGCTGCCCAGCAGGGCCAGCAGTTGTTTCTGCTCCTTGAGCAGCTCGTCCTGCTCGCCGCGGATTTTCATCTCCTCAAGGCGCGCCAGCTGGCGCAGGCGGGTCTCGAGGATGTAGTCGGCCTGGATCTCGCTCAGTTCGAAGCGGGCGATCAGCGCCTGCTTGGGCTGGTCCTCGGTACGAATGATGTGGATCACTTCATCAAGGTTGAGGAACGCGGTCAGCAAACCTTCCAACAGGTGCAGACGACGCTCGACCTTGTCGAGACGGAACTGCAAACGGCGACGGACGGTACCGATCCGGAACTGCAGCCACTCCTGCAACAGGGTGCGCAGGTTCTTCAGTTGCGGGCGGCCATCCAGGCCGATGATGTTGACGTTGACCCGATAGGTGCTTTCCAGGTCGGTGGTGGCGAACAGATGCTGCATCAGCTCATCGGCATCGACGCGGTTGGAGCGCGGGATGATGACGATGCGGCAGGGGTTCTCGTGGTCGGACTCATCGCGCAGGTCGGCAACCATCGGCAGCTTCTTTGCCTGCATCTGTGCGGCGATCTGCTCCAGCACCTTGGCCCCGGAAACCTGGTGCGGCAACGCGGTCACGACAATGTCGCCATCTTCCACGCGGTACACCGCGCGCATGCGGATCGAGCCCTTGCCGGTCTCGTAGAGTTTCAGGATCTCGGCACGCGGCGTGACGATCTCGGCTTCGGTCGGGTAGTCCGGCCCCTTGATGTGCTCGCACAACGCCTCGATGGTCGCCTTGGGCTCATCGAGCAGGTGCACGCAGGCACTGGCGACTTCCCGCAAGTTGTGTGGAGGCACGTCGGTGGCCATGCCCACGGCGATGCCGGTGGTGCCGTTGAGCAGGATGTTCGGCAGGCGCGCCGGCAGGACCTGCGGCTCTTGCAGGGTGCCATCGAAGTTCGGCACCCAGTCCACGGTGCCCTGGCCCAGCTCGCTGAGCAGCACCTCGGAATAGCGTGACAGGCGCGCCTCGGTGTAACGCATGGCGGCGAACGACTTCGGATCGTCCGGCGCACCCCAGTTGCCCTGGCCATCGACCAGGGTGTAGCGATAGCTGAACGGCTGGGCCATCAGCACCATGGCTTCATAGCAGGCCGAATCGCCGTGGGGGTGGAACTTACCAAGCACGTCACCGACGGTACGCGCCGACTTCTTGTGCTTGGCGTCGGCATCCAGCCCCAACTCGCTCATGGCATAGACGATACGTCGCTGCACCGGCTTGAGGCCGTCGCCGATATGCGGCAGGGCGCGGTCCATGATCACGTACATGGAGTAGTTGAGGTAGGCCTGTTCGGTGAAGTCAGCCAGGGAGCGGCGCTCTACGCCGTCGAGACTGAGTTCCAGTGAGTCGCTCATGCGGGCCTCGTCATTTCAGGTTCTGGCGCAGCAGCATGGTGCCGCCGCGCTGGGTAAATTCAAGTTGTTTCAGGGCGCTCATGCCCAGCAGGATCGTCTGTCCATCCAGTCCAGGCACCACCACGGCACGTACGTCGCCCAGGCGAATGTCGCCCAGTTGCAAGCTTTGCAGGCGGGTGCGATAGCCCTCGGTGCGGCCGTTGGCAGTGCTCAACAGCACAGGTGCGCCGCGCGGCAGGTCGAGGTCGCGCGCCAGCACCTCGGGAATCGCCACGTCGGTGGCGCCGGTGTCGAGCATGAAATGCACGACCTTGCCATTGATCGCGCCATCGGCGACGAAATGCCCTTGGCCATTGCCCAGCAGGCGCACTTCGATGAAACCGTCGCCGCGTTCGGATTGCACGACCGCGTTGGGGTTCTGCTGGCGGTCTTCCCACTGGCCGAAAAAGCGCGTGGCAAGGAACATCGCCGCGGCCCAGGCCAGTACCATCAGCACCCTGCCGGCGCGCTTCCCTGGTGGCTGCTGGCTCAAGGCTTGGCGCTCCAGCCGCCGTCGGGCGCGGCGAAGCGCCATACGATCGGCCGCGTCTCGCCATCGCCGCGGCTGCCGTTGTTGTTGTCCAGGCCGATCCAGGCGCTGTCCTTGTCGATCACCAAAGCCTCGGCCAGGCCGAACGGCTGGTCGTAGCGGCGTGCGTCCGTCAACGCGTCGGCGGCGAACGACCAGCAGCGCTCGACTGCGCCAGTGTCGGCATCACGGCGGCAGATGCGAAAGGCATTGCGCTCGAGGGTGAACAGCTTGCCGTCGAACAGCGCCAGGTCGGCGAAGTCCCGTGGCAGCGCACGCGAACCGGGCATCTGCGGCGGTTGCATTTCCACGCCGGCCTCGCTGAGCAACACGCAGCTGTGGCCACAGGTCCACACCGCCTGCTGGCGTTGCACGGCAATCAGCCCGCGGCGCTCGCGCTCGGCGGCAAGCCACAGGCGGTCGCCCGCCGGGTTGATCGCCAGGCCTTCGAACAAGGCATTGAAGTGCAGCAACATGCCGCTGGCGCGCGCCTGGCGCACCATGGTCTGGTCGATGCGCAGCCAGTTCGGCTCGCCCTCGAGCGGCACTTGCAACACGGCGGCGTGGGTCTCGCTGACCAGGTAGAGGTTGCCCGCCTGGTCGCAGGTGATGCCTTCATAGTCGAGCTCACCGCCGCGAATGAAGGAAACCGCCCAGTTGCGCACCTTCAGGCCCCAGGGCAGGCCGCTCTCCGGCGCGGGCGGCGGAACAAAGGCCAACGCCTGGGCTTGCCAGGTGTTGGCCTGCTGGTCGAAGCGGTAGACCTGATCGTCGTCGCGGTCGGAGACACCCCATAGGGCGCCACGGCACAAGGCCAGGCCCGACAGGTTGCCGCCGCGCATGCCGTCGATCGGGTGCTCGCTGGCAAGCTTCAGCTGCGGCCAGTCGCCCGCCAATGTCGGCAGGGCGAACAGCGCCAGCAGAGCCGCGAGTAGCAGACGCGTCAAACCAGGACCTCGGCCAGGTTGCCCTTGGTTTCCAGCCAGTTCTTGCGGTCACCGGCACGTTTCTTGGCCAGCAGCATGTCCATGATTTCGGTGGTGCCTTGCAGGTCGTCGAGGGTCAGCTGCACCAGGCGCCGGGTGTTCGGGTCCATGGTGGTTTCGCGCAGTTGCGGCGGGTTCATCTCGCCCAGGCCCTTGAATCGCGTGACCTGCGGCTTGCCGCGCTTCTTCTCGGCCACCAGCCGGTCGAGAATGCCGTCCCGCTCGGCCTCGTCCAGGGCGTAGTAGATTTCCTTGCCCAGGTCGATGCGGTACAGGGGCGGCATGGCCACGTACACGTGCCCGGCCTCGACCAAAGGGCGGAAATGCTGGACGAACAGGGCGCACAGCAAGGTGGCGATGTGCAGGCCGTCGGAGTCGGCGTCGGCGAGGATGCAGATCTTGCCGTAGCGCAGTTGCGACAGGTCGGTAGCGCCGGGGTCGACGCCGACGGCCACGGCGATGTTGTGCACTTCCTGGCTGGCCAGCACTTCGCCGCCGTCCACTTCCCAGGTGTTGAGGATCTTCCCGCGCAGCGGCAGGATCGCCTGGAATTCCTTGTCCCGCGCTTGCTTGGCGGAGCCGCCGGCCGAGTCACCCTCGACCAGGAACAGCTCGGCACGCATCGGGTCCTGCCCGGCGCAATCGGCCAGCTTGCCAGGCAACGCCGGGCCCTGGGTAATACGCTTGCGCTCGACCT
Source organism: Pseudomonas sp. LS_2 (assembly GCF_042709235.1). Taxonomy (NCBI): domain Bacteria; kingdom Pseudomonadati; phylum Pseudomonadota; class Gammaproteobacteria; order Pseudomonadales; family Pseudomonadaceae; genus Pseudomonas; species Pseudomonas sp. LS_2. The sequence continues at coordinate 289,911 of NZ_JAVAYC010000001.1, read as the reverse complement.
TCTTGCTCGCCTTCAGGCGCCGGCCGGCGTTGCTGATCGCCAGCTCGGCCAGTTGCATGCCCAGCTCGGGATGGCCGTTGAGCCACAGGCTGAAGGCGTCCTTGACCACGCCGGAAACGAACGCTGCCGCCTCGCGGGACGACAGGCGCTCCTTGGTCTGCCCGGAGAACTGCGGTTCCTGCATCTTCATCGAGAGCACGAAGGTGATGCGTTCCCACACGTCTTCCGGCGCCAGCTTGACGCCACGCGGCAGCAGGTTGCGGAACTCGCAGAACTCCCGCATGGCATCCAGCAGGCCTTGGCGCAAGCCGTTGACGTGGGTGCCGCCCTGGGCGGTGGGAATCAGGTTGACATAGCTTTCCTGGATGCTGTCGCCGCCCTCCGGCAGCCAGAGCAAGGCCCAGTCCACCGCCTCCTTGTTACCGGCCAGGCTGCCGCAGAACGGCTCGTCGGGCAGGCGCTGGAACTCGCTGACCGAGTCCACCAGGTAGGAGCGCAAGCCATCCTCGTAGTGCCACTCGACCTTCTCGCCGGTGCCTTTGTCCTCGAAGCTGATGGACAGCCCCGGGCACAGCACGGCCTTGGCCTTGAGCACATGCTTGAGGCGGCTGATGGAGAACTTGGGGGAGTCGAAATACTTCGGGTCGGGGCTGAAGTAGACACTGGTGCCGGTGTTGCGCTTGCCGACCGTACCGATCACTTCCAGCTCGCTGGCCTTGAAGCCATCGGCGAAGGTCATCTGGTATTCGTTGCCGTCGCGCTTGACGCGCACCCGCACCTGGCTCGACAGGGCGTTGACCACCGAGATGCCGACGCCGTGCAAACCGCCGGAGAACTGGTAGTTCTTGTTGGAGAACTTGCCGCCGGCGTGCAGCTTGGTGAGGATCAGCTCGACCCCCGACACCCCTTCTTCAGGGTGTATATCCACCGGCATGCCGCGGCCATCGTCGCAGACTTCCAGGGAATGGTCGGCATGCAGGATCACCTGTACCGAGCGGGCGTGGCCGGCCAGGGCTTCGTCGACACTGTTGTCGATGACTTCCTGGGCCAGGTGGTTGGGCCGGCTGGTGTCGGTATACATGCCCGGGCGTTTGCGGACCGGGTCAAGGCCGGAGAGGACTTCGATGGCGTCTGCGTTATAGGCGCTAGCGCTGGGATTGGCCATGGGTTCTCGTCGTCAGTCTGGTGAATGCGAAAAAATCAAAATACCGAAAAATCGAGTGCTGCATATTGCTGGCGGGCAATGTCGGCGAAGGCCAGCAATGCCGGCATTTGCTCCATGAAGCCTTGGTAGCTGTGGTCGCCGCCCGCCTGGATGCGCAGGGCGCAGGCCCGGTAGTAGCGCTCGGCATGGCGATAGTCCAGTGTTTCATCGCCGGTCTGCAACCACACCTGGTAGCGCGCGGCGTCCTGAGGCTCCGGCACTTCCAGTTCGGCCAGGGCCTGCACGTGGTCCAGGGTCAGCTCCCAGGTTTCGTCGGTATAGAGGTTGCGCTGGGTGCCGAGGTAGCCGTCGAACAGCAGGTGCGGACGTACCGCAGGGTTGACCAGCAGGGCCTTCAGGCCATAGCGCTCGGCCAGGTGAGTGGCATAGTAGCCGCCCAGCGAACTGCCGACCAGCAAGGGCGCGCCAAGCTCAGCGATGTCTGCTTCGAGCTGGGCGATGGCCTGGCGCGGGTGGTGATGCAGGGCCGGGACGCGCAGGTGTCGGGCCAGGCCCAGGTGCTGCATCACCGCCTCGAGCTGGCGCGCCTTCATCGACAGCGGCGAGCTGTTGAAGCCATGGATATAGAGGATTGAACCCGACATGCTGCCCCCGGAATCTGTGGCTTCGCGCCCGGTCGTGCGGGCGCAGGGACGCGCAGTGTAGCGTGTTCGCCGGGTTTTGGCGCAATGTGCGGTTTTTCGCAGCATAACCTTCACAAATGAGGGTGCTATCGCGGGCCTCTTCGCGGGTAAACCCGCTCCCACAGGTACCCCACTGCATTCAAATTCAGTGGGGTACCTGTGGGAGCGGGTTTACCCGCGAAGAAGGCGCCTCAGTAACCGGGGCTATTGAAGTCCAGTTTCACCACATAACCCTGCGCCCGCTCCACACCGGTTTCGATACGCCCATCGGCATGCAGGCGCAACCAGCGGTAGCCCGGTCGCTCTTCGCTGACCTTGAAGTCGTCGCTGCCCGCGGCGAACTGGATACAGGTGGAAGGCGTAGCCAGCAGGCGCAGCCCGCCACGCTGCTCATCCCACTCCTGATGAATATGCCCCCAAAGCACGGCCTTTACCTGCGAGTGGCGCTCTAGTCGCTGGAATAGCTCATCGGCGTTGCGCAAGCCAATCGGCGCGATCCAGGCGCAGCCGATCTCCACCGGCTGATGGTGGCAGCACACCAGGCAATAGCGCTCACCAGCGCCTGCCAACGCAGTCTCCAGCGCCTCCAACTGCGCGGGTTCGAGGAACCCATGAGTAGCCCCAACCACTGCCGAGTCGAGCATGACGATGCGCCAGGCGCCAATGTCGGTGACCGCCTGCACCAGATGCGGCGCAACTTGGGCCATGACCCGCGCCTCGTCATGGTTGCCGGGCAACCAGCGGGTTGGCACGTCGAACACCGAGGTCAGCTCGCGAAACGCCTCATATGAAGCCACGCTGGCATCCTGGGACAGGTCACCGGTGCACAGCAGCAAATCGATGCGTGGCTGCTCCCGACGTACCTGCTCGACCACGTGACGCAGGCTGTCGCGGGTGGCGAGGCCCAGCAGCGTGCCGGCGGGGTCGGCGAACAGATGGGCGTCGGTCAGTTGCACCACGTGCACGGGTGTCGGGACGAGGGATGGGTCTGGCTGGGCCAACGGCCTTCTCCTGGAGCGGATTCAGCACGAATTATGGCGTGAGAAAGGTTTCGAGCAAACATTCGAAACCGACGGGCATCACATTTCAGCGCACCGCTTCGAGCTCGTGGCCGCAGGCCAGGCAGTGGCTCAGCCATTCGCCCAGGAACAGGTTGAGCTGAGCTTTTTCGTCCGGCTGGTGCATCGCCGCGTTGGGGTACGGGTAAATGCTGCGCAGGCGGCGGGTGTGCTCGGCACTGACCACCTCGGCCATGCGCGCGTCGTGGTACACCTGCACTTCCAATTGCGGCACGGGCAGCCAAGGCAGGCTGTGCTCCTGGCGCACGCGTACGGTGGTGGTGTAGGGGCAGGCCAGCAGCACGTCGAGCGTCAGCACACCCAGCATCTGTTCACCCTGGGTCATGCCGATACGGCGCGAACCCTGGGCGTTGCGCATTTCCGGCAACAGGCGCATCAAGCGGGCATAGTTGGCCTCGCAGGCCGCTTGCAGGCCGGCGAGGTCGACCTTGTAGCGCTCGCGCAGCGGGCTCACTTCCACATCCCCCGCACTTCGTCACGGTTCAGCGCCAGCCATTGTAGGGCGATGATGCTCGCGGCATTGGCGATGCGCCCGTCGCGCACGGCTTGCAGGGCATCTTCGAACGACCAGACGCGCACGCGGATATCTTCGCCCTCCTCTTCCAGGCCATGCAGGCCTCCCGCGCCTTCGCTGCTGCAGCGGCCCAGGAACAGGTGCACGAACTCATCACTTCCGCCGGGCGACGGGAAGTAGCGGGTCATCGGCCACAAGGCGCTGAAGGTAAGGCCCGCTTCCTCCATTGCCTCGCGGTGGGCGACTTCCTCGGGTTGCTCGTCCTTGTCGATCAGGCCGGCGACCAACTCGATCAGCCAAGGGTTTTCCACCTTGCCAAGGGCGCCGACGCGGAACTGCTCGATCAGCACCAACTCGTCGCGCAGCGGGTCGTAGGGCAGCACGCAGACCGCGTCGTGGCGCACGAACAGCTCGCGGCTGATCTCGCGGCCCATGCCGCCGGCGAACAATTCGTGGCGCAGGTGCACCTTGTCGAGCTTGTAGAAGCCCTGGAAACAGTTGGTGCGCTTGACGATCTCGACCGCCTTGGGCACCGCATTCAACGTGTCCGACATGGGAATCCTCATTACCTCGTCTACCGCATCGCGCCATCCTACTCTGCGTGCCGCCGCGTTTCATCCCCTTGACGCGACCGTTCGGGCAGGCGGGACAGGCCGCCTTCTCTTTGATAGCTTAGTGGCGAACCGAAGGCCCTGCCGACGGTCCAAGGCCGATCATCCAAGTTCTGCAAGGATCCTCATGACGCTCGTCAAACTGACTGCCGTGGCCATGCTGGCACTGGCCCTCGGCGCCTGCCAGAGCCTGTTCGCGCCCAATTACCGGGCCCCGTTGGAGGTCAAGCGCGAAGCCTGGGAGCACGTCAAACCTGGCTGCAGCGAAAGCGACTGCCCATTGGTGAACATCGACACCGTGCATTTCCCGGCCCTGCCCAAGCTCGACGGCATCGTCGAGAAGCGCCTGCTGCAACTGACCGAGGACAGCCAACGCGCGGACGCGCCAGCCACCTTGCAGGCTTATGAACAGCAGTACCTGGCCAGCGCACAGAAGCGCAACAGCAGCTATCTGCAAGCCAAGGTACGTGAGCAGCATGACGGACTGGTGATCGTCGAGCTGTCCAGCTACCTCGACACCGGCGGCGCCCATGGCATGCCGGGGCGCGCCTTCATCAACTACTCGCGCAAGCTGGACAAGGTGCTGACCCTGCAGGACATGCTGGTGCCGGGCCAGGAGGAAACCTTCTGGAAGACCGTGGAGGAATCCCACCGCGCCTGGATGATCAGCACCGGCATGGACAAAGACGCCGAGTTCATCAAGACCTGGCCGTTCAAGCGCTCGCCACACGTGGCGCTGACCTACGGCGCGGTGGTGGTGAAGTACGAGGTGTATGCCATCGCGCCCTACTCCATGGGCCACGTCGAGCTGAAGATTCCCTACCCGCGTCTCAATGGCGTGCTCAAGCCCGAGCTGTTCCCCGGTCGCGGCTGAACCGCGCCGCTGTGAAATCGCTGCTGAACCCGTAGGAGCGGGCTTTTCGGGGCGCCAAACCGCCGCAAACCGCGCTGCGCGGTGAATGGCGCTGCCCTTGCCGGTGTTCGCGGGCAAGCCCGCTCCTGCAGGCATATTGCAACAGGTGGAAAAAGGGCGGCTAACCGCCGCCCCCCCCTACTACACCTTCTTGTACAACTGGCTACCTTCCTGTCGGAACCGCTCGGCCTGCTCGCGCATGCCGTTCTCGACCGTCACGTCCACGGTTTCGATCTTCGCGGCGTACTCCCGCACTTCCTGGGTGATCTTCATCGAGCAGAACTTCGGCCCGCACATCGAGCAGAAATGCGCGACCTTGGCCGACTCCTTGGGCAGCGTCTCGTCGTGGAAGGAACGCGCGGTATCCGGGTCCAGGCCGAGGTTGAACTGATCCTCCCAGCGGAACTCGAAGCGTGCCTTGGACAGCGCGTTGTCGCGGATCTGCGCGCCCGGATGCCCCTTGGCGAGGTCCGCGGCATGCGCGGCGATCTTGTAGGTGATGATGCCGGTCTTGACGTCATCCTTGTTCGGCAGGCCCAGGTGCTCCTTGGGCGTGACGTAGCAAAGCATGGCGCAACCGAACCAGCCGATCATCGCCGCACCAATGCCGGAGGTGATGTGATCGTAGCCTGGGGCGATGTCGGTGGTCAGCGGGCCAAGGGTGTAGAACGGCGCCTCGTCGCAGCACTCGAGCTGCTTGTCCATGTTCTCCTTGATCAACTGCATCGGCACGTGGCCGGGGCCTTCGATCATGCATTGCACGTCGTGCTTCCAGGCGATCTTGGTCAGCTCGCCAAGGGTCTCCAGCTCACCGAACTGGGCCGCGTCGTTGGCATCGGCGATCGAGCCCGGGCGCAGGCCATCGCCCAGCGAGAAGCTGACGTCGTAGGCCTTCATGATTTCGCAGATCTCGTCGAAGTGCGTGTACAGGAAGTTCTCTTTGTGATGCGCCAGGCACCACTTGGCCATGATCGAACCGCCGCGGCTGACGATGCCGGTGACGCGTTTGGCGGTCAGCGGCACGTAGCGCAGCAGTACGCCGGCGTGGATCGTGAAATAGTCCACGCCCTGCTCGGCCTGTTCGATCAGGGTGTCGCGGAACAGCTCCCAGGTCAGGTCTTCGGCGACGCCGCCGACCTTTTCCAGAGCCTGGTAGATAGGCACGGTGCCGATCGGTACCGGCGAGTTGCGGATGATCCACTCGCGGGTTTCATGGATGTGCTTGCCGGTTGACAGGTCCATGACCGTGTCCGAACCCCAGCGAATACCCCAGGTCAGCTTGGCCACCTCTTCTTCGATCGAGGAGCCCAGGGCGCTGTTGCCGATGTTGCCGTTGATCTTCACCAGGAAGTTGCGGCCGATGATCATCGGCTCCAGTTCCGTGTGGTTGATGTTGGCTGGGATGATCGCGCGGCCGCGGGCAATTTCTTCGCGCACGAACTCGGGGGTGATTTCTTTTGGAATGCTGGCGCCGAAGCTGTGGCCGGCATGCTGCTGGCTCAGCAGGCCGGCGGCGCGGGCTTCCTGGAGCTTCATGTTCTCGCGGATGGCGACGTATTCCATCTCGGCAGTGATGATGCCCTGGCGGGCGTAGTGCATCTGCGAGACGTTGGCGCCGGCCTTGGCCCGGCGTGGGTTGCGCACATGGTTGAAGCGCAGCTTGGCAAGCTCGGCGTCGTTCAGGCGCTGCTGGCCGAAGTTCGAGCTCAGCCCGCCCAGGCGCTCGGTGTCGCCGCGGGCGTCGATCCACGCCGAGCGAACATCGCCCAGGCCCTTGCGCACGTCGATGATGACGTCGGGGTCGGTGTAGGGGCCAGAGGTGTCATAGACCAGCACCGGGGCGTTCTTCTCGCCACCGAAGTCGGTGGGGGTGTCGTGCAGGCTGATTTCGCGCATGGGCACGCGAATGTCGGGGCGTGAACCCTGGACATAGACCTTGCGGGAATTGGGCAGCGGTTGCACGGACTGCTGGTCGACTTGCGCCGACTCGCTGAGGTGGATCGTTTTTTCTTGTTTGCTCATCACAGGCTCTCCAGACGGCTTCCAGCGGGCGGAATGTCGGGGAAGAACCTGAAGGGCGCGGACGCACCCCTCGATGGGTGCAGTGCCGGATACCTGGAGTGCCATCGAGCATGAAGCATCGACAATCCCGGACCTGGCACAAGAGGCTCCCGGGAAGTGAGAGCAATCTTGTTCCCTACGCAGGCGCTAACCTGATCAGGTTCAACGGGATCCGCACCTATGCGATCTCAGCCTTCGACTCAAGGCACCCCGACAAGAACGTGGGCAGTCTAGACTGGAGTGGCCGGCAAAGCCAAGCACTCTGATGCGGCCCGCCAGGGCGGGTGATGAAAGGCGCGACGGGCGATTGTTGCCGGATGCGCGTGGCACTACACTGGCGCATCTAACAAAACTCAACAGTTCAGAAATTCAAGGATCGTCCTATGCTGCGCAAACTCTCACTGGCGATAGCCGTGTCTTGTGCGTCCAACGGAGCGGCCTGGGCAGCGGACGTGCCCACGACGGTGAAGACCGACCTGGTCAGCGTCTACCAGGAAGCCGTCGACAACAACGCCGACCTCGCCGCTGCCCGCGCCGACTACGGCGCTCGCCGCGAAGTGGTGCCCCAGGCTCGCGCAGGCCTGTTGCCGAACCTGTCGGGCGGGGCCGAAATGATGAGCACCCGCACCAAGCTGGACGAGCCTTCTATCACCTCCAACCGCGGTGGCAACAGCTGGAGCGCCACCCTGTCGCAGCCGATCTTCCGCGCCGACCGCTGGTTCCAGTTGCAGGCCGCCGAGGCGGTCAACGAGCAGGCAGCGCTGGAGCTGTCGGCCACCGAGCAGAACCTGATCCTGCAAACCGCCGAGAACTATTTCGCGGTCCTGCGCGCCCAGGACAACCTGGCCTCGACCAAGGCCGAGGAAGCGGCCTTCAGGCGCCAGCTCGACCAGTCCAACGAACGCTTCGACGTGGGCCTCTCCGACAAGACCGACGTGCTGCAATCCCAGGCCAGTTACGATACCGCCCGCGCCAACCGGATCATCGCCGAGCGCCGCGTGCAGGACGCCTTCGAGGCCCTGGTGACCCTGACCAACCGCGAGTACGCATCCCTCCAGGGTGTGGTTCATACCCTGCCGGTGCAGGTGCCGACACCCAACGATGCCAAGGCCTGGGTCGAGACCGCCGCGCGCCAGAACCTCAACCTGCTGGCCACCCACTACGCCGTCGACGCCGCCGAGGAAACCCTGCGCCAGCGCAAGGCCGGGCATGCGCCAACACTCGATGCCGTAGCACGCTACCAGAAGGGCGACAACGATAACCTCGGCTTCACCAACCCGGCGCCGCAGCCCGGCGTGCGTTATGGCGGCGACGTGGAACAGACCAGCATCGGCCTGCAACTGAACATTCCGATCTACAGCGGCGGCCTGACCAGCTCCCAGGTGCGCGAGGCGTATTCGCGCCTGAGCCAGACCGAGCAGCAGCGCGAAAGCCTGCGCCGCCAGGTGGTGGAGAACACCCGCAACCTGCACCGCGCGGTAAACACCGATGTCGAACAGGTGCAGGCCCGCAAGCAGTCGATCATTTCCAACCAGAGCGCACTGGAAGCCACAGAGATCGGCTACCAGGTCGGTACCCGCAACATCGTCGACGTGCTCGATGCCCAGCGCCAGCTGTACACCTCGGTACGCGACTACAACAACAGCCGCTACGATTACATCCTCGACAACCTGCGCCTGAAGCAGGCGGCGGGTACGCTCAGCCCGCAGGACTTGCGGGATCTGGGGCGCTACCTGAAGGCCGACTACAACCCGGACAAGGATTTCCTGCCGCCGGACCTGGCGGAGGCGGCGGCGAAGAATTTCGAACGCAGGCCCTGATTTTCGTCGCCTGTACCGGCCTATTCGCGGGCAAGCCCGCTCCCACAGGTTCTCCACCGCTCTTAGGGCAGTGGAGAACCTGTGGGAGCGGGTTTACCCGCGAAAGGGCCAGAGAAATCAGCGAAGAAGCCGCGCCAAACCGTCGAGCAGCCGTTGCAACGCCCCCTGGTTGGCCTGCATCACCGCCCTGCCCGCCTCGCCCATGCGCCGCGCATCCTGCGGCAACTCGACCAGCCGCCGCACTTCCTGCGCCAGCCCCTGGGCATCGTCAACCTGGCGCAGCGCCCCCGCCTCACGCAGCATCGCGCTGATCTCGAGGAAGTTGAACACATGCGGACCGGTGATTACCGGCAAGACCAGCGCCGCTGGCTCCAGCGGGTTGTGCCCGCCCGTGGGCACCAGGCTGCCACCGACGAAGGCGATATCGGCCAGGGCGTAGAGGAACAGCAATTCACCCATGGTGTCGCCCAGCAGCACCTGGGTGTCGCTGTCGAGCCGCTCGCCAGTAGAGCGGCGCACAACGCTGAACGCCTCGGCACACAACGCATGCACCGCAGCGAAACGCTCCGGATGACGCGGTACCAGGATCAGCAACGCATCGCTGTGCACCGCCAGCAACTGACGATGCGCCTCGAGGATCAACCCGTCCTCGCCCTCGTGGGTGCTGGCTGCGATCCATACCGGGCGCGATGTCGCCGACCACTGCTCGCGCAACTGGCGGGCACGCGGCAGCAGTTGGTCGTCCACCTTCAGGTCGAACTTGATCGAGCCGGTCACCTGCACGCACTCGGCGCGCGCGCCCAGGCTGCGGAAACGCTCGGCCTCCGCCTCGGTCTGTACGGCGATCAGGCTCATTTCCTCGAGCATCGGCCGGGTCAGGCCGGCGAAGCGGGCATAGCCACGCGCCGAGCGCTCGGACAACCGCGCATTGGCCAAGACCACCGGGATACCGCGCCTGGCGCACTGGTGGATATGGTTGGGCCACAGCTCGGTCTCCATGATGATGCCCAGCCGCGGCTGCACATGATCGAGGAAACGCCCCGCTGCCCAAGGCAAATCGTAGGGCAGGTAGCAGTGCTGGATACGCGGCTCGTCCTTGAACATCGCGCGGATGCGTTCGGAGCCGGTGGGGGTCATGCAGGTCAGGGTGATTGGCAGGTCCGGGTAGGCCAGAAGCAAGGCGCGTACCATCGGCGCAGCGGCAATGCTCTCACCCACCGAAACCGCGTGCACCCAGATGCCACCGCGACGCACCGGCGGCAGGCCACGGGCAAAGCGCTCGGCGATGCGCTGGCGATAGGCCGGCGCCTTGCGACCACGCAGGAACAGGCGCAGCGCGACCAGCGGCAGGCCAAGGTGAAACAGCAAGGTATAGAGGGTTCTGTTCATGGCGGCGAAGTGTACAAGGAACAGTGGAAAAAGGCCTGCTAGCCAATCGCCTTTAGGTGGACTGCGAAGCGTTGCGCCAACCACTGCGCCGCAGGCCCCAGTGGCTGATCGCGACGCCAGGCCAGTTCCACCACCAGCGCCGGGGGGCGCCACTCGCTGGCCAGTTCCACCATATGGGCCTGGTAGGTCGGGTACTGCACCACATGACGCGGCAACCACGCCCAACCCAGGCCTCGCATGAGCAGCTCGGCCATGGCGTAGAAGCTGTCGGCGCGCCATACCTGCGGGCTGATCGCCTGGCCGCCGGGGTAGTCGCTTTCCTGAGGCGCGATCAGCAACTGGCGATGACGCGCCAACTGCTGGCGAGTGACACGGCCCAAATGGGCCAGGGGGTGGCCCACGGCACACACGGTGACCATTTCCACGCTGCCCAGGACACGCCGCTCCAGCGACGCCGGGATGCTCTCATGATGGAAGAACAAACCCAGGTCGGCACGCCGTTCCACCAACTTGCGCGCCACGTCGCCCTGGGCAGCGCTGGCCAGCTGCACTTGCAGGTAGGGGAAGCGACTGGCCAGCTCATCCAGGCTGTCGATCACCGGCTGGTAAGGCATGGCTTCGTCCTGGGCCACTCGCAACAGGGCTTCCTGGCCGCGCATCAGCGCCAGCGCCCGCCCTTCAAGATGTTCGCACTGGCGCAGCAACTCGCGGGCATCTTCCAACAACGCGGCACCACTCTCGGTCAACTGGGGCTGGCGACCACTGCTGCGCTCGAACAGGGTCACGCCGAGGTCGGCCTCCAGCATCGCGATGGCGCTGCTCACGGCAGACTGCGCCTTGCGCTGCGCCCGCGCCACGGCAGAAAACGAGCGTAATTCGGCAACCTGGACGAACAGGCGCAGCTGCTCGAGGTTCCACTGATCGGCCATCGACCTATCTCCTTTAACGATAGGTAATGACTTTACCCCATCTGATCGAAGCCCGAAAATGCCGCCCATCAACGGAGGAATCGCACCATGAACGCCTACATCTACCTGACCATCGCCATCTTCGCCGAAGTCATCGCCACCGCTTCCATGAAGTCGGTCAAGGGCCTGAGCACTCCGCTGCCCCTGATGCTGATGGTCTGCGGCTATATTCTGGCGTTCTGGATGCTGACGCTGGTGGTGCGCACCATCCCGATCGGCATTGCCTACGCCATCTGGGCAGGGATGGGCATCGTCATGATCAGCGTGGCAGCGCTGGTGATCTACGGGCAGAAGCTGGACACCCCGGCCATGCTCGGCATGGCCATGATCGTCGGCGGCGTGGTGGTGATCCAGCTGTTCTCCAAGACCACGGGGCATTGATCGAAAGGCGCATGTGCCTGATGCGGGCTGTATACTGGGCAATCGTTCCAGTCTTCGAGGTACCCGCATGCCATCCGCCATTTCCACTGACGTACTCATCGTCGGCGCCGGGGTCGCAGGGCTCTGGCTCAACGCCCGGCTACGCCGGCTGGGCTATTCGACGGTGTTGGTGGAACGCGCGAGCCTGGGCGGCGAGCAGACCATCAAGTCCCAGGGGATCATCCACGGCGGCACCAAGTACGCCCTGCATGGCGCCCTGACCGGCGCCTCGGAGGCCATCGCCGATATGCCCCGGCGCTGGCGCGAGGCGCTGGCCGGCAGCGGCGAACTCGACCTGAGCCGCACCCGGCTGCTGTCCGATGCGCATTACCTGTGGTCGCCCGGTACCCTGGCCGGCAACCTCACCAGCTTCTTCGCCAGCAAAGCCGTGCGTGGCCGAGTCGACCAGGTCAAGGGCGAGCAACTGCCGCCGGCACTGCAGGACCGCGCTTTCAAGGGCAAGGTCTACCGCCTGGCAGAGCTGGTGATCGATGTGCCGAGCCTGCTGGCCAACCTGGCGGCACTCGGCGGCGACGGCCTGCTGGCCGGTGAACGTATCGAGCCGCTGCACGAGGCTGGCGAACTGGCTGGCCTGGTGGTCGACGGCCGCGCGATTCGCGCACAACGTGTGGTGCTCAGTGCCGGTGGCGGCACCGCGGCCTTGCTCGAGGCCCTGGGCCTGGAACAGCCCGCCATGCAACTGCGGCCGCTGCACATGGTCATCGCCAAGGGGCCGAACCTCAAGCCGCTGTACGCCCATTGCCTGGGTGGCGGGCCGAAGCCGCGGGTTACCGTGACCACCCACCCGGCCAGCGATGGCCAGTGGGTGTGGTACCTGGGCGGCGACCTTGCCGAAGCCGATGGCGTGGCACGCGGGCCCGCCGCACAAATCGCGGCGGCGCAGAAGGAAATCGCCAGCCTGCTGCCTTGGGTCGACCAGAGCCTGGTGCGCTGGGCCACCCTGCGCGTCGACCGTGCCGAGCCTGCGCAGTCGGGCCTGGTGCGCCCCGACAATGCCTTCCTCGCCGAACAGCAGCGTCTGCTGGTGGGCTGGCCGACCAAGCTGGCCCTCGCGCCAGACTTCGCCGACCGCGTGCTGGCCAGTTTCGAACGCGATGGCGTTCGCCCCCTCGCCCACCCCGAACTCAGCGACCTGCCTCGCCCGCCATTGGGTGTACCTGCCTGGGAGCAACTGCTGCCATGAGCCTGCCAACCCTGCACGACTTCCACCGCCCACTGGGCAGCACCGGCCTCAGGGTTTCGCCGCTGGGCCTGGGCACCGTCAAGCTGGGCCGCGACCAGGGCGTGAAATACCCCTCCGGCTTCACCATTCCAGGCGACGACGACGCCCGCTTGCTGTTGGCCCAGGCACGTGAGCTTGGCCTCAACCTGATCGACACCGCCCCCGCCTACGGCCGTAGCGAAGAGCGCCTTGGGCCGCTGCTGCGCGGTCAGCGCGAGCAATGGGTGATCGTCAGCAAGGTGGGTGAAGAGTTCGACGATGGCACGTCACGCTTCGACTTCAGCGCCGCGCACACCCGTCGCTCGGTCGAGCGCAGCCTCAGGCGTCTGGAAACCGACCGCATCGAACTGGTGCTGGTGCATTCCGACGGCAACGACCTGGCCATCCTCGAGCAGCAGGAGGTGTACCAGACCCTCGCCGCGCTCAAGCAGGAAGGCAAGATTCTCGGCTATGGCTTCTCCGGCAAGACCGCGGAGGGTGGCCTGAAGGCTTTGGAACAAGGCGACTGCGCCATGGTCACCTATAACCTGAACGAGCAGGCGGAGCGCCCGGTGCTGGACTACGCTGCCGCACACGGCAAGGCCATCCTGGTCAAGAAGGCCCTGGCCAGCGGCCATATCTGCCTGTCGCCAGGTGTCGACCCGGTTCAGGCCAGCTTCGAACTGTTGTTTGCCCACCCAGGCGTCAGCAGTGCTATCGTCGGCACTATCAACCCAGTGCACCTGGCCCATAACGTGGCCACCGTCGCCCGTATCCTGGGCCAGGCCTGAGCCGCCAGCGCGGCCGCCCAACGCAAGGAGGAGCCTCGTGGCGCGAACGCTGATCCGCAAGAACCCCAGCAACTTCAAGACCCTGCCCCTACATGTCGAAGCGACCCCCGACGGCCTGACGTACAAGAGCATCGGCATGCCGCTGAACTTCGCCCAGACCCTGCAAAGACGCAAGGCAATCAGCGTCGATGACAGCGAGCATTTCGTGGCTGAGCTGGCCAACCTCGGGGTGTCGGTACGGCTGACCCTGCACTGGCAGAACCGTGACTACTGGGTGCTGGTGCGCCAGCGGCGCCAGGACCGCGGCGATGTGGTGCTGAAGCTGATCTCGGGTTACGTACCGGCCCAGGAACTGAATATTCCGCTGCACACGGCCATTCAGGAAGTCGCCGAGGAGTGCCTGCTGGAAACGCCCGAGGGCTGGCTGGGCGGTCGCTTCAACGACACCTGGCTGCCCACCCCCTACGCGGCGGCCCTGCATTACCGAGAGACACCGCCCTTCGAGCTGTCCCCGGCATCCGGTGCGGCGCGACCGGTGCACTGCGCCAATCTGACGCTGCTGGAGCGACCGCGGGCCTATGTGCACTTGCCCACCGCCTCTCTGCAATTGATCTACGATCTGCGCTTGCAGGTGCCGAAGGACGCCAAGTCGCTGAGCCTGTTCCACGTCGATGAACGGCTGGAGGGCGACCAGCTGGTGACCCGCCTGAACCGCAAGCGCCCCGACCTGTACCTGATGCCGCTCAAGGATGGCCAACCCACGGCCGAACTCTACACCCTGAAGAAAGACCAGTTGGTACCGGCGAGCACGCGCGGCCTGTACCTGGCGGAAAGTTTCGCGCGCCAGGAAGGCTGGGTGGTGAAGGATGAGCGGGTACGCTGGAGGGACTGGCTGAAGCAGCAGGGCCTGGAGGAGCCGAAAGCCAGCAAGGCATCGCACTTGCGGCGTTTCAGTGACAAGGCGAAGGCGCTGCTGCGACGCGCACGCACATCGCTGCACAAATAACGAAAGGGGCTGCAATGCAGCCCCTTTCGGCATCCATCAATGCTTGCGGATTTTCTCGACGATCGCCGTGGTCGAGCTATTTTCTACCAGCCCCAGCACCCTTACCGTGCCGCCATAGGCCGTGACGATATCGGCCCCTACCACCTGGTCGATGCCATAGTCGCCGCCCTTGACCAACACGTCGGGCTTGACCTGGCGCAGCAGGTTCTCGGGCGTGCCTTCGGGGAAGCTGATGACCCAGTCCACCGCCCCCAGGCCTGCCAGTACGGCCATGCGCCGATCGACACTGTTGATCGGACGGCCCGGCCCCTTCAGGCGGCTCACCGAGGCGTCGTCGTTGACCGCGACGATCAGTCGGTCGCCCTGGGCGCGCGCCTGCTCGAGGTAGGTCACGTGGCCGGCATGGAGGATATCGAAGCAACCGTTGGTGAAGACGATCTTCTCGTTGTGCGCGCGGGCATCGTCGATGGCCAGCAGCAACTGCTCCAGGCCCAGCACACCTCGCTCGGAGCCTTCCTCACGCTGGATCGCGCGGCGCAGTTCGGGAGCGCTGATGGCGGCGGTACCCAGCTTGCCGACCACGATCCCCGCAGCCAGGTTGGCCAGGGCAACGGCGTGGGGCAGGTCTTCGCCGGCGGCGATGGCGGCGGCCAAGGTGGAAATCACCGTATCGCCAGCACCGGTCACATCGAACACTTCGCGGGCACGGGCCGGCAGGTGCAGGGCCGGGTGGCCGATGCGCAGCAGGGTCATGCCGTGCTCGCCGCGGGTCACCAGCAACGCGCCGAGGTCGAGATCTTCGAGCAGCTTCAGGCCCTTGCCGACCAGTTCGGTCTCGTCGGCGCAGCGGCCGACGATGGTTTCGAACTCGCTCAGATTAGGAGTGATCAGGCTGGCGCCACGGTAGATGGAGAAGTCCTTGCCCTTGGGGTCGGCAAGTACCGGGATGCCCTTGGCCCGGGCCGCCTCGATCAGGCCCTGGTGATCGCGCAGGGCGCCCTTGCCGTAGTCCGACAGCACCAGCACCTTGACCCCGGCGAGCAGGTTGTCGACTTCCGCGCCCAGCGACAGTGGATCGGTGGCGAACGGCTCCTCGAAATCGATACGCAGCAGCTGCTGGTGGCGGCTCATGACCCGCAGCTTGACGATGGTCGGCTGGTGGGCGATGCGCTGGAAGACCGAACGAACGCCAGCAGCCTGCAGGCTGTTGGCCAGGCTGTCGGCCGCCTCGTCCTGGCCGGTGACGCCAACCAGCGAGGCCGGGGCGCCGAGCGCTGCGATGTTCAAGGCAACGTTGGCCGCACCACCCGGGCGGTCCTCGATCTGGTCGACCTTGACCACCGGCACTGGCGCTTCAGGCGAGATACGCGAGGTACCGCCATGCCAGTAGCGGTCGAGCATGACATCGCCGACCACCAGTACCGGGGCTTGATCGAAACGCGGCATGGACAACTTCATGGACAACCCATCAGACAAAATGAACAGGGGCGGGATATTAGCACAGGGCTAATGACACCACTTCACTTGGCGATTCGCCGCACCCAGAACAGTTCGTGGCGCCTGACCGCCTTGCGGAAGAATTCGTCCTCGCCCGTCACCGGCCAGCGCCGCGCGCCGAGCAGCCACTGGATAAGTCGACGCACACGCTCCTTGAGCGGCAACGGCCCGCGCAAGTCGTGCTGCATGCCCAGTGCCATGGCCTTGTCGAGCTGGGTCTCGGGGTCCAGCGAGGGGCTCCACAGGCGATCAGCCGGCAGCGGCTCCAGGGTAGGCGGCAAGGCGACCCCCGTACCGGCCGGGCCCATTGGCCAGCGGTCGTTGTCGTGCAGGTGATTGGCATAGAACAGTGCGGTGCCGGGTTTGCAATCGCTCTGCGCGATGGCCTGGAAGATCGCCTGGGTCGTGGCGACATGGTCGGCATGCGGGTCCAGCTCGGGGTGCGGGGTGATGATCACCTCGGGGCGATAGTGTTCGAGCAGTGCCACGAGGTCCGCCACCAGGTTTTCCCAGGTGGGCGCACCATCGCGGTCGGCCGGAAGTTGTAACGGGTTGTGCCGACGCACGCTGCGGATATCGCTTTCGCCCGACTCACGCGAACCGAAAGCCTTGCCGGGCTCATCGTTCATCGCGGGCAATTGCAGGCAGTAGTAGCCCAATTGCACGCAGTGACTGGCCTTCACCCCGCCCCACAGCGGCACCGCCAGGCTGTCCCAGCTGCGCAGGCGACCCTTCAGGCGAGCAGCGGCAGCGGTGTCCAGCCCAAGCTCGTGATAGCTGTCGGCCTCGATTTCACCTTGAGTCAGGGTGGCGATAGCCACCTCGGGGCTATGGCTGTAGAAACCGAATGCCGCCAGCTCCGCATCGTCGGCATGGGGGGCGAGAATCAACGCGCGTTGTTGGCGGTAGTCCGGGCTCGCCATTACATACAGGCGCGCCTCGCGATGCACCCAGCAACGCCGGCCGCGTATCACCAGTTCACCCCGAGTCAGTTGCTCGCGCTGGCCGGAAAGGTTGAGGTAGCGCTGGCCGCTGGCGCGCCGCTCGAAGTCCTGGCGGTCGTCGCCAACTTCGATGAAGGGGTCCAGCCAGCGGCCCAGCCAGCAGTGGTGTACGCGAACGCACAGAATGAGGGTTTCCCCTTCACCCGGTTCACGGGACAGCTTTACCCGTCCATCCTCGAGGGTGACGGGTTGCGAATGAGCGTCATCGGGGAACAGGTATTGGTAGTCGTCGCTGCTGCGATAGAAGAGGTGGTCGGCAAACCACGCCTCGTGGGCGACCCAGGCCGCCAGCAAAACCAAGGGCAGCAACCACCAGGCGACGGCCGCCCCCAAGGCCAGGGCGGCCAGCAGCACGACCAGCAGGGTAATGCGCTTTCTACGACGATGAGCCTTCAAGAGCAGTTGCTTGCGTGCGCTCATTACTCAGACCTGATAGACCGCCACCTTCCGGCACCAACGGTCTTTGTATTCACGATCGGCGCGACCGAACGAGTAACGCAGGGGCTTGCCTATCGCCCTGGCGTCTTCCCAGGCCTGCTGGGTGTTGACGAAGCTCAGTACGCTACCAGGGCTGAAAGCACGGCTCTGCGGATCGACCCCGCCATTGATGTACTCCAGCGACACCCATTCTGGCGCCTCAACCCTGTACAGAACCTGAACGGCCACCGGGGCGCCATCGAGCAGCACCACCGACCCTGTCATGAACTCGCGCAGCAGGCCGAACACCTCC
The DNA here is from genome assembly GCF_042709235.1 of Pseudomonas sp. LS_2. NCBI lineage: Bacteria > Pseudomonadati > Pseudomonadota > Gammaproteobacteria > Pseudomonadales > Pseudomonadaceae > Pseudomonas > Pseudomonas sp. LS_2. Next base: position 272,038 of record NZ_JAVAYC010000001.1, on the reverse strand, counting down.
ACCAGGCCCTGCTTGCCCGGCACCTCGAAGGCCCAGCGGCGCTGGAACAGGTCGGCGTACATCGCCGCCTGCTCGGCAGGCGTGAAGTCGCTCATCGGCCGCAGGCTGCCGCCCGACTCTTCGAGCAGGCGCAACTCGCGCCGCTGGTTGTAGCGGAACTTCTTCGAGTAATCCTCAGGCTCGCGGGCCAGCGCCAGGCCCTCGGGCTGGTTGCGTAGGGTCGCGATGTTGTCGGCATTGAGCTCGGAGACATAGCCCATGCGCTGGCGAACCGGAACCTGGACCGAGTTAGCGATGGGCAGGATGACCTCGGCATTGCCCAGGTCCAGCAGGCCACGCTTGCGCTCACGCTTGAGCACATCCTTGGCCAGCGCCAGGTACCGACCCGAACAAGGCATGGCGGCCTGCAACTGACCGTCGGCGTGCCAGCCCAGGTAGCGCACCGGCAGCTCGAGAAACGCCGACAGCCGCGCCACCACCTCCGGGTGCGTGGCAAAGCTGCCGCCATATCGATGCCAAGCCTTGGCGTAGTCTGTTGCGTCGATTTCCTGCCAACCCCGTTCACGCCACGCGCGCAACAGGTTCAGCATACGTCGGCGGCCTGCGCGGGCTTGTCGTCGTCGCCTTCCTCGAACTCGCGGGCATGCAAGCGCGCGTAGTGGCCGTTGCGCGCCAGCAGCTCGTCGTGCGAGCCGCGCTCCACGATACGGCCATCCTCCATCACCAGGATCAGGTCGGCCTTCTCGATGGTCGACAGGCGGTGAGCGATCACGATCGTGGTGCGATTCTGCACCACGTGGTCGAGTGCTGCCTGGATGTGACGCTCGGATTCGGTGTCCAGGGCCGAGGTGGCCTCATCGAGAATGAGCAGCGGTGCATCCTTGAGCAAGGCCCGGGCAATCGCCAGGCGCTGGCGCTGGCCACCGGACAGCAGTACGCCGTTTTCCCCCACCAGGGTGTCGTAGCCTTGGGGCATCTTGCGGATGAACTCATCGGCATAGGCCTCGCCGGCTGCCTTGTGCACCGCCTCGATGGGCGCACCGGCCAGGTCGCCGTAGGCGATGTTGTTGGTGACCGTGTCGTTGAACAGGGTCACCTGTTGGCTCACCAGGGCAATGTGACGGCGCAGGTTGCGCAGGGTGAACGCCTGCACTTCGTCATCGTCGAGCAGGATCTGCCCATGCTCATGCTGATAGAAACGCGGAATCAGCCCAGCCAGGGTCGACTTGCCGCTGCCCGAACGTCCCACCAAGGCCACCATCTGACCGGGCTCGGCGACAAAGCTGATGTCGTCGAGCACCTTCTTGTCGGTGCCGGGGTACTGGAAGCTCAGGTTGCGCACCTCGAGACGACCTTGTACGCGCTCGCGCTCGATGGTGCCGCTGTCGACTTCCGGGGCTTCGTCGAGTTGCTCGAAGATGCTTTCCGCGCCGGCCACGCCGCGCTGAATGGTCGAGCTGACCTCGGAGAGCTGGCGAATCGGCTTGGGCAAAAGGCCGGCCATGGTGATATAGGCCACCAGGTCACCGGCGGAAGCCTCGCCACGCAGCAGCAGCACCAGGAACATCACGATGGCCATGGCGCTGTAGGTCACCAGTTGCAGGGTCGGCGTGTAAACCGCGCCGGTCTTGGTCATCGACAGCTGCTTGTTGGTATTGCTCAGGCTGGCCTGCTTGAAACGGTCCTGTTCGTAGGTTTCGCCACCGAAGCTGCGTACCACGCGGTAGCCATGAATGGTTTCCGAGGCAACGTGGGTGACGTCGCCCATGGACACCTGGATCTTCTTGCTCTGCTTGCGGAATTTGCGGCTGGTGCTGCTGACCATCAGAGCGATGATCGGCAGGATCGCCACCATCACCAAGGTCAGTTTCCAGTTCATCCACAGCAAGGTGCAGAACAGGAAGACCACGGTCATGCCTTCGCGGATCACCACCTTGATGGCATCGGTCGCGGCGCCGGTAACCATGGTCACGTTGAAGGTGATGCGCGAGATCAGGTGCCCGGAGTTGTGCTTGTCGAAATACTGGTTAGGCAACTCGAGCAGCTTGTTGAACAGCACCACCCGCAGGTCATGTACCAGCCCCAGGGAAACCCGGGCGAGGAAATAGTTGCCCAGGTACGAGCCGACACCTTGCCAGGCGGCGATCGCCACGATCATCAGCGGCACGGCCTGCAGCAGGCGCAACTCGCCCAGCCAGGGGTTACCGGGGAACAACACGGCATCCGGGTTGGCCAGGCCGTCGACGAAATACTTGAGGATGTAGGCCAGCATTGGCTGCGTCGAGGCAAACAGCAGAAAGCCTACGATGCTGAGGATGAACAGCCCGATGTAAGGGCGCACGTAGGTCAACAGGCGGAAATAGATCGCCAGGGTGGACTGAGGGCGAGGTTCAGGACTGCTCATGGGAATCCGCACACTAAAATGAGGCGCCGATCATATCACAGCGACTTTTCACCCCCATGAAACCGACAGCAGCGACACCGAGGCAAGTCAGATAAGATAACCGGCTTGGTTATCGGAGGTTACTCATGCAAGCACTGGATCATTCCACCTACCTGGCTTTACGCGAAGGCGCCCAGGTACTGGAGGCCGACGGTTCCGGCGACAAGGTGCTGCGCTTGCGTGATGGCCGAATGCTCAAGCTGTTCCGGCGCAAACGCCTGCTCAGCTCGGCGCTGTTCTTCCCCTACGCCGAGCGGTTCGCACACAACGCAAGCACCCTCGCCAGCCTGGGTATCCCCAGCCCGGAAGTGATCGCCACGTACCGCATTGCCAGCATTGCCCGTGACGCCGTGTACTACCAGCCACTGCCAGGCCAGACCTTGCGTCAGCTGCTGGATGATGCGGCCCAGGCCCAGGCGCTGCGCCTGCAGCTAGGGCGCTTTGTAGCGCACCTGCACGAGACCGGGGTTTACTTTCGTTCGCTGCATCTGGGCAATGTGGTGCTTACGCCCGACCAGGAACTGGGGTTGATCGACATCGCCGACCTGCGCCGCCAGCGCCGCGCACTGCGCGATAGCCAGCGCGAACGCAACTTCCACCACATGCTGCGCTACCCGCAGGACCGTCAGTGGCTGCTGGGCGAGAATGCGGGGGAAACCTTCCTGCAAGGCTATCGCCAGGAAATGGAACGGGGCCAAAACAGGCCCCGTCCACGTCTGCTGAACAACCTGCGGCAGTTGCTTGGCTAGCGACCGATTACCAGCACGGTAGATTTCTTGCGATTGGCGAAACTCGCCAGTACGCGCATCTGGTGCTGCTCAAGCCACGCGGTGAGCCACGGCTCGTCTGGACGACCCTCCAAGACGAAGTAGCTGTAGCGGCGGGCTGCGTCATCATGAATGACTTCAGCCTGCGGCAGGGAGGTCACGTAGCCGCGCCCCGCGTAGTAGCTGACCCGACCATCATCGTAGTAAACCTTGGCCTTGGGGTCGATGTTGGCGGCAACCCAATGCCCTGCCTCGATCAGATGGGTTTTGCGTGCCCCCGTGGAAATGACGTTGGAGACCATCACCAGCAACCCCACCACCACCAGCACCTTGCCCAGACGGGGGAAATGGCTTGCGAAATGCCACGCCCCCACCGCCAGCAACGGTACTACCAACAGGTTGAGGAAGCTCAAGTAACGACCGTTCATGAACTGCATGCTGATGAAGAACAACATCAGCACCGTCAAGTACATCAGAGCCGCCCAGGCAAACGCCTGGTAATCGCGCAAGTAGGTACGCAGCGCCTGCCAGCTTTCGCGTCGCAGGAAGGGTAGCGAGAAGGGACCGGTCAACGACACGAACTGGATAAGCAACGCCGCAAGCATGCCGAAGAATATGATTCGACCGGTTTCGTCGCGTGAATACTTGTAGGTCATGCTGTCGCCCAACTGGTCAGCCACTTGACGCAAAGCGAAATACACCTGCCTCGGGTCAATCAACTCGAGGTAATCCTCAAGCCGCGTCGAGGTGATTTCACCCTTGGCCAGCAAGACCACCAACCCAGCGCTGCCAGCTACCAGCGGCAGGACGATGAACTGGGCCAGACGCCTCATTCCTTGAGGTTCGCGCAGCCCTACCACTAGCCAAAGCACCAAGGCCACCTCCAGCATCAATGCCTCGAGCCGGAACAGTATCGCCAGACCTATCGCCAGATGGACAGCGGCCGCGCGCAGCCATCCGCCTCGTAACTGCCAGCGCATGACCAGCCACAACGCCAGGACACAGAAAAACCAGAACCCGTACTCACGGATGATGTCATTGCGGAACTGGTTTACCGCCGGCATCGCCAGAACCACCAGGCAGGCCCAGCCTGCGGCGGCCGGGACACGCTGACGCACGACATCTACCAGCAAGGCGCACGTACCGGCCATGAATAGCGCGCACCACAGATAGGCACACCACTCCAACGGCAGGCGCAGAACCATGTGGCTTGCCGCAAGCAGGTAGGTAAACCAAGGCCAGTTGAAAAGCTGCCAGGCCACCTGCGGCCCTTCCTGGCTGACGCGCTCGGCGATAGTCATATAGAACGATGCGTCGCGACCAAGCGTACCCGCGCCCAGCACAGCTACCAACGAAAGCAAAAGGCTGGCGAAAAACGCCAGCCTTACAGGGTACTCGCCAACAATTTTTGAAACGAACTTGCCCACTCCAACATCCTTTCCGTCAACAGCAGTCCCAATGAACCCCTTAAGCCATCACCAACCGCGATGCCTTGCGCAAATATGACCAGCGCATCGCCTGAGTCGGACTCAGCCGCAGCGCATGGCCATAGAAGCGCCGCGCAGCAGTACGGTCACCCGACAGCAGCGCTGCGCGGAACAACGAAAGGTAGCGCTGAGCCCGGTAGCGCCCCCTCAGTTCCTGACACTCAGCCGGCAAACTGGCAAATACCTCGTCGACCAGCGTCATCGCGTAGGCTTCTTCGTTCTCGCGGTTGTGCCGCTGGCTGTCCGGGTGCTTGTGAATCCGCGCCAGGGGCACATCGGTGGTGACCACCTTGGCGTTGACCACCAGGAAGGCGAACACTGGAATGTCTTCGCTGGTACGCAAGTTCTCGGGGTATGGGCGACGCAGCAACAGATCACGGGCGAACAGCGTGCAGCAATGCGAGACGGTAATGCGCTTGTCCAGCAAGTAGCTGCGCGCCAGCTCCTTGGCGCTGGCCTGCGGCACCGGCGTCGGCAGGCGCACGCGCTCCTTGCCGTCCGGGAATACCGAAATCTGCCCACCCAGCACCATGCCGGTGTCGGGGTTGGCGCGCAGCACTTCGCGCAATACCTCGATGGCACCGGGTACCAGCTCGTCGTCGGCATCAAGCAACAATACGTAGCGACCGCGCGCCTGGGCGATGCCCTTGTTGCGAGCGGCAGCGGCACCGGCGTTGGCCTGATCGATGACCTGCAACTGCGGGTGGCGGGCAACGTAACCCGCCAACACTTCCAGGGTGTTGTCCTTGGAACCGTCGTTGACCACGATCACTTCAAGGTCATCGGCCCATTGAGCAAACACCGAGTCCAGCGCCCGTGGCAGCAGCTTGCCGTAGTTGTAAGCCGGAATGACCAGGCTAATCAGTATTTCAGGAATCTTCATACTCTGGCGCACCCTCTTTGACCACAAGGATGTCTTCCATGATCAGATACTGCAGGTCGGACCCATAGAACATGTTCAGCGCGTCGGTCGGCGAGCAGATCATCGGTTCGCCACGACGATTGAGCGACGTGTTCAGCGAAACGCCATTGCCAGTCAGCGCTTCCAGCGCCTTCATCATGTCGTAGTAACGCGGATTGTACTCCCGCTTCAGCACCTGCGCACGGGACGTGCCGTCCTCGTGGACTACCTCCGGCACGCGGGTTTTCCACTCCTCGGCCACCTCGAAGGTAAAGGTCATGAAGGGCGCCGGGTGGTCGACCTTGATCATCTGTGGCGCGACGGTGTCGAGCATCGAGGGGCAGAAAGGTCTCCAGCGCTCGCGGAACTTGATCTGCTCGTTGATACGGTTGGCAACGCCCGGCACGCTCGGACAGCCAATGATCGAACGCCCGCCCAGGGCGCGCGGCCCGAACTCCATGCGGCCCTGGAACCAGGCCACGGGGTTGCCATCGACCATGATCTTGGCGATGCGCTCCGGCATGTCGTTGAGCTTGCGCCATTTCGGTGCGTTCGGGTGGCGGGCGCAGGCGGCGATCACGTCCTCGTTGGAGTACGCAGGGCCCAGATAGACATGCTCCATCTTCTCGACCGGCACGCCACGGGCGTGGGAAACGTAGGCCGCAGCCCCCACGGCAGTACCGGCATCGCCGGACGCCGGCTGCACGAACAGCTCCTTGAGGTCCGGGCGGGCGATGATCTTCTGGTTGAGCTTGACGTTCAGCGCGCAGCCGCCGGCGAAGGCCAGCTTGCCGGTTTCCTTGAGGATGTCGCCCAGGTAGTGGTCGATCATCTGCAACGCCAGCTTCTCGAACAGCGCCTGCATGCTGGCCGCGTAGTGGATGTACGGCTCGTCGGCGATGTCGCCCTCGCGCTTGGGGCCCAGCCATTCGATCAGCTTGGGCGAGAAGTAAAAGCCCTTGCCCTTCTCTTTATAGCGGCGCAGGCCGATGACGTTGGCGTAGTCGGTATTGATGACCAGCTCGCCATTTTCGAAGCTGGCCAGGCGCGAGAAGTCGTACTTGCTGGCATCGCCATAAGGCGCCATGCCCATGACCTTGAACTCGCCGTCGAGCATCTCGAAGCCCAGGAACTCGGTCATCGCGCCGTACAGGCCGCCGAGCGAGTCCGGGTCGAAGAACTCCTTGATCTTGTGGATCTTGCCGTTCTCGCCATAGCCGAAGAAGGTGGTGGCGTATTCACCCTTGCCGTCGATGCCGAGGATGGCAGTCTTTTCCTTGAAGCCTGAGCAGTGGTAGGCACTGGAGGCGTGGGCCAGGTGGTGCTCGACCGGCTCGATCTTGACCTTCTTGGGGTCGAAGCCCAGTTGCTCCAGGCACCAGACGATCTTCTTGCGGTAGCGCTTGTAGCGACGGTTGCCCATCAGGATCGCGTCCAGCGCGCGGTCCGGGGCGTACCAGTAGCGTTTCGCGTAGTGCCAGCGCGCCTTGCCGAACAGGCTGATAGGCGCGAAGGGAATAGCCACGACGTCGACGTCCGAAGGCTTGATGCCAGCCTGCTCCAGGCAGAATTTCGCCGACTCGTAGGGCATGCGGTTCTTCGCATGCTTGTCACGCACGAAGCGCTCTTCTTCGGCGGCGGCAATCAGCTTGCCGTCGATGTACAGGGCCGCGGAAGGGTCATGGCTAAGGGCGCCGGACAGGCCAAGAATCGTCAATGCCAAGGGTTCAGCCTCTTCATTCGCTAGGGATGCGCCGGCGGCCTCATGGGCGGGCGGCGGCTAAAGGGCGCGATTATAACGCAAACATAGACGGCAAACTGCCCCCGCCGCTAACCAGACACTTCACTCGGCGATCAGCCAGTCAAGCCGGTGGCTGCCGGCGCTTTGCGCCAGTTCCTCGGCCAGCCAGGGCAGCAGCTCGCGCAGCTCGTCTTCCAGGCCCCATGGCGGGTTGGCGATGGCCAGGCCGGAGCCATTCAGGCCCTGAGGGCTGTCCTGGTGGTGCACGTACAGTTCGGCGCGCAGCAACTTGGGCGCCCCGGTACTGGTCAGGTCCTGGTAGAAACGCGTCAGCGAGCGCTGGTCCTTGATCGGGTACCAGATCGCCACGACGGTCTGACGCATGCGGCCGATCGCCTCTTTCATGGCCACGGTGCAGCGCTTCAGCTCGTCCGCCTGCTCGAACGGCGGGTCGATCAGCATGATCGCGCGCTTTTCCTGCACCGGCAGCAGGGCCCGCGGCACGTGCCAGCCCTCGCCCAGGTGCACGGTTACGCGCGGGTCTTTCTTCATGTTTTCCCGTAGCAACGGGCCGTCTTCGGGGTGTTTTTCGTTGAGCAGAGCGCGGTCCTGCTGGCGCATCAGGCGCCGGGCCAGCTCGGGGGAACCGGGATAGTAGCGCAGCTCGCCGTCCGAATTGAGGCGTTTGATGATGCGCAGGTAGTCGTCGGTGATGGCAGGCAGGTCGTCGCGATTCCACAGGCGAGCGACACCTTCGAGGTATTCACCGGTACGGTTCGCCTGGTCGCCCTGCAGGTCGTACAGGCCGAGGCCAGCATGGGTATCGAGGTAGGCGAAAGGCTGCTCCTTGCGCGACATCAGGGCGATGAGGCGGGTCAGCACGATATGCTTGAGGACGTCGGCGTGGTTGCCGGCGTGGAAGGCGTGACGGTAGTTCATGGCGGCTCCTGCGGGGGCCGGCAAGTTTACCTTGTCGTGCGGGAGCCGTCAGGTACGGCGGTCGAACGGCGGCGCCTGCTTCGCGGGCGCCGCCATGTCAACGGGTATTACTTGTCAGCGTGGTACGCCGCATCGGCGGTTTCGAAGCGCGAGACCATGCTGGTCGACGGACGACCTGCCTTGCTCACGAAAACGATGGCGAGGGTGGCGAACAGGAAGCCTGGAATGATTTCGTACAGCCCCAGGCCAACGTAGTTCTTCCACAGGATCACGGTCAGGGCACCGACGACGATACCGGCCAGCGCGCCATTGCGAGTCATGCCCTTCCAGAGCACCGAGAGCAGCACCACCGGACCGAAGGCGGCACCGAAGCCGGCCCAGGCGTAGGCCACCAGGCCCAGCACGCGGTTTTCCGGGTTGGCAGCCAGGGCGATGGCGATCAGCGCCACGGCCAGCACCATCAAGCGGCCGACCCACACCAGCTCACCCTGGGACGCATTCTTGCGCAGGAAGGCTTTGTAGAAGTCTTCGGTCAGGGCGCTGGAGCACACCAGCAGCTGGCAGCTCAGGGTGCTCATCACCGCCGCGAGGATGGCGGACAGCAGCACACCTGCAACCCACGGGTTGAACAGGATCTTCGCCAGTTCGATGAACACCCGCTCGTGGTTCTCGGTGACCGGGCCGGCCAGGTCAGGGTTGGCAGAGAAGTAGGCGATGCCGAAGAAGCCCACGGCGCAGGTACCGGCCAGGCACAGGATCATCCAGGTCATGGAGATGCGACGGGCGTTGGCGATCGACTTCACCGAATCAGCGGCCATGAAGCGCGCCAGGATGTGCGGCTGGCCGAAGTAGCCCAGGCCCCAGCCCATCAGCGAAATGACGCCGATGAAGGTAGCGCCGCGGAACATGTCGAAGTTGGCCGGGTTCACGGCCTCGATGGCAAGGAAGGTGGTGTCGAAGCCGCCGGTGGAAATCAGCACGATGATCGGGGTGAGGATCAGCGCGAAGATCATCAGCGCGGCCTGAACGGTGTCGGTCCAGCTCACCGCCAGGAAGCCCCCGATGAAGGTGTAGGCGATAGTGGCTGCAGCACCTGCCCACAGCGCGGTCTCGTAGGACATGCCGAAGGTGCTTTCGAACAGGCGGGCCCCAGCGACGATGCCGGAGGCGCAATAGATGGTGAAGAACACCAGGATGACCACGGCCGAGATGATGCGCAGCAGGCCGCTCTGGTCTTCGAAGCGGCTGGCGAAATAGTCCGGCAGGGTCAGGGCGTCACCGTTGTGCTCGGTCTGCACACGCAGGCGGCCAGCGACGAACAGCCAGTTCAGGTAGGCGCCGACGGTCAGGCCGATGGCGATCCAGGCCTCGGAAAGGCCCGACATGTAGATGGCGCCCGGCAGGCCCATCAGCAGCCAGCCGCTCATGTCGGAAGCGCCGGCGGAGAGTGCGGTGACCACGCTGCCCAGGCTGCGACCGCCCAGGATGTAGTCGGAAAGGTTCTTGGTGGAGCGGTAGGCCATGAAGCCGATCAGCACCATTACCGCGATGTAGATCACGAATGTGACCGTGATTGGATTGCCCATGAGTTGTGCCCTGGCGTTGTTTTTATCTCTTGCGACCGCTTGATGAGTCGGTTGCACCCAGGCGGCGCATGCTATGCAACAACCTGAACAAGGTGCAACCATTTTTCATTTGCAAGTTGCACCTCACCGCCACTTTTCCGATAAAACCGCTTTCTTGCTCCAAAAGGCAGCAGCAGCTGCACTTTCTTATAAGAAAACGCACCGCAAACGCCCCTTTTTAGCGTAGGGAAATAGCTGTCGGACGAGTTGCACCTGTTCTAATCCGATTTCGGGTTGCACCCGGTTGCACCTGAAAACTCCTACAGCTAATCTTGCATCCAGCTTAGGCCACCGCCGTGGCAATAACGAGGATAAGAAATGGCGACGACCACCCTTGGGGTCAAACTCGACGACCCAACCCGTGAGCGACTCAAAGCCGCTGCGCAGTCCATCGACCGCACACCGCACTGGTTGATCAAGCAAGCGATCTTCAACTACCTGGAGAAGCTCGAGGGTGGCGCCACCCTGAACGAACTCAATGGCCAGGCTGCCGCGCTCGGCGATGACGCTGGCGAAGTGCCTGCTGACCATGCCCACCAGTGTTTCCTGGAGTTCGCCGAAAGCATCCTGCCGCAGTCCGTACTGCGCGCGGCCATCACCGCCGCCTACCGTCGCCCTGAGCAGGAAATGGTGCCCATGCTGCTGGAGCAGGCGCGCCTGTCGGCACCGCAGGCCGAAGCCACCAACAAGATGGCTGCCGGCCTTGCCGACAAGTTGCGCAACCAGAAGAGCGCCAGCGGCCGCGCCGGTATCGTCCAGGGCCTGTTGCAAGAGTTCTCGCTGTCGTCCCAGGAAGGCGTGGCGCTGATGTGCCTGGCCGAAGCGCTGCTGCGAATCCCCGACAAAGGCACCCGTGATGCGCTGATCCGCGACAAGATCAGCAATGGCAACTGGCAACCGCACTTGGGCAACAGCCCCTCGCTGTTCGTCAACGCCGCCACCTGGGGCCTGCTGCTGACCGGCAAGCTGGTGTCCACCCACAATGAGTCCGGGCTGAGCTCCTCGCTCACCCGCATCATCGGCAAGAGCGGCGAGCCGATGATCCGCAAGGGCGTGGACATGGCCATGCGCCTGATGGGCGAGCAGTTCGTCACCGGCGAGACCATCGCCGAAGCCCTGGCCAACGCCAGCCGCTTCGAGTCCAAGGGCTTCCGCTATTCCTACGATATGCTCGGAGAAGCCGCACTGACCGAGCACGACGCACAGAAGTACCTGGCGTCCTACGAGCAGGCCATCCACTCGATCGGCAAGGCCTCCCATGGCCGCGGCATCTATGAAGGCCCGGGCATCTCTATCAAGCTCTCGGCCCTGCACCCGCGCTACAGCCGCGCCCAGTACGAGCGCGTGATGAACGAGCTGTACCCGCGCCTGCTGTCGCTGACCCTGCTGGCCAAGCAATACGACATCGGCTTGAACATCGACGCCGAGGAAGCCGACCGCCTGGAGCTGTCGCTGGACCTGCTCGAGCGCCTGTGCTTCGAGCCGTCGCTCGCCGGCTGGAACGGGATCGGCTTCGTGATCCAGGCCTACCAGAAGCGCTGCCCGTACGTGATCGACTACGTCATCGACCTGGCCAAGCGCAGCCGCCACCGCCTGATGATCCGCCTGGTGAAAGGCGCCTACTGGGACAGCGAGATCAAGCGCGCCCAGGTCGAGGGCCTGGAAGGCTACCCGGTCTACACCCGCAAGGTGTACACCGACGTTTCCTACATCGCCTGCGCACGCAAGCTGCTGTCGGTGCCAGAAGCCATCTACCCGCAGTTCGCCACGCACAACGCCCACACCCTGTCGGCCATCTACCAGATTGCCGGCCAGAACTATTACCCCGGCCAGTACGAGTTCCAGTGCCTGCACGGCATGGGCGAGCCGCTGTACGAGCAGGTTGTAGGCAAGGTTTCCGAAGGTAAGCTGAACCGTCCGTGCCGCGTATACGCGCCGGTTGGTACCCACGAAACCCTGCTGGCCTACCTGGTACGTCGTCTACTGGAAAACGGCGCCAACACCTCCTTCGTCAACCGCATCGCCGACCATTCCATTTCCATCCAGGAACTGGTCGCCGACCCGGTCGCCAGCATCGAGCGCATGGCCACCCAGGAAGGCAGCGTCGGCCTGCCGCACCCGCGCATCCCGCTGCCGCGTGACCTGTATGGCAGCGAGCGGGCCAACTCGGCCGGTATCGACATGGCCAACGAGCACCGCCTGGCGTCGCTGTCCTGCGCCATGCTGGCCACTGCCCACAACGACTGGAAAGCCACCCCGCTGCTGGCCTGCGCTGCCAGCGAAGGCGCCGCTCAGCCGGTGCTGAACCCTGCCGACCACCGCGACGTGGTGGGCCATGTGCAGGAGGCCAGCGTCGCCGACGTCGACAACGCCATCCAGTGTGCACTGAACGCCGCACCAATCTGGCAGGCTACCCCGCCCGCCGAGCGCGCCGCGATCCTCGAGCGCACCGCCGACCTGATGGAAGCCGAGATCCAGCCGCTGATGGGCCTGCTCATCCGCGAAGCCGGCAAGACCTTCGCCAACGCCATCGCCGAAGTGCGCGAGGCCGTGGACTTCCTGCGCTACTACGCCGTGCAGGCGCGCAACGACCTGCGCAACGACGCCTGCCGTCCCTTGGGCCCAGTGGTGTGCATCAGCCCGTGGAACTTCCCACTGGCGATCTTCAGCGGCCAGATCGCCGCCGCCCTGGCTGCGGGCAACCCGGTCCTGGCCAAGCCTGCCGAGCAGACCCCGCTGATCGCCGCCCAGGCCGTGCGCCTGCTGCTGGAAGCCGGCATTCCTGAAGGCGTGCTGCAACTGCTGCCAGGGCGTGGCGAGACGGTCGGCGCGGGCCTGGTGGGCGACGAACGCGTCAAAGGCGTGATGTTCACCGGCTCCACCGAAGTCGCGCGACTGCTGCAACGCAACGTCGCCGGTCGCCTGGATGCCCAGGGCCGTCCGATTCCGCTGATCGCCGAAACCGGCGGGCAGAACGCGATGATCGTCGACTCCTCGGCACTCACCGAGCAGGTGGTGATCGACGTGGTGTCCTCGGCCTTCGACAGCGCCGGCCAGCGTTGCTCGGCCCTGCGCGTGCTGTGCTTGCAGGAAGATTCCGCCGACCGCGTGATCGAGATGCTCAAGGGCGCCATGGCGCAGAACCGCTTGGGCAACCCCGACCGCCTGTCCGTGGATATCGGCCCGGTGATCGACGCCGAAGCCAAGGCGGGCATCGAGAAGCACATCCAGGGCATGCGCGAGAAAGGCCGCACCGTCTACCAGGTGGCCGTCGCCGAAGGCGAAGAGATCAAGCGCGGCACCTTCGTGATGCCGACGCTGATCGAGCTGGAAAGCTTCGACGAGCTCAAGCGCGAGATCTTCGGCCCGGTACTGCACGTGGTGCGCTACAACCGCAAGCACCTCGACCAACTGATCGAGCAGATCAACGCGTCCGGCTACGGCCTGACACTCGGCGTGCACACCCGCATCGACGAGACCATTGCCAAAGTGGTGGACAACGTCAACGCGGGCAACATGTACGTCAACCGCAACATCGTCGGTGCCGTGGTCGGCGTGCAACCGTTCGGTGGCGAAGGCCTGTCGGGCACCGGCCCGAAAGCCGGTGGCCCGCTGTACCTGTACCGCCTGCTGTCGACTCGCCCGGCCGACGCCATCGCCCGCCACTTCGCGCGTGCCGACGGCGAAGGCAAGGCCGACACCACCCTGCACGACCAGCAGATCAAGCCGCTGCTCGCCCTCAAAGCCTGGGCTGGCAGCAACCAGCCTGAGCTGGCCGCGCTGTGCGACAGCTTCGCCGAGCAGTCGCAGAGCGGCATCACCCGCGTGCTGCCCGGCCCGACCGGCGAGCGCAACACCTACACCGTGCTGCCACGCGAACACGTGCTGTGCCTGGCCGACAACGAAGCCGACCTGCTGGCGCAGTTTGCGGCGGTGCTGGCGGTGGGCAGCTCGGCGGTATGGGCCGAGGGCGAACCAGCCAAGAGCCTGCGTGCACGCCTGCCGAAGGAGTTGCAAGGCAAGGTCAAGCTGGTGGCGGACTGGAGCAAGGATGAGGTCGCGTTCGACGCCGTCATCCACCATGGCGACTCCGACCAACTGCGCGGCATCTGCAAGCAGGTAGCCAAGCGTGCTGGCGCTATCGTCGGTGTGCATGGGTTGTCGAGCGGCGACCACCAGATTGCCCTGGAGCGCTTGGTGATCGAGCGGGCGGTGAGTGTGAACACTGCTGCGGCGGGGGGTAATGCTAGCTTGATGACTATCGGCTAAAACCCACTTACGCCATCGCGGGGCAAGCCCGCTGCCACAGGTACCGCGCCAACTCTCAGGCGGCGCAATACCTGTTGGGAGCGGGCTTGCCCCGCGACGTTTTGAGGGTGGTCAGTGCATCATGCCCAGCTCGGCATCATCCATCAGCGCCTTGGCCAGGGCGCTCAGGTAATGCGCTGCCCAGACCAGCTGCGGGTTGTCGTCCATCACCCCGCTCAGGGTCATGTCGCGCACGTAACCCATCAACTCCGAAGCCTGCTCGCGGGCATGCTGGCAGGAAATGCCGGGCTCGATGCAGAACAGCGGTTGGGTCATGTCTTCGCCTTGGTAGAACTTGGTCTTGCCGACGGTGGTTTTGAGGGTGGGGTCGTCTGTGCTCATGGTGGGTCTCCCTGAAATTTCCGGTGGCCCAACTGGCCCTTCGCGGGTAAACCCGCTCCCACAAGGACGGCGGTGAACCCTGTGGGAGCGGGTTTACCCGCGAAAGGGCCAGTACAGCCAATACATAAATGAAGGCCTAGTGCCGCGCCTGCGGCGGCGCCGACATCTGCACCTGGATCAATGCCGATTCGAGCAACACACGCAGCGACTCAAGTTCATGCATCGATGCCGTCATCAGGATCGAGCCATGCGACCTGGGCTGGAGACGAACGGCTTGCTGGGCGACGGTCAGCGCGCAGAGGGCGTATTCCGTGGCCTGGATGAGGGTATCTTCGAGGGAGTGATGGTTGTGGGGTGGGTCGGGGACTGTCTTCAGCATCTTGGGGTACCTGATAAGGGCCACCACACGCCGGCTGTCAAACAAGAGGGTGGCAGCTGTACATAGGTTGACAGACCGGTAGATATCCCAGAACCCGGCGCACACGAAGTGCCCCATGCACAGCCGCCATATAAGGCAAAGCCATCGGGATAGACCTAGTTCGGCCTGTCAAAGCCGGTCGTTGATTCGCAACGACTGCCGGAGACTAGAAGCCAACCCAGACCACCGCAATGGCTCAAAGGGGCTTGAGAGCATGTTTGGGAAATGGACTACAAGGAATAAGGAAAATCTTAAGAAACCTCTGATTTTAGCGCTCATACGCTGACAAATCGGCGGTTCAGCTATAGAGTGGCAGCCATCCCATCCCGCCTTAACGCCCCCTGGAGGTCGACATGACTGCCAAAGTCGCCAACAAGCCCAAAGCTGATAACCCTCACCTCGAGGCCGCCCAACGCATCAGCCAACTGGCTCAAATACTCGCCAACGATCCCTCCGAGGCCAAGGCGTTTCTCGCTACAACGGGAATGTTCACCAGCAAAGGTGAACTCAAGGCAAATTTCCGCTGAATGTATAGACAGCTCCCCTCTTTCGTCCTCGGGTTCCACGGTTGTGACCGAAAAATCGGTGAAGCTATCCTAGCTGGCGATCGAGTATCGCCAAGCGTAAACGACTATGACTGGCTAGGTGCAGGCGCCTACTTCTGGGAAAACAGCCCGGAGCGCGCATTGAGCTATGCCCATCGCATCAAGCAGCACAAGCGTGGCCAAGGCTCTATCAAAGACCCATATGTTGTTGGAGCAGTGATCAATTTAGGCCTCTGTCTTAACCTGACAGAAGAAGGAGCCCTGCAAGAGCTTGCAGCGGCTTACCACCTTCTAGCGTCAAGCACCGATACGCTTCCTGAGAACAAACCAGGCTTCACCGGCGATACCGATAATCTCAAGCGCTTTCTAGACTGCCTTGTTTTCCAGTCACTTCACTCCGCTCGCGAGGTCGTGGACCTAGAGCCGTATCATTCGGTTCGCTCGCCCTTCCTCGAAGGGCCAAGCCTCTACCCAGGCACAGCTTTTCGGCAAGAAACCCACATTCAGCTTTGTGTACGAGAAGTCACCTGCATTAAGGGTTACTTTCGCCCACTGAACCCGGACGGAACGCTATTCCAGCCCTGATCGCCTCATGCTCGGGGCTGCCCGCATTGTGCCCTGCCATCAGCTGAATCAATCATGGTGGTAAGCACCGCCAGCCAATCCTAGACTCGCCCCACGCCTGCCTAGGAATGTCGACATGTCCGATACCCTGCTCAACCCCCGCAACCTCGCCTTCGAACTCTACGAAGTCCTCGACGCCGAAGCCCTCACCCAGCGCCCGCGCTTCGCCGAGCACAACCGCGAAACCTTCGACGCCGCGCTTGCCACCGCCCGCACTCTGGCCGAAAAGCTCTTCGCACCGCACAACCGCAAGGCCGACGAGAACGAGCCGCGCTATGTGGACGGCCGCGCCGAGCTGATCCCGGAAGTGAAACCCGCCGTCGACGCCTTCCTCGACGCCGGCTTCCTCAACGCCAACCGCGACTTCGAAGTCGGCGGCATGCAACTGCCCAGCCTGGTGTCGCAAGCCTGCTTCGCCCACTTCCAAGCGGCCAACGCGGGCACCACGGCCTACCCCTTCCTGACCATGGGCGCCGCCAACCTGATCGAAAGCTTCGGCACCGTTGAACAGAAACGCCTGTACCTGCAACCGATGATCGAAGGCCGCTATTTCGGCACCATGGCGCTCACCGAGCCCCATGCCGGTTCGTCGCTGGCCGACATCCGCACCCGCGCCGAACCCGCAGGCGACGGCAGCTATCGCCTCAAGGGCAACAAGATCTTCATCTCCGGCGGCGACCACGAACTCTCCGACAACATCGTGCACATGGTGCTGGCCAAGCTGCCTGACGCCCCCGCCGGGGTAAAAGGCATCTCACTGTTCATCGTGCCCAAGTACCTGGTCAATGAAGACGGCACCCTGGGCGAGCGCAACGATGTGCTGTTGGCCGGGCTGTTCCACAAGATGGGCTGGCGCGGCACCACCTCCACCGCGCTGAACTTCGGCGACAGCGGCCAGTGCGTCGGCTACTTGGTCGGCCAGCCGCACCAGGGCCTGGCGTGCATGTTCCAGATGATGAACGAGGCACGTATCGGCGTCGGCATGGGCGCGGTGATGCTCGGCTATGCCGGCTACCTGTACTCGCTGGAGTACGCCCGTCAGCGTCCCCAGGGCCGCCTTGTGGATAACAAGGACCCGGCCAGCCCCGCCGTGCCGATCATCGCCCACACCGATGTGAAGCGCATGCTGCTGGCGCAGAAGGCCTACGTGGAAGGCGCCTTTGACCTCGGCCTGTACGCCGCACGGCTGTTCGACGACACCCAGACCGCCGCCGACGACAACGCCCGCCGCCAGGCTCACGAGCTGCTCGACCTGCTGACCCCGATCGTCAAGTCGTGGCCTTCGGAGTACTGCCTGAAGGCCAACGAGCTGGCGATCCAGATTCTCGGCGGCCACGGCTACACCCGCGAATACCCGGTGGAGCAGTACTACCGCGATAACCGGCTGAACCCCATCCATGAAGGCACCCATGGCATCCAGTCCCTCGACCTGCTGGGCCGCAAGCTGGCGCAGAACGGCGGCGCTGGGCTCAAGCAACTGATCCGCCTGATCGCCACCACCTGCGAGCGCGCCAGCCATCACTCCAACCTCGACGCACTGCGCCAGCCTTTGGAACACCTGGTCAACCGCCTGCAAGCGGTAACCCTGGCGCTGCTCGGCGACCTGGCCCAAGGCAAGGTCGCCGGTGCCTTGGCCAACTCGGCGCTGTACCTCAAGGCCTTCGGCCACTGCGTGGTCGGCTGGCGCTGGCTGGAGCAAGCGATTCATGCCGAGCTGGGCTTGCTCAAGGGCGTCGAGGCCGACCGCAACTTCTACCAGGGCAAGCTGCAGGCCGCGCGTTATTTCCTGACCTGGGAAGTACCTCCCTGCCATAATGACCTGGCATTGCTCGAGGCCCGCGACGATACCTGCCTCGCCATGCAGGAAGGGTGGTTCTAGGGGAGCCACCATTGACTGGGAGGTTCCCGCATGTTCGATTCCAGCGCCCTGCTGCGCCAGCGCTTCGCTGCGCTGCGCAGCAAGGCCGATGTGTTTTCCCTGCGTCATGTGAAGCAGTCGCACCAGGCGCTGTCGGTACGACGCAACGTGGCCGAGCCACCCTTCTTCAGCCAGGACGAAGGCGCGATGCTGACCGTGCGGGTCAATGGCGTGGAGGCTTACGCGGCCACCGCCGACCTGTCCCAGAGCGGCCTGCAACGCGCCCTGGAACAGGCCGAGGCCCTGGCGCGGGGCATCGCCGCCCACAACCTGCTCGACCTGCGCGAGCACACGGTGCCGAACCAGCGCCATGACCACCTCTCGCCCAACCTCGACCAGCCCCTGCCCAGCCTCGCCGAGTGCCTGGAGCTGCTCGCCGCCGAATCGGCCAGCGTGCCCAAGGACAGCCGCCTGGTGGACTGGCAGGCCAGCCTGGGCATCACCCGGGTCGAGCAAACCTATCTGAACAACGTCGGCGCCGAGCTGCGCCACGCGCAGCGGTTCCTGTTCCCAGGCCTTGCAGTCACCGCCAGCGATGGGCAGGACAGCCAGACCCGCAGCCTGGGCCGGGAGAACTTCGGCCAGCAAGGCGGCTTCGAAGTGATCCAGCGCTGCGGCCTGGTCGGTGCCGGCAAACGCATCGCCGACCAGGCCCTGCAACTGCTGCTGGCGCCCAACACCCCCAGCGGTGCGCGCGACCTGCTGCTGATGCCAGACCAGATGATGCTGCAGATCCATGAGTCCATCGGCCACCCGCTGGAGATGGACCGCATCCTGGGCGATGAGCGCAACTACGCCGGAACCAGCTTCGTCAAAGCCAGCGACTTCGGCCGGCTGCAGTACGGCTCGGCGCTGCTCAACGTCACCTTTGACCCTACCCTGGGCGAAGAACTGGCCAGCTACAGCTTCGATGACGACGGCACCCGGGCCAGCAAGCAGTTCCTGATTCAGAACGGCCTGTTGCTGCGCCCGCTGGGCGGTGCGCTGTCGCAGTTCCGCTCGGGCCTTTCGGGCGTAGCCAACAGCCGCGCCTGTGGCTGGAACCGCGCGCCCATCGACCGCATGGCCAACCTCAATATCGAACCCGGCGACCAGTCGCTGGAACAGCTGATCGGCGGTATCGAACGCGGCATCCTGATGCGCACCAACCGTTCGTGGTCCATCGACGATGCACGCAACAAGTTCCAGTTCGGCTGCGAATGGGGCCAGCTGATCGAAAACGGCGAACTCAAGGACGTGGTGAAGAACCCCAACTACCGCGGCATTTCCGCCAGCTTCTGGCGCAGCCTCGCAGCGGTAGGCGATGCCAGTACCTTCCAGGTGCTCGGTACGCCCAACTGCGGCAAGGGCGAGCCCAACCAGGTGGTGCGAGTGGGCCACGCCTCGCCTGCCTGCGTGTTCCGCCAGGTCGATGTATTCGGAGGAGACGCCTGATGAGCAGCCCCTACCAGCAACGCTTCGAACACCTGCTCGACAGCCTCAACGCCGCTCTCCAGCCCGGCGAGCAGTTCACCCTCGGCTACAGCGCCGAGCAGTCGCGATTCATCCGCTTCAACCACGCCAAAGTGCGCCAGGCCGGCGAAGTTGCCCAGGCCAGCGCGCTGCTGCGCCTGGTGTGCGATGGCCGCCAGGCCGAGCAGCAACTGACCCTCAGCGACGACCCGCAGCTCGACCGCCAGCACCTGCACCAAGCCTTGGAGCAACTGCGCCAGACCCTGCCCCTGCTGCCGCCAGACCCCTACCTGCAACTGGACGACGACGCCTGGCACAGCCACAGCCAGCAAGACCAGTCGCTGCCGGAGCTCGCTGAAGTACTGACGCTGATCGAACGCGAGGCCGGTGACCTGGACCTGGTCGGCATCTACGCCGCAGGGCCGATCTGCCGAGGCTTCGCCAGTTCGTTCGGGGCATTCGGCTGGCACCAGGCCAACAGCTTCAACATCGACTGGAGCCTGTTCCACGCCAACGGCCAGGCGGTGAAGGCCAATTACGCAGGCCAGGCCTGGAGCGCCACGGCGTTCGCCGCACGACTGCGCCAAGCCCGTGAGCAACTGGCATTCCTCGGCCGCCCGGCAGTCGCCCTCAAACCCGGAAGCTACCGCGCCTACCTGGCTCCGGCGGCGATGGAAGAGATTGCCGGCATGCTCGCCTGGGGTGGGTTCTCGGCCCAGGCGCTGGCCACCGGCAACAGCCCGTTGCAGCGTCTGTACAACGGCGATGTACGCCTGAGCCCGCTGGTGAGCTTCGATGAACAGGTCGCAGGCTCGCTGAGCCCGGCGTTCTCCAACGAAGGCTCGCCGCGCCAGGACTTGCGCCTGGTTTCGGAAGGCCGCGCCATCGAGCGCCTCACCTGCGCTCGCAGCGCCGCCGAGTTCACCCTGGCGGCCAATGGCGCCGACGGCCACGAGTCGCCCTGCGCCCTGAGCCTTGCGCCCGGCGCACTGGCCATGGCCGATGTGCTCGAGCGCCTGGGCACGGGGTTGTACATCAGCAACCTGTGGTACTTGAACTACTCCGACCTGCCCGCCGCGCGCATGACCGGGCTGACCCGCTTCGCCACCTTCTGGGTGGAAGGTGGGCAGATCCAGGGGCCGGTGAGCACCATGCGCTTCGATGACAGCCTCTACAACCTGCTCGGCGGCCAGCTGGAAGCCCTCACCCGCGAACGCGAGATGATCCTGTCGACCAGCACCTACGGGCAGCGCCAAACCGGATCGAGCCATTTGCCCGGGGCGTTGGTCAAAGCCCTGACCCTGACATTGTGATTGGCTGTACCGGCCTATTCGCGGGTAAACCCGCTCCCACAGGTATAGCGCCGCCCTCAAATGCAGCGCAGTACCTGTGGGAGCGGGTTTACCCGCGAATAGGCCAGTACTGACGAACGAGGAAGTCATGCCCGAACGCGCCCCGCTCGACCCTACCACCGCCCGCTGGATCCCCTGGGTCGTGGCCATCGCCTTCTTCATGCAGTCGCTGGACGGCACCATCCTCAACACCGCGCTGCCGTCCATGGCCCACTCATTGTCGGAAGACCCGCTGCGCATGCAGGGCGTGATCATCGCCTACATGCTCACCGTGGCCCTGCTGATTCCCGCATCGGGCTGGATCGCCGACCGCTTCGGCACCAAGCACATCTTCTTCGGCGCCATCCTGCTGTTCAGCCTAGGCTCGTTGCTGTGCGCCATCGCCAACAGCCTGGGCTTTCTGATTTTCGCGCGGGTCATCCAGGGCCTGGGCGGCGCGCTGATGCTGCCGGTGGGAAGGCTGGTCGTGCTGCGCGCCTACCCGCGCTCGGAGCTGGTGCGGATCATGAGCTTCATCACCATTCCCGGCCTGCTCGGGCCGTTGCTGGGGCCGACCGTGGGCGGCTGGCTGGTGGAGATTCTCAGCTGGCACTGGATCTTCCTGCTCAACCTGCCGGTCGGCGCGCTGGGCTGCTACGCGGTGTGGAAGTTCATCCCCGACCTGCGCGGCAGCGAGCGCACCACCTTCGACGGGCCAGGCTTCGTGCTGTTCGGTGCGGCAATGGTGCTGATCACCATCGCCATGGAAGGCCTGGGCGAACTGCACCTGCCGCACCTGCGGGTGATGTTGCTGCTGTTCGCCGGCATGGCTTGCCTGGCGGCCTATTGGCTGCGGGCCGGGCGCGACCCGGAGCCGCTGTTTTCGCCCAGCCTGTTTCGTGTGCGCACCTTCGCCATCGGTATCCTGGGCAACCTGTTCGCCCGCCTGGGCAGCGGCGCCCTGCCCTTCCTGGTGCCGTTGCTGCTGCAAGTGGCGCTGGGCTATTCGCCGTCGCAGGCGGGCATGAGCATGATTCCGCTGGCGGCGGCGGCGATGGTGGCCAAGTCGATTGCCCGGCCACTGATCGAGCGCCTGGGCTACCGCATCATTCTTACCGGCAACACGCTACTGCTGGGCATCCTGCTGGCCAGCCTGGCGCTGGTCGACGAAAACACACCTTATGCCCTGCTGCTGACCCAACTGGCCTTGCTTGGCGCGGTCAACTCGCTGCAGTTCACCGCCATGAACACGGTGACGCTGATCGACCTGGACGATGCCAGCGCCAGCAGCGGCAACAGCCTGCTGTCGGTGGTCGCGCAAATTTCCCTGAGCCTTGGCGTGGCCTGTGCGGGGGCCTTGCTCGGTGGTTTCACCGCCTCGGGCAGCGCCGAAGGCGTGGAAACCACGCTCGCCGCGTTCCAGCTGACCTTCGTGACCATCGGCGTCATGGCCATGCTGGCGGCGACCATCTTCCTGCAACTGGCGCCGACGGACGGAAGGCGTGCCCGTCGTCCGGAACAACACGTGGAATCGTAGGGCGAATGGCCATGAGGCTGGTAGACTGTGCGGCATTTTTCGCTTCGCACCGCAGGCCCGCCTCGTGACCACCACTTCCTCCGCCTTCGCCACCCTGCCGTTGTCCGCCGCCATGCTGGCCAACCTGGACACCCTCGGCTACACCGCGATGACGCCGATCCAGGCGCAGAGCCTGCCGGTCATCCTCAAGGGCCAGGACCTGATTGCCCAGGCCAAGACCGGCAGCGGCAAGACCGCCGCCTTCGGCATCGGCCTGCTCAACCCGATCAACCCGCGCTACTTCGGTTGCCAGGCCCTGGTGCTGTGCCCTACCCGGGAGCTTGCCGACCAGGTAGCCAAGGAGCTGCGCCGCCTGGCCCGCGCCGAGGACAACATCAAGGTCCTCACCCTGTGCGGTGGCGTGTCGCTCGGCCCGCAGATCGCCTCGCTGGAGCATGGCGCGCACATCATCGTCGGCACGCCAGGGCGCATCCAGCAGCACCTGGACAAAGGCACCCTGGTGCTCGACGGCCTCAACACCCTGGTGCTCGATGAAGCCGACCGCATGCTCGACATGGGCTTCTTCGATGCCATCGCCAGCATCATCGGGCGCACCCCGGCCCGTCGCCAGACGCTGTTGTTCTCGGCCACCTACCCCGCCGGTATCGAGCAACTGGCCGCCGACTTCATGCGCAAGCCGCAGCAGGTGAAGGTCGAGAGCCTGCACGCCGACAATCAGATCGAGCAGCGCTTCATCGAGATCGACCCGCAGCAGCGCCTGGAAGCCACCACCCGCGTACTCGGCCACTACCGCCCGACGTCCTGCGTGGCATTCTGCTTCACCAAGCAGCAGTGCGAGGACCTGGTGACCCACCTCAAGGCCAAGGGCATCCACGCCCAGGCGTTGCACGGCGACCTCGAGCAGCGCGACCGCGACCAGGTACTGACCATGTTCGCCAACCGCAGCAGCTCGGTGCTGGTGGCCACCGACGTAGCCGCCCGCGGCCTGGACATCGATGGCCTGGACATGGTCATCAACGTCGAGCTGGCGCGCGATGCCGAGATCCACGTGCACCGCGTCGGCCGCACGGGGCGAGCTGGCGAGAAGGGTATCGCGGTGAGCCTGGTGGCGCCTGCCGAAGGGCACCGCGCCCAGGCCATCGAGGCATTGCAGAAAAGCCCACTGCGCTGGGACCAGCTGGACAGCCTGAAGAACAAGGGCGGCGAGCCGCTGCTGCCAGCCATGACCACCCTGTGCATCGCTGCCGGGCGCAAGGACAAGCTGCGCCCAGGCGATATTCTCGGCGCTCTGACTGGCGATGCCGGCATCCCCGGTACCCAGGTGGGCAAGATCGCCATCTTCGATTTCCAGGCGTTCGTCGCCGTGGAGCGGGCGGTGGCCAAGCAGGCCATGCAGCGGCTCAACAGTGGCAAGATCAAGGGCCGCGCCCTGAAGGTGCGCATCCTCTAACGCTTTGCAGTCCCCCTGTAGGAACGGGCTTGCCCGCTCCTACAGGGTTCGGCGTCTCACTCTTGAATTCAGACAGGTTTTTACCGTGCACTCCACCGACGTGATCATCCTCGGCGCCGGCGCCGCCGGCCTGATGTGCGCCCAGCTCAGCGCCCGCCGCGGGCGCCGTGTGCTGCTGCTCGACCATGCCAACAAGCCGGGCAAGAAGATCCTCATGTCCGGCGGCGGGCGCTGCAACTTCACCAATATGTACACCGAGCCCGCCAACTTCCTCTCGCACAACCCGCACTTCTGCAAGTCGGCCCTGGCCCGCTACACCCAGTGGGACTTCATCGAGCTGGTGGCCAGGCACGGCGTGCCGTACCACGAGAAAAAGCTCGGCCAGCTGTTCTGCGACAACAAGTCCAGCGACATCCTCGACATGCTGCTGGCCGAGTGCGACGCGGCCGGCGCCGAGCTGCGCATGAACACCAGCATCGAGACCATCGCCAAGGTCGAAGGCGGCTACCAGCTGCAAACCAGCGCGGGGGCGTTCGCCTGCCAGTCGCTGGTGATCGCCACCGGCGGGCTGTCGATCCCGACCCTGGGTGCCACCGGTTTCGGCTATCAGGTGGCGCGCCAGTTCGGCCATGAACTGCTGCCGACCCGCGCGGGGCTGGTGCCGTTCACCATCACCGAGCCGCAACTCAAGGCCCTGTGCACCGAGCTTTCCGGCACCTCGCTGGACTGTATCGCCAGCTGCAACGGCGCAAGCTTTCGCGAGAACCTGCTGTTCACCCACCGCGGCCTGAGCGGGCCGGCGATCTTGCAGGTTTCGTCGTTCTGGGAAGCCGGTGACACGGTGGAGCTGAACCTGTTGCCCGACCGCGATGCCCTGGAGTGGCTGCAAGGCCAGCAGGCCGAACGCCCCAACAGCGAGCTGAAAACCGTGCTGGGCGAGGTGTTCACCCGCAAGCTGGCCACCCTGCTGGCCGAGCAATGGTTCGTTTCCAAGCCCCTGAAGCAGTACACCCCGGCGGAATTGGCCGAGGTGGCGGAAAAGCTCGCGGCCTGGCAAGTGGTGCCGGCGGGTACCGAAGGCTATCGCACTGCCGAGGTGACGCTGGGTGGAGTGGACACCCGCGAGGTGTCGTCCAAGACCATGGAGTCACTCAAGAGTCCAGGGCTGTATTTCATCGGCGAGGTACTGGACGTCAGTGGCCACCTGGGTGGCTTCAACTTCCAGTGGGCCTGGGCTTCGGCTAACGCCGCGGCGCAGTTCGTGTAGAGTAGAAACCTTTCAGCACGGAACGCTTCATGCTGGTCTGTGCCAGGTCAGGGTATTGGGGCCGCGAAGGTCTCGCCACGGCTCCAAGGCCATGACCGCCAAAGGACACCCATTCGCTCACCGCCCAGGGCCATCATGTCATCGAGCTCGTTCCGCCATTCCTTGCGTCGCCTGTGGGGCCAAGACAAGTTCAGTTACGCCATCCGTGTGACCATCGCCCTCACCGGCAGCATGGCCTGGTGCTTGTACCAGAACGAGATGAGCCTGCTCATCCCGCTGTTCCTGGGCATTATCGCCAGCGCCCTGGCCGAGACCGACGATGGCTGGCAGGGCCGCCTCAGCGCGCTGGTCGTGACCCTGGTATGTTTCGCGGTCGCGGCGCTGTCGGTGGAGCTGCTGTTCCCCTACCCCTGGATCTTCGTCATCGCCATGGCCCTGGCAGCGTTCGGCCTGACCATGCTCGGCGCGCTGGGCGAGCGCTATGGCGCCATCGCCTCGGCCACATTGATTCTCTCGGTGTACACCATGATCGGTGTGGACCAGCGCGGCGGCCAGGTCACCGACTTCTGGCACGAGCCGATGATGCTGGTGGCCGGCGCCGCCTGGTACGGGTCGCTGTCGGTGCTGTGGCAGGCGCTGTTTTCCAACCAGCCGGTGCAGCAGAGCCTGGCCAAGCTGTTCTTTGAACTGGGCAGCTACCTCAAGCTCAAGGCCAGCCTGTTCGAGCCGGTGCGCACCCTGGACGTCGAGGCCGGGCGCCTGGAGCTGGCCAAGCAGAACGGCAAGGTGGTGGCGGCGCTCAATGCGGCCAAGGAAATCATCCTGCACCGAGTCGGCAACAGCCAGCCGAACTCCAAGGTCAGCCGCTACCTGAAGCTGTACTTCCTGGCCCAGGACATACACGAGCGGGTCAGCGCCTCGCACTACCCCTACAACGCCCTCAACGAGGCGTTCTTCCACAGCGATGTGATGTTCCGCTGCCAGCGCCTTTTGCGCAAACAGGGCGCCTCCTGCCAGGAGCTGGCCCGTTCCATTCGCCTGCGCCAGCCCTTCGTGCTTGCCAGCGGTTACCCCGAGGCCCTGGAAGACCTGAACGCCTCGCTGGAACACCTGCGCGAACAGAACAACCCTGCCTGGCGCAGCCTGCTGCGTTCGTTGCGCGCCCTGGCGGCGAACCTGGCCACCCTCGACCGCCTGCTCAGCGCTGCAAGCAACCCCGACAGCCTGGCCGACGCCAGCGACAGCAGCCTGCTCGACCGCTCGCCGCGCAACCTCAAGGATGTCTGGAAACGCCTGCGCACCCAGCTCACCCCGACTTCGCTGCTGTTCCGCCACGCCCTGCGCCTGCCACTGGCGTTGTCGGTCGGCTACGGCATGGTGCACCTGATCCACCCCACCCAAGGCTACTGGATCATCCTCACCACCCTGTTCGTCTGCCAGCCCAACTATGGCGCCACCCGGCGCAAGCTGGTGCAGCGGGTGATCGGTACCGCCATCGGCCTGACCGTAGGCTGGGCGCTGTTCGACCTGTTCCCCAACCCGCTCATCCAGTCGCTGTTCGCGGTGGTGGCTGGAGTGGTGTTCTTCGTCAACCGCACCACCCGCTACACCCTGGCCACGGCGGCGATCACCTTGATGGTGCTGTTCTGTTTCAACCAGATCGGCGATGGCTATGGGCTGTTCCTGCCGCGCCTGTTCGATACCCTGGTCGGCGCGTTGATCGCCATCCTCGCGGTGTTCCTGTTCCTGCCCGACTGGCAGGGGCGGCGCCTGAACAAGGTGCTGGCCAACACCCTGACCTGCGCCAGCCTGTACCTGCGCCAGATCATGCAGCAGTACGCCAACGGCAAGCGCGACGACCTGGCCTACCGCCTGGCCCGACGCAACGCGCACAACGCCGACGCGGCGCTGTCCACCACGCTTTCGAACATGCTGATGGAACCGGGGCACTTCCGTAAGGAGGCCGACGTGGGCTTCCGCTTCCTGGTGCTGTCGCACACCTTGCTCAGCTATCTGTCAGGGCTGGGGGCGCACCGCGACACCGCGCTGCCGGCGGAAGTCCACGAGCAGTTGATCGATGGTGCGGGCAGCAGCCTGGCGCAGAGCCTGGATGAAATCGCCAATGGCCTGGCGGCGCGGGCGCCCATCGCGATCCACAGCGACAGTGAGGAAGCGCTGGCCAACCAGTTGGAGCAGATGCCCGAGGAGCTGGATGAGCACCAGCGCCTGGTACAGACCCAGCTGGCGTTGATCTGTCGACAGTTGGGGCCGCTGCGCACCCTGGCGGCGCACTTGAACAAGGAAGGCGAGCCGACCTGATGTGTTGCCAGCACTGGCCCTTTCGCGGGTAAACCCGCTCCCACAGGTTCGGCACTGAACTCAAGAGCGGTGCAGTACCTGTGGGAGCGGGTTTACCCGCGAAGAGGGCGACACCGCTCACAAGCCGTAATGCTTCATCAACCGCGCATAGCTGCCATCGGCCTTCATCGCCTCGATCGCCTGCTCGAACCGCTGCACGATCACCTGGTGCTGCGGGTGCTTGAGGCTGACCAGAATGTGCAGACTGTTCTCCCCCAGCGGCCGCTCGACGAAATCCACCGCGTCGCGAACCGCCGACGGCTCGGAGCGCAGGTTGTAGCGCGCCACGTACTCATCCTCCACCGCCAGGTCCACCCGGCCAGCCGCCAGCATGCGCACGGCAGAGGGGAAGTTGCGCACGGGCACTTTGTTCAGCCGGGTATCGCTGTCGAAATCGGCCGCGTAGGCGTAGTCGCGGACCACAGCGATGCTGTACGGGTAAAGGTCGGGCAGCTTGCGAAAGCTGAAAGCGTCGCCCTCGCGCTTGAGCAGGCGGATGCGGTTGGTCAGGTAGGGGGCGGAGAACTGGCCAAGGCGCGTGCGCGATTCGTTATACCAGGCATTCACGAGCACATCGTAACGCCCTTCGCCCACGCCCATGAGCGCCCGCGCCCAAGGCACTTCCTCGAACTTGCTGGCATAGCCCGCGCGGGCCAATGCCTCGGTGACGATACCGGTGGCCAGCCCGCCGCCCGGCATGCTGCGGTCGGTGAACGGCGGCCAATGGTCGGCCACCAAACGCAGGGTCTGCTGTGCCCACGAAGGCGTTGCAAGCATCGATACCGCAAGACCTAGAACACAAAGCAGTGGCCGCATGCTCAGTTCCTTTCGCAGTTGGGGTTCCACGCTGGTCTCGGGAGATTACACAAAGGCGCGAGGCGCCCGCAGCGGGCAATAATGTCATTTAGCCTCTATTTTGGCCGAAATGCATGAAAACTTTTCCTGGATCAGGGGTAGCCGAGCACGTCGCGGATCTGCCGCAGGTGCTGGATGATCCACTGCTTTTCGATCGCGCCCCAGTCGTGGATGCGGTAATGCCCTGCATGGTTGCGCGCGCCGGCCTGTTGCTCGAACGCGCAGACGATGTCCAGGTCGGCCAGGGCGGCGATGGTGTCCTGGGCAGTGCGCCGCGGCATGCCGGTGGCTTCCATCAGCGCCGGCACGCTGGTGGCTGTCTGGCTGTCGATCAGCCAGGCCACGTAGAGGCGACGGTAGAAGCTGCTCTTGGTCTTGCTCACTTCCATGGCGGTGGGCTCCTTATTCATGGCCTGGCAGCTCTTGGTAGGTCAGGTAGATGCGCAGGTCGAACTCCAGTTGATGGTAGTCCGGCTCCATGTGCTGGCACAGCTGGTAGAAGGCTTTGTTGTGGTCGCGCTCACGCAGGTGAGCCAGCTCGTGCACCACGATCATGCGCAGGAACTGCGGCGCTGCGTCCTTGAACAGCGAGGCGATGCGGATTTCCTTCTTGGCTTTGAGCTTGCCGCCCTGCACACGTGAGACCGCCGTGTTCAGGCCCAAGGCGCGGTGGGTGAGGTCGAGGCGATTGTCGTAGAGCACCTTGTCCAGCGGCGGCGCAGTGCGCAGGTATTCCTGGCGCAGGTCCTGGGCGTAGCTGTACAGCGCCTTGTCGCTCTGCACGTCATGGCGGCCTGGGTAGCGCTGTTGCAGGTAAGCGCCCAGGCGGTCGCTGGCGATCATCTGGCGAACCTGGTCCTGCAGGTGCGGGGGGTAGGCTTGCAGGTAGCGTAGGGGGGTCATGGCGTCGTGTTTGTTGGCCGATGGCGGAGTTTATCAGGCACGGCCCTTTCGCGGGTAAACCCGCTCCCACAGGTAGGGTGCAGTTCTCAAGAGCTACGCCGTACCTGTGGGAGCGGGTTTACCCGCGAAGAGGCCCGCACAGGCAAGCATTTTTGGCTAGGATATCCACTCGCCCCCGGTCGACGCGATCATCATGCCCAAAACCAGCAAAGTCACCGACCCGTCCTACGAATTGATGGATGACCACGAAGGTCATTCATTGATCTACCGCCAGCACGGCTTCCCCAGCCCGCTGGTGCGCTGGCACTTTCACAAGGAATACGAACTGCACCTGATCGTCGCCAGCGCAGGCAAGGTGTTCATCGGCGACTACATCGGCAACTTCGGCCCCGACACGCTGTTCCTCACCGGCCCCAACCTGCCGCACAACTGGATCAGCCAGCTCGACCGCGACGAAGCGGTGGAAAAGCGCGACATGCTGGTGAACTTCACCGACGAGGTGCTGGAAGACGGCAGCAGCGTGTTTTCCGAGCTGAACCAGCTGGCGCCGCTATTGGCCAGGGCCCGCTATGGCATCGAATTCCGCGACGCGGCCTTGATCAGCGAAAGCCGCCACCTGCTGCAACGCATCGCCGACAGCAGTGGCATGACTCGCCTGGGATACTTTTTTATCCTCATGGAACAACTCGCTGCCTGCGAGGACTACCAGTTGCTGTCCACCGTCACCTCCTCGCAGTTGGCCGACGAACACAATGTCGAGCGCATCAACCGGGCGGTGGACTACATCTTTCAGCACTATGCCCACGACCTCTCCCAAAACGAGGTCGCCGAGCATCTGGGCATGACCCCCACCTACTTCTCACGCTTCTTCAAGCAGGCTGCCGGGCGCGGTTTCGTTGAGTTCGTCAACCGCCTGCGGATCAGCAAGTCCTGCGAGCTACTGGCCAAGAGCGACCTGCCGGTAACCGAGGTGTGCTTCGAATCGGGCTTCAGCAACCTGTCGAACTTCAATCGGCGCTTCCAGCAACTCAAGGGCATGACCCCCTCCGGTTATCGCAGCCTGGTGACCCAGCGCCTGACCGAGCAGAACCAGCACTGAAAACCCAGCAGTGCAAAAAAGTATCAACCACTGTGCAGGCAAGGCTTTGTCCGCATCGCCGTGCAGCGGTGTAATCGGCAGCGAGCGACATAAAAAACACAATAATGTCTTCCGTGCCCTCACCCGGCCCGGGAGGGGAGTTCACAGATGAACGACTCGATCAAGGCCTGTGTGGCCGCCGCCTGCCTGAGCCTGCCGCTGTTCGCCCAGGCCGCCGAAACCCTGACCATCGCCACGGTCAACAACAACGACATGATCCGCATGCAGCGTCTGGCCAAGGTGTTCGAAGAGCAGCACCCGCAGATCAAGCTCAAGTGGGTTGTGCTCGAGGAAAACGTGCTGCGCCAGCGCCTGACCACCGACATCGCCACCCAGGGCGGGCAGTTCGACGTGCTGACCATCGGCATGTACGAAGCGGCGCTGTGGGGCGAGAAAGGCTGGCTGGAGCCGATGACCAACCTGCCCGCCGACTACAACCTCGACGACGTATTTCCCTCGGTACGCGAAGGCTTGTCGGCCAAGGGCACGCTGTACGCCCTGCCGTTCTACGCCGAAGCCTCGATCACCTACTACCGCAAGGACCTGTTCCAGCAGGCCGGGTTGGACATGCCCGAGCAGCCCACCTGGACGCAGATCGGCGAATTCGCTGCCAAGCTGAACAAGCCCGACCAGGGCCAGTACGGGCTTTGCCTGCGCGGCAAGGCCGGCTGGGGCGAGAACATGGCGCTGATCGGCACCGTGGCCAATGCCTTCGGCGCACGCTGGTTCGACGAGCAGTGGACACCTGAATTCAGCGGCAACGAGTGGAAGAACGCGCTGACCTTCTACGTCGACGCCATGAGGCAGTACGGCCCGCCCGGCGCCTCCAGCAACGGTTTCAACGAGAACCTGGCGCTGTTCAACAGCGGCAAGTGCGCCATCTGGGTCGATGCCAGCGTGGCCGGCTCGTTCGTCACCGACAAGAGCCAGAGCAAGGTGGCCGACGACACCGGCTTCACCTTCGCGCCGAGGGAGGTTACCGACAAAGGTGCCTCGTGGCTGTATTCCTGGGCGCTCGCGATCCCTGCCAGTTCCAAGTCCAAGGACGCCGCCAAGACCTTCAGCACCTGGGCCACCTCCGAGGCCTACGGCAAGCTGGTGGCCGAGAAGGAAGGCGTGGCCAACGTGCCGCCCGGCACCCGTGCCTCGACCTACAGCGATGCGTACCTGGCCGCCGCGCCCTTCGCCAAGGTGACGCTGGAGTCGCTCAAGCGGGTCGACCCCAAGCACCCTACCCTCAAGCCCGTGCCCTACGTGGGCATCCAGCTGGTGACCATTCCTGAATTCCAGGCTATCGGCACCCAGGTCGGCAAGCTGTTCTCCGCCGCCCTGACCGGGCAGATGAAGGTCGAGCAGGCGCTGGCCGCTGCCCAACAGTCCACCGAACGCGAGATGAAACGCGCCGGTTACCCCAAGTAACCCGCCACCGATCGCTACCGCGCAGCGCCCTGCGCGGTGGCGGCTGGCCGCGCCCTTTTCGAAAGAAACCCACGGAGTCGCCATGAACACCTCGGCCCTCGACACCCAGCCCCTCGCCGCCCCGCGCCCCACCAAACACAGGGTCGGCCCCGGCTGGTTCCTGGTCAGCCCCTCGGTGGCACTGCTGCTGTTGTGGATGCTCGTGCCCCTGGGCATGACCCTGTACTTCTCGCTGATCCGCTACAACCTGCTGTACCCCGGCGAAAACGATTTCGTGGGCCTGGAGAATTTCAGCTTCTTCGTCACCGACGCAGGCTTCATGCCAGGCGCGCTGAACACCCTGACCCTGGTGGGCAGCGTGCTGCTGATCAGCGTGGTGCTCGGCGTGCTGATCGCCGCGCTGCTGGAGGCCGGTGAATTCTGGGGCCGTGGCGTGGTGCGGGTGCTGCTGATCTCGCCGTTCTTCATCATGCCCACGGTCAGTGCGCTGCTGTGGAAGAACCTGATCTTCCACCCGGTGTCGGGCATTCTGGCTGCCATTTGGCGGCTGTTCGGCGCACAGCCCGTGGACTGGCTGGCGCACTACCCGTTGCTGTCGATCATCCTGATCGTGTCGTGGCAGTGGCTGCCGTTCGCCATCCTGATCCTGATGACCGCCATGCAGTCGCTCGACCAGGAGCAGAAGGAAGCCGCGCGCCTCGACGGCGCCGGCCCCCTGGCAATCTTCTGGCACCTGACCCTGCCGCACCTGGCCCGGCCCATCGCCGTGGTGGTGATGATCGAGACCATCTTCCTGCTCTCGGTGTTCGCCGAGATCTTCACCACCACCAGCGGCGGCCCGGGCTACGAGTCCACCAACCTCGCCTACCTGATCTACAACCAGGCCCTGCTGCAGTTCGATGTCGGCATGGCCTCGGCCGGCGGCCTGATCGCCGTGGTCATCGCCAACATCGCCGCTTTCGTGCTGGTGCGGATGATCGGCAAGAACCTTACCGAGCGCAGCTAAGGAGCCCACCATGCTGACACTCAAGCAACACCGCCGCCTGCGTGACGGGCTGATCGGCCTGCTGTGCTGGGGCATCGCCCTGGTGATCTTCTTCCCGATCTTCTGGATGCTGCTGACCAGCCTCAAGACCGAGCTGGACGCCTTCGCCACGCCGCCGCAGTTCATCTTCACGCCGACGCTGGAAAACTACCTGCACATCAACGAGCGCAGCGACTACTTCGCCTACGCCTGGAACTCGGTGCTGATTTCGTTCTCGGCCACCCTGTTGTGCATGCTGATCGCGGTGCCGGCGGCGTACTCGATGGCCTTCTTCGAAACCCGCCACACCAAGCGCACGCTGCTGTGGATGCTGTCGACCAAGATGCTGCCGCCGGTGGGCGTCCTGATGCCGATCTACTTGCTGGCCAAGCAGTTCGGCCTGCTCGACTCGCGCCTGTCGCTGATCATCGTCTACACCCTGATCAACCTGCCGATCGTGGTGTGGATGGTGTACACCTACTTCAAGGACATTCCGGTGGACATCCTCGAAGCCGCCCGCCTGGACGGCGCCGGCACCTGGCAGGAGATCGCCCATGTGCTGTTGCCGATCGCCCGCGGCGGGCTGGCCTCGACCGTGCTGCTGTCGTTGATCCTGTGCTGGAACGAGGCGTTCTGGTCGCTCAACCTGACCTCTTCGGCCGCCGCCCCACTGACCGCGCTGGTTGCCTCCTACTCGAGCCCCGAGGGGCTGTTCTGGGCCAAGCTCTCGGCCGTCTCCACCCTGGCCTGCGCGCCGATCCTGATCTTCGGCTGGATCAGCCAGAAACAGCTGGTGCGCGGGTTGTCGTTCGGTGCCGTGAAATGAGCCGCCTGGAAACTCCGCTGCGCTCCCTGTGGGAGCGGGTTCACCCGCGAAGCACACAACGCGGTGCATGGCACCGGCTGCGCCGGTGTTCGCGGGTAAACCCGCTCCCACAGGACCCTGCAAAATCTCAACTTTCCCCGGCCACCGCGGAGGTAACTCGACATGGCTGACCTGAAGATCCGCAACCTGCAAAAAGGCTTCGATGGCCACGCCATCATCAAGGGCATCGACCTGGACGTACGCGACCGCGAGTTCGTGGTGTTCGTCGGCCCCTCCGGCTGCGGCAAGTCGACCCTGCTGCGGCTGATCGCCGGGCTGGAGGAAGTCAGCAGCGGCAGCATCGCACTGGACGGCGTCGACATCACCGACACCGCCCCGGCCAAGCGCGACCTGGCCATGGTGTTCCAAACCTACGCACTGTACCCGCACATGACCGTGCGCAAGAACCTGTCGTTCGCCCTGGACCTGGCCGGCGTGGACAAACGCGAAGTGGCCAGCAAGGTGGACAACGCCGCGCGCATTCTCGAACTGCAACCCTTGCTCGAACGCAAGCCGCGCCAGCTCTCGGGCGGCCAGCGCCAGCGCGTGGCCATTGGCAGGGCGATCGTGCGCAATCCGAAGATCTTCCTGTTCGACGAGCCGCTGTCGAACCTCGACGCCGCCCTGCGCGTGCAAATGCGTCTGGAACTGGCACGGCTGCACCAGGAGCTGGCCGCTACCATGATCTACGTGACCCACGACCAGGTCGAGGCGATGACCCTGGCCGACAAGGTGGTGGTGCTCAATGGCGGGCGCATCGAGCAGGTCGGCTCGCCCCTGGAGCTGTACCACCACCCGGCCAACCTGTTCGTCGCAGGCTTCCTCGGCACACCGAAGATGGGCTTCTTGCGCGGCCACCTGAGCCGCAACCAGGGCAACCAGTGTGAAGTCGCCCTCGAATGCGGCACGCGCATCAACCTGCCGCTGTGCGTCAGCGCGCTGGCCACCGGCAGCGCAGTGACCCTGGGCATTCGTCCCGAGCACCTGAACATCACCCGCACCGGCCTTGGCGATGCAGGCTCGCTGCAAGTCACCGCCGACGTCAGCGAACGCCTGGGCAGCGACAGCTACTGCCATGTGCGCAGCGCCTCCGGGGAAATGCTCACCGTGCGCGTGCGCGGCGACTTCGCCCCAGGCTACGGCGAGCAGTTGGAGCTGACCTTCGACCCAGGCCACTGCCACCTGTTCGACAGCAACGGCCAGGCCCTCGACAAACGACTGCAACAGGTGGCCTGAAGCCGCCTCAAGGTACCCAGGATGAAACTCAACCGGCACAACCTCGGGCAGCTGGCGACCACCGTCGCGCGCCCTTCCTACGACCCGACGGCCTTGGCCCAGGGCATCGTGCACATCGGCGTCGGCGGCTTCCACCGCGCCCATCAGGCGGCCTATACCGATGCCCTGATGAACCGCGGCGAAGGCCTGGACTGGGCGATCTGCGGGGCGGGCCTGCGCAGCGACGACCGCGCGATGCGCGACACCCTCAAGGCCCAGGACCACCTCTACACCCTGTTCGAACTGGGCGACACGCCCGACACCGAGGTGCGGGTGATCGCCGCGATCAACGACATGCTGCTGGCCGAAGACAGCCCCGAAGAGCTGCTGGGCAAGCTGTGCGAGCCAGGTATTCGGATCGTCTCGCTGACCATCACCGAGGGCGGCTACTGTATCGACGACAGCACCGGCGAATTCCGCGCCGACCTGCCGCTGATCCAGCATGACCTGGCCAACCCGCGGGCGCCACGCAGCGTCTTCGGCTTTCTCTGCGAGGCCCTGCGCCGACGTCGCGAGGCCAGGCTGGGCGCGTTCACCGTGATGTCCTGCGACAACCTTCCACATAACGGCGACGTGGCGCGCAAGGCCCTGCTGGCCTTCGCCCACCTGGCCAACCATGACTTGGCCCAGTGGATCGCCAGCAACGTCAGCTTCCCCAACGCCATGGTCGACCGCATCACGCCCATGACCAGCGCCACCCACCGCCAGCAACTGGCCGAACACCATGGTGTCGAGGATGGCTGGCCGGTGGTCTGCGAGCCGTTCCTGCAATGGGTGCTGGAAGACAAGTTCGTGGCTGGGCGCCCGGCCTGGGAAAAGGTCGGGGTGCAATTCACCGACGATGTCACGCCCTACGAGGAAATGAAGATCAAGCTGCTCAACGGCAGCCACCTGGCGCTCACCTACCTGGGCTTCCTGCAAGGCTACCGGTTCGTCCACCAGACCCTGGCCGACCCACTGCTGCGCCGCTACATGCGCACCTTCATGGACCTCGACGTAACCCCGCAACTGGCACCGGTGCCTGGCATCGACCTGGAGCAGTACAAGGACAGCCTGACCGAGCGCTTCTCCAACACGGCCATCGCCGACCAGCTGGAGCGCGTGTGCTCGGACGGCTCGTCGAAGTTTCCCAAATTCATCGTGCCCACTGCCAACCGCCTGATAGCAGACGGCAAGCCACTGGAGCGCGTGGCGTTGGTAGCAGCGGCCTGGGCCCTGTACTTGCGCGGCGTCGACGAAAACGGTACGCGCTACGAGATTCCCGACCCCCGCGCCGAGGACTGCAAGGCCCGCGTGGTGCAGCGCGAAGGCCTGGCGGCGCGGGTGCTGGGCGACGAGGTGATCTTCGGCACGGCGATCCCGGCGTCCAAGGCGTTCGTCGCGGCGTTCGAGCAGATGTACGACAGCTTGCGCGAGCACGGCGTGAGCAAGACCTTGAGCCGAGTACTCGGCGACTGACCGCGGAGCGCGCGCCCATGCACGAACTGTTCATCGGCATCGACTGCGGCACCCAAGGCACCAAGGCCCTGGTGCTGGACGCCGCCAGCGGCCAGGTGCTGGGCCTGGGCAGCGCCGCGCATGCACCGCCCCAGGGCAACGACGGGCGCCGCGAGCAAGACCCCGCCGACTGGCTCGCGGCCCTGCGCACGGCGGTGACCAACGCCCTGCACGCAGCCGGTGTGGAAGGCACGCACATCCGCGGGCTGGCGGTGTCCGGCCAGCAGCATGGCCTGGTGCTGCTCGACGCCCGGGGCCAGGTATTGCGTCCAGCCAAGCTGTGGTGCGACACCGAGACCACGCCGGAGAACCTCGAGCTGCTGGAGGCCCTGGGTGGCGTGCAAGGTTCGCTGGACCGCCTTGGGCTGGTGATTGCGCCGGGCTACACCGTTTCCAAGCTGCTCTGGAGCAAGCGGCATTTCCCCGATTTGTTCGCCCGCACCGCGCATATCCTGCTGCCTCACGACTACCTCAACTACTGGCTGACCGGCCGCGTCTGCACCGAGCCCGGCGACGCCTCGGGCACCGGCTACTACGATGTGCGCCGCAACGCCTGGGCGCCGGACGTACTGCAACTGATCGAGCCCGGCGAACGCCTGCCTGCGGCACTGCCGGACCTGCTGCAACCCGGCGAGTGCATCGGCCCGCTGCGCGAGCAGGCCGCATCGCAACTGGGTCTTTCAGCCCAAACGCGGGTGGCCACTGGGGGTGGCGACAACATGCTGGCAGCCATCGGCACCGGCAATATCCGCCCCGGCGCCATCACCCTCAGCCTGGGTACCTCCGGCACCTTGGCCGCTCATGCCGAGCATGCCCTGGTCAGCCCGCTGGGCGAAGTGGCAACGTTCTGCGCCTCGAGCGGTGGCTGGCTGCCGCTGATCTGCACGATGAACCTGACCAGCGCCTGTGCCTTGGTGCAAGACCTGCTGCAACTTGGGCTGGAAGATTTCACCCGGCTGGCCGGGCAAGCGCCGATCGGCGCCGAGGGCCTGCTGATGCTGCCCTTCTTCAATGGCGAGCGCGTGCCCGCCTTGCCCAATGCCAGCGCCAGCCTGCATGGCATGACCAGCAACAATCTGACCCGCGCCAACCTCTGTCGCGCGGTCCTCGAAGGCACCTGCTTCGCCCTGCGCCATGGCCTCGACCTGCTGCGCGCCAGCGGCCTGCAAGGCGAGGAAATCCGCCTGGTCGGTGGTGCGGCGAAAAGCCCGCTGTGGCGCGAGGTACTCGCCGATCTGCTTGGCCTGCCACTGGTCTGCCCACGACAGACCGAAGCTGGCGCCCTTGGCGCAGCGATCCAGGCAGCCTGGAGCGTGGGCGGGCACAATCTGGAGACCTTGTGCCAACGTTGCGTCAGCCTCGACGAGTCGACCCGTACCCTGCCCCGCCCAGCCCAGCGAGCGGCCTATGAAACAGCCTATCAGCGCTACTTGGCACAGTTGCCCGCGCGCTGAGCCAAGGTATCCTTGCCCATTCTTTCCCGTCGGAGAACTTCATGTACCTGGTGTGTGGCGAAGCCCTGTTCGATGTCTTCAGCCAAGAAACCAGCCCCCGCGCTGGCGAGCTCGGCTTCACCGCCATCGCTGGTGGCTCGCCGTTCAACGTGGCGGTGGGCTTGCGTCGGCTCCAGGTGGCCTCGGCGCTGTTTGGCGGCCTGTCCAGCGACTACCTCGGTGCGCGCCTGCGCCGGGTGCTTGAGGACGAGCAGGTGGACTGCGCCTGGCTGGTGACCAGCGATGCGCCGACCACCCTGGCGATGGTCGGCCTGGACGCCAACGGTTCCGCGCAATACCAGTTCCGCGGCGAAGGCTGCGCCGACCGGCAGGTGCGCCAGGAGCACCTGCCGCTGCTGGATGAACGGGTGCGCGGCGTCCATGTGGGTTCCTACACCCTGGTGGTCACGCCGGTGGCCGATACCTTGCTGGCCCTGGTGCAACGCGAAAGCGGGCAGCGGCTGATCAGCCTGGACCCGAACGTGCGGCTCAACCCGCAGCCAGATGTGCAGCGGTGGCGGCACCAGGTCGAAGCGTTTGCCCAGCACGCCCACCTGATCAAGGCCAGCGAGGAAGACCTGGCCCTGCTCTACCCAGGGCGTGACCCGCAGGACGTTGCGCGTGGCTGGCTGAACGAGCGCTGCCGCCTGGTGTTCGTCACCCATGGCGGCGAAGGTGCCAGCGCGCACTGCGTCCATGGGTCATGGGCGCGGCCTGCCGATAGCTCATTGGCGGTGAAGGATACGGTAGGGGCTGGCGATACCTTCCAGGCGGCGGTACTGGCCTACCTTGCGCGGCTTGGCGCGGATAGCCCGGCGGGGCTGGCGGGGCTTGGGCGCGAGGCCATCGACGAGATGCTGGCGTTCGCCATTCGTGCGGCGGCTATTACCTGTTCACGCAAGGGGCCGCAGTTGCCGTTTGCTCACGAGCTGTAGATACCGCGTGGCCTGGCCGGGGCTTTACCCCGGTTCGCGGGTAAACCCGCTCCTACAGGTATTGCGCTGTGCTTGAGAGCGGTGCAGGGCCTGTGGGAGCGGGTTTACCCGCGAAGAAGGCACCGCAGTGGATGCTGTGGAATGCGCCGATGAGTACCCTTACCCCGGCCACGGGTACATCGTCGGGAATTGCCCGGCATCGCTGGCAGTCATCGGCCGCGCGACCAGGAAGCCCTGCACGTAGGCGCAACCATTGTCCTTGAGCCACTTCGCCTGGGCCTCGGTCTCCACCCCTTCGGCGATCACCGTGATGCCATAGTCCGCACACAACGCGATGACACTGCTTGCCAGTGCGGTATCGGCCTGCGAAT
The DNA here is from genome assembly GCF_042709235.1 of Pseudomonas sp. LS_2. NCBI lineage: Bacteria > Pseudomonadati > Pseudomonadota > Gammaproteobacteria > Pseudomonadales > Pseudomonadaceae > Pseudomonas > Pseudomonas sp. LS_2. The sequence continues at coordinate 232,810 of NZ_JAVAYC010000001.1, read as the reverse complement.
CCGGTAGCCGGGCCACCAGGTGGCGGTCGAGCTTGAGGGTGTCGATAGGCAGATCGCGCAGCATGCGCAACGAACAATCGCCCGCGCCGAAATCATCCAACGCTACGCGCACGCCCAGCTCGCGCAGCCTGCTGACCTGGCGGACCGCCGCGTCGATGTCGTACATCAGCGAGGTCTCGGCCACCTCGACTTCCAGTTGCGACGGCTTCAGCCCCTGCTCCTGGATCACCCGCTGAAGCTCATCGACCAGGTTCGGCTGAGTGAACTGGGCACGGCTGAGGCTGATGCCCAGCACCAGGTCGTCGTCGAAGCAGGCGTACCAATCGCGGCGCTGCGCAGCGCCTTTGCAGTAGATCCAGCTGGCCAGGCGATGGATCAGCCGGGCCTCTTCCAGCAACGGAATGAACAGCCCCGGCGGCACGTCGCCGACACTCGGGTGCTGCCAGCGCAGCAGAGCCTCGAACCCGCGTAGGCGGCCATCGGCGAACGCCACCTGGGGCTGGTAGACCAGGGTGAAGTCCTTGTGCTCGATGGCCGTGCGCACGCCATCCTCGAGCATCAGCCGCGAGCGGGCCCGACCATTGAGTTCCTGGTCGTAGAACCGGTACTGGTGGCGCCCGGCGCGCTTGGCCGCGTACATCGCAGCGTCCGCCGCGCGCAGCAGGCCTTCGACATTCGAGCCACATTCCGGGTAGGTGGCGATGCCGATGCTCACCCCAAGGCTGACTTCGAGACCGTCCTGCTGCGGGTAGCTGGCCATTCGCTCGAGCAGGCGCTCGGCGTAGCGCCCGGCCAGTTCCGGATAGGCCAGGCCATCGAACAGCACGGTGAACTCATCGCCGCCCATGCGTGCCAGCAGGGGGTGGCTGGACAGGCACTCCTTCAACTGGTCGGCGACCCAGCGCAGCACCTGGTCACCGGCCTCATGGCCAAGGTAGTCGTTGATCCGCTTGAAGCCGTCGAGGTCCATGTACATCAGGGCCTGGAACTTGTCGCTGCGCTCGTTGCGCACCAACTGGCTCTCGGCCGCCTGGTAGAAACCGCGACGGTTGAGCAGGCCGGTGAGCGGGTCGGTGACGGCCTGTTGCTCCAATTGCTGGTGCAGGCTGCGCACCACCGACATGTCCAGCACCGTCACCACCATCGCCTGCTGCTCCACCGGCAAGGGCGCGCAGGACAACGCCACCGGTACCAGTTGGCCCGAGGCCTTGCGTAGCTGGGCATCGTGCACGCGGAAGATCTGCCTGCCAAGGTAGGCCTGGTAGAAGTCCGACTCGCGCCACAGGCTGCTGCTGGTCAGTTGGATAAGCTCCAGCACGTGGGCACCCTTGAGGTTATCCACAGGTGCTTCGAGCAGGCGCGAGATCGCCGGGTTGGCAAACCCGATGGTGCCGTCCTCGTCGACCACCAGGATACCTTCGGCAGCGTTCTCCAGGATCGAAGCATTGAACGCCCGCGCCGACTCCAACTCGTGAGTCAGACGCTGAAGCATGCGGCGGTTGCGTTGCTGGTCGAGCAGCGCCTGCACCTTGGGCTTGAGGATCTGAGGGTCGAAGGGTTTGAACAGGTAGTCCACCGCGCCGCTGGCATAGCCTTTGAGCACGGCAGCCTGGGACTGCTCGTTGGCAGTCAGGAAGATGATCGGTGTAAGCCGCGTACGTTGGCTTCCCCGCATCAGGCGGGCGACTTCGAAGCCATCCATCTCGGGCATCTGCACGTCGAGCAGGACCAAGTCCACCTCGTGTTCCAACAAGGTGCCTAGCGCTTCCATGCCTGAGCTTGCCGTCAGTACCTGCCAATCCTGGCGAGCCAGCAGCGCACGCATGCTGACCAGGTTTTCCTGGTAATCGTCGACGACCAGCAACACGGAATTGTTGTCCCGCCCCGGTTGTTGAGCTCCATCCATGCCGCTTCTCTATAAATGACTGACTGCCACGTGCGAATTGGATCCAGGTGAAAACTCTAGACGCCGCTGCGCCAGACGCAATGCAATCAGAACGCTATCATCGAATAAACATCAAGGTAGTCGACTAACGGTCATCTTGCTGCGTATTTGCCTACGCACAGCCATAAAAAAACCCGCATCGCTGCGGGTTTTTTATTTCCAGCTTGGAATCAGTTGACCTTGGCGGTCAGCTCACCCTTGGCGTAGCGCTGGAACATGCCTTCCAGGGAGATCGGCTTGATCTTCGAGGCGTTGCCGGCGGTGCCGAAGGCTTCGTAGCGGGCGATGCACACGTCGCGCATGGCCTTGACGGTCTCGGCGAAGAACTTGCGTGGGTCGAACTCGCTCGGGTGCTGGGCCATGTAGCGGCGGATGGCACCGGTGGACGCCAGACGCAGGTCAGTGTCGATGTTGACCTTGCGCACGCCGTGCTTGATGCCTTCGACGATTTCTTCGACCGGCACGCCGTAGGTTTCTTTGATCTGGCCGCCGTACTCGTTGATGATCGCCAGCCAGTCCTGCGGTACCGAGGAAGAACCGTGCATCACCAAGTGAGTGTTGGGGATACGCTTGTGGATTTCCTTGATGCGGTCGATCGCCAGGATGTCGCCGGTAGGCGGCTTGGTGAACTTGTAGGCGCCGTGGCTGGTGCCGATGGCGATGGCCAGGGCATCGACCTGGGTCTTCTTGACGAAGTCGGCGGCTTCTTCCGGGTCGGTCAGCATCTGGCTGTGGTCCAGGATGCCTTCGGCGCCGACGCCGTCTTCCTCACCAGCCTGGCCGGTTTCCAGGCTGCCCAGGCAACCCAGCTCACCTTCTACCGACACACCGCAGGCGTGGGCGAATGCCACGGTCTGCTGGGTGACGCGCACGTTGTAGTCGTAGTCCGACGGGGTCTTGCCGTCTTCTTTCAGCGAGCCGTCCATCATCACCGAGCTGAAGCCCAGCTGGATCGAGCGCTGGCACACGTCAGGGCTGGTGCCGTGGTCCTGGTGCATGCACACCGGGATGTGCGGGAACTCTTCGATCGCCGCGAGGATCAGGTGGCGCAGGAACGGCGCACCGGCGTATTTGCGGGCACCGGCGGAGGCCTGGACGATGACCGGAGAGTCGGTCTTGTCGGCCGCCTCCATGATGGCGCGCATCTGCTCGAGGTTGTTGACATTGAAAGCCGGAACGCCGTAGCCGAATTCGGCAGCGTGGTCCAGCATCTGGCGCATGCTAATGAGTGCCATTGTGTATCTCTCTCCCGACAAGCGTCGTTATTTCGTGCAAGCCTGCCGCAGGGGCGGTTGCTGTTCAAGTAGTGTGGGCCATGTGCGGCCCGGCCAGTCACGGTGCCTTGCAGCCCCGCCCAATCAAGTCGTTGGTCGCCACCCAGTACACCAGGCCTTCCTCGCCCTTGTTGTGGAAGGCCAGCACGCCATCACTGTACAGCGCACCCGAGGCGCCCGGCTCGGGCTTGAGCCGGTAGACCTGGTCGCCGCCGCCCAGGCGTACATCGACCGCATCCTGCTGGGCGTCGGCGTAGCGCCACAGCACTTCGGCCTGGCTGTCGCAGACCCAGCGGGTCCAGTTGTCCGTGGCGGCGGGCGCCGACGGTTGCAGCAGCGAGCAGCCTGCCAGTGTCGCCAGGGCCACGAGGGCCAGAAGCGCTTTCATTCAGTATCCTCGCTTCAACGTCGCTGTGAAGCCTTCGCCGCACCGCCGCGAAGGGGCGCGCAGCGGCCCCAATGTCCAAGACCTCAGAACCCCAGTTAGGTTGCCTGCCACCCGATCAAGGGCAACCCGGCGCCTTGCGCTGGTGTTCGTCGTCGTACTTTTCCAGGCCATCCGGGCCCAGGCGCTTGTTGATTACCGGTACCGTCTCTTCCTGCCACTGCGACTGGTAGCAGCCGCCCTTTGGCGTTGCGGGTGCTTCTTCGGTCCGTGGGGCCTGGCTGCTGGAGCAAGCGCCCAGCAGCAAGGCCACGATCATCACAGGCAATTGCTTGACCATCCGGTCGCTCCCTTTGCCAGGCGCCTCGCTTATCAGGCCTTGGCCCGCTCTTCCAGGATTGCCACGGCGGGCAGGACCTTGCCTTCGACGAATTCGAGGAACGCGCCGCCACCGGTAGAAATGTAGGAGATATCCTTGCCGACGCCATATTTGTCGATGGCCGCCAGGGTGTCACCGCCACCGGCGATGGAGAACGCCGCGCTGTCGGCGATGGCCTTGGCCAGCACCCGGGTGCCGTTGCCGAACTGGTCGAATTCGAACACGCCGACCGGGCCGTTCCACAGGATGGTCTTCGACGACTTCAGCAGTTCGGCGAAGTTGGCTGCGGTTTGCGGGCCGATGTCCAGGATCATGTCGTCGGCCGCCACGTCGGCGATGGCCTTGACGGTGGCTTCGGCGCTCTCGGCGAACTCCTTGGCAACTACCACGTCCACCGGCAGCGGCACGCTGACCTTGGCGGCGATGGCCTTGGCGGTCTCGACCAGGTCAGGCTCATACAGCGACTTGCCGACCGGGTGACCGGCAGCCGCCAGGAAGGTGTTGGCGATGCCGCCACCGACGATCAACTGGTCGCAGACCGCGCTCAGGCTGTTCAGCACGTCCAGCTTGGTCGACACCTTGGAGCCGGCGACGATGGCCGCCATCGGCTTGGCCGGGGCCTTCAGGGCCTTGCCCAGGGCATCCAGCTCGGCGGCCAGCAGCGGACCCGCAGCGGCGACCTTGGCGAACTTGGCCACGCCATGGGTGGAACCCTCGGCGCGGTGGGCGGTACCGAAGGCGTCCATGACGAATACGTCGCACAGGGCGGCGTATTGCTGCGCAAGCTCGTCGGCGTTCTTCTTCTCGCCCTTGTTGAAGCGTACGTTTTCGAACAGCACCACCTCACCGGCCTTGACTTCGACGCCGTCCAGGTAGTCGGCGACCAGCGGCACCTCGCGGCCCAAGGCCTTGCTCAGGTAGTCGGCGACCGGCTTGAGGCTGTTCTCGGCAGAGAATTCGCCCTCGGTCGGGCGGCCCAGGTGCGAGCAGACCATCAGCGCCGCACCCTTTTCCAGGGCCAGCTTGATGGTCGGCAGCGCTGCCAGGATACGTGCGTCGCTGGCTACCACACCGTCCTTCACAGGGACGTTGAGGTCTTCGCGGATCAGTACGCGCTTACCTTGCAGGTCGAGGTCGGTCATCTTCAACACGGTCATGAATGCAGTCCTTCAGGGCTGTTTGCTGCGGGTTTGGTGGACGACGTGCAGATAATGTTCGGCAACGTCGAGCATACGGTTGGCGAACCCCCATTCGTTGTCGAACCAGGCCAGCAGGTTCACCAGGCGTGGGCCGGCGACGCGGGTCTGGCTGGCATCGACGATCGCCGAATGCGGGTCATGGTTGAAATCACAGCTGGCGTGGGGCAGCTCGGTGTAGGCCAAGAGGCCCTTCAGCGGGCCGTCCAGCGCGGCCTCGCGCAGCACCCGGTTGACCTCGGCGGCGTTTGTGTCGCGGGCGGTCTGCAAGGTGATGTCCAGGCACGAGACGTTGACGGTCGGCACACGTACCGCTTTGGCCTGGATTCGCCCGGCAAGTTCCGGAAGCAAACGTTCGATACCCCGGGCAAGCCCGGTGGACACCGGGATCACCGATTGGAACGCCGAGCGGGTGCGGCGCAGGTCTTCGTGGTGGTAGGCGTCGATCACCGGCTGGTCGTTCATCGCCGAGTGGATGGTGGTGATCTGCACGTACTCGATGCCGAACGCCTGGTCCAGCACGCGCAGCAGCGGCACGCCGCAGTTGGTGGTGCAGGAAGCGTTGGACACCAGCAGCTCTGCGCCGGTCAGGCAGCCTTGGTTGATGCCGTAGACCACGGTGGCGTCGACGTCCGCCTCGCTGGCCATCGGCTGCGAGAACAGCACCCGTGGCGCACCGGCATCCAGGAAACGCTGGCCATCGGCGCGGGTGTTGTAGGCGCCGGAGCACTCCAGTACCAGGTCGATGTCCAGGGAGGCCCAGTCGATGCCTTCGGGCGATTCCTGGCGCAGCACCTTCACGCAATCGCCATTGATGTGCAGACAGTCACCGTCGACCCGCACTTCGCCGGGGAAGCGGCCATGGGTGGAGTCGAAACGGGTTAGGTATTCCAGGCTGGCCTGGTCGGCCAGATCGTTCAGCGCAACGATCTCGAAACCGGCCCTTGCCCCTCGCTCGACCAGTGCGCGCAGGACACAACGACCAATGCGGCCGTAACCGTTGAGTGCAACTTTGTAAGGGCGCTGGGGCATTCGGGGGCTCACGGAACGGTTCGATCGTGTTCAGCCTGCGAGACTTGGGGTGTGGCATTCGCGGGCAAGCCCGCTCCTACAGGGACCACATCGTTCCTGTAGGAGCGGGCTTGCCCGCGAATAGGGCGACACCGCCCGCAGATCGGTTACATCAGTCTTCCAGCAGCTCTTCGGCGGTGCCCAGGATGTTCTCCAGGGTGAAGCCGAACTCCTCGAACAACGCGCCAGCCGGGGCGGACTCACCATAGGTGGTCATGCCGATAACACGACCTTCGAGGCCGACGTACTTGTACCAGAAGTCGGCATGGGCAGCTTCGATGGCGATGCGTGCCCCCACTTCCAGCGGCAGTACCGACTGCTTGTAGGCGGCATCCTGGGCATCGAACACGCTGGTGCTCGGCATCGACACCACGCGGACCTTGCGGCCCTGTTCGCTGAGCTTGTCGAACGCCTGCACCGCCAGGCCCACTTCGGAACCGGTGGCGATCAGGATCAGCTCAGGCTCGCCAGCGCAGTCTTTGAGCACGTAGCCGCCACGGGCGATATCGGCGATCTGCTGGGCGTTGCGGTCCTGGTGCTGCAGGTTCTGGCGCGAGAAGATCAGCGCCGAAGGGCCGTCCTTGCGCTCCAGCGCGGCCTTCCAGGAAACCGCCGACTCCACGGCATCGGCCGGACGCCAGGTGTCCAGGTTCGGGGTGCTGCGCAGGCTGGTCAGCTGCTCGATCGGCTGGTGGGTCGGGCCGTCTTCGCCCAGGCCGATGGAGTCGTGGGTGTAGACGTGGATCACGCGCTGCTTCATCAGCGCCGACATGCGCACCGCGTTGCGGGCGTATTCCATGAACATCAGGAAGGTCGCGCCGTAGGGCACCAGGCCACCGTGCAGGGCGACGCCGTTCATGATGGCGGTCATGCCGAACTCGCGCACACCGTAGAATACGTAGTTGCCGCTGGCGTCATTGGCATCGACGCCCTTGCAGCCTTTCCACAGGGTCAGGTTGGAGCCGGCGAGGTCCGCCGAGCCGCCGAGAAACTCGGGCAGCAGCGGGCCGAAGGCGTTCAGGGTGTTCTGGCTGGCCTTGCGGCTGGCGATGGTCTCGCCCTTGGCGGCCACTTCGTTGATGTAGGCCTGGGCCTTCTCGGCGAAGTCGGCTGGCAGCTCGCCTGCGGTGCGGCGCTTGAATTCGGCAGCCAGCTCAGGGAAGGCCTGGGCGTAGGCGTCGAAACGCTGGTTCCACTCGGCCTCGGCCTTGGCACCCGCTTCCTTTGCGTCCCACTCGGCGTAGATGTCGGCAGGAATTTCGAACGGGCCGTGGTTCCAGTTCAGTTCCTTGCGGGCCAGGGCGATTTCGTCGTTGCCCAGCGGTGCGCCGTGGCAGTCTTCCTTGCCCTGCTTGTTCGGCGAGCCGAAGCCGATGATGGTCTTGCAGCAGATCAGGGTCGGGCGGTCGCTCTTGCGCGCAGTCTCGATCGCCATCTTGATTTCGTCGGCGTCGTGGCCGTTGACGTTGCGGATCACCTGCCAGTTGTAGGCTTCGAAGCGCGCCGGGGTGTTGTCGGTGAACCAGCCGTGCACTTCACCGTCGATGGAAATACCGTTGTCGTCGTAGAACGCGACCAGCTTGTTCAGGCCCAGGGTGCCGGCCAGCGAGGCGACTTCGTGGGAGATGCCTTCCATCATGCAGCCATCGCCGAGGAACACATAGGTGTTGTGGTCGACGATGTTGTGGCCTTCACGGTTGAACTGGGCGGCCATGACCTTTTCGGCCAGGGCGAAGCCCACGGCGTTGGCGATGCCCTGGCCGAGCGGGCCGGTGGTGGTCTCGACGCCAGCGGTGTAACCGTACTCAGGGTGGCCGGGGGTGCGGCTGTGCAACTGGCGGAAGGCCTTGAGGTCGTCGATCGACAGGTCGTAGCCGGTCAGGTGCAGCAGCGAGTAGATCAGCATCGAGCCGTGGCCGTTGGACAGCACGAAGCGGTCACGATCGGCGAACTTCGGGTTGCTCGGGTTGTGCTTCAGGTAATCGCGCCAAAGCACCTCGGCGATATCCGCCATACCCATGGGGGCACCTGGGTGGCCGCTGTTGGCTTTTTGCACGGCATCCATGCTGAGGGCACGAATGGCGTTGGCACGCTCACGACGGCTGGGCATCGCTTATCTCCTGGGGCTTGAATAAGTAGTGAAACGAAAAAAGGCGGCCATTTTCGCCCACAGCGGGGGCCGGGGGCAAACATTTAAGCGCCGAGCGGCACCCTTACAGCTCATCGCCAATATCAAAACTTTTTGATATTGGCCTTGCGAGGGCAACGCTGCCTGACTAGACTGCCGCCCCATGACCCTGAACGCACAGTCCATTCCCCCTCAGAACAGCGACGAACTGGCTGCCTTGTGCAAAGCCAGCGGCGACTCGCTGCGCCTGAATGTGCTGCGCGCGTTGGCCAGCGACTCGTTCGGCGTACTGGAACTGGCGCAGATCTTCGATATCGGCCAGTCCGGCATGAGTCACCACCTCAAGGTGCTGGCCCAGGCAGACCTGGTGGCGACTCGCCGCGAAGGCAACGCGATCTTCTATCGCCGCGCCCTGCCCGACAGCCTGCGCCTGGGCGGTCGCCTGCACGCGGCGCTGCTCGAGGAAGTAGATGGCCTGGCCCTGCCGGGCGACGTGCAATCGCGCATCGCCCAGGTGCAGCAGCGCCGCGCCGCCACCAGCCAGGACTTCTTCCTGCGCGTTGAAGAACGCTTCCGCGCCCAGCAGGACCTGATCGCGGGCCTGCCACAGTACCGCGAAAGCCTGCTGGCGCTGCTCGACAACCTGAGCTTCGAACCCGACGCCAGCGCGCTGGAGGTCGGCCCCGGCGACGGCGGCTTCCTGCCGGACCTGGCGCGCCGTTTCGCCCAGGTCACGGCCCTGGACAACAGCCCGACCATGCTCGAGCTGGCCCGCCAGGTGTGCCAGCGCGAGGGCCTGGGTAATGTAAACCTGCAGTTGGCCGATGCACTGGGTGCAACGGATGTGGAAGCCGACTGCGTTGTGCTGAACATGGTGCTGCACCATTTCAGCGACCCGGCCTTGGCCCTGCGCCTGTTGGCCAAGCGCGTGAAGGCAGGCGGCAGCCTGCTGGTCACCGAGCTGTGCAGCCATGACCAGGGGTGGGCGCGGGAAGCCTGCGGCGACCTGTGGCTTGGCTTCGAGCAGGACGAACTGGCCCGTTGGGCCAATGCCGCAGGGCTGCTTTCCGGGGAAAGCCTCTATGTGGGCCTACGTAACGGTTTCCAGATTCAAGTCCGACATTTCCAGCGGACGGCTGGCAACACTCAACATCGGTAAATTTAGGAACCCGTCGAAATGAGCGAATACTCACTTTTCACCTCCGAGTCCGTGTCCGAAGGCCACCCGGACAAGATCGCCGACCAGATTTCGGACGCGGTCCTCGATGCAATCATCACCCAGGACAAGCATGCCCGCGTTGCCTGCGAAACCCTGGTGAAGACCGGTGTCGCCATCATCGCCGGTGAAGTCACCACCTCGGCCTGGGTCGACCTCGAGGACCTGGTGCGCAAGGTCATCATCGACATCGGCTACGACAGCTCTGACGTCGGCTTCGATGGCGCCACCTGCGCCGTGATGAACATCATCGGCAAGCAGTCGGTCGACATCGCCCAAGGCGTCGACCGCTCCAAGCCGGAAGACCAGGGCGCTGGCGACCAGGGCCTGATGTTCGGCTACGCCAGCAACGAAACCGACGTGCTGATGCCAGCCCCGATCTGCTTCTCGCACCGCCTGGTCGAGCGCCAGGCCGAGGCGCGCAAGTCCGGCCTGCTGCCATGGCTGCGCCCGGATGCCAAGTCCCAGGTCACCTGCCGCTATGAAAATGGCAAGGTAGTCGGCATCGACGCCGTCGTGCTGTCGACCCAGCACAACCCTGAAGTGTCGCTCAAAGACCTGCAGGAAGCGGTGATGGAGCTGATCGTCAAGCACACCCTGCCTGCCGAGCTGCTGCACAAGGACACCCAGTTCCACATCAACCCGACCGGCAACTTCATCATCGGCGGCCCGGTGGGCGACTGTGGCCTGACCGGTCGCAAGATCATCGTCGACTCCTACGGCGGCATGGCCCGCCACGGTGGCGGCGCGTTCTCCGGCAAGGACCCGTCCAAGGTCGACCGCTCCGCGGCCTACGCTGGCCGCTACGTGGCCAAGAACATCGTGGCAGCGGGCCTGGCCGAGCGCTGCGAGATCCAGGTGTCCTACGCCATCGGCGTGGCCCTGCCGACCTCCATCTCGATCAACACCTTCGGCACCGGCAAGGTTTCCGACGAGAAGATCGTGCAACTGGTGCGCGAATGCTTCGACCTGCGCCCATACGCCATCACCAAGATGCTCGACCTGCTGCACCCGATGTACCAGGAGACCGCTGCCTACGGCCACTTCGGCCGTGAGCCGCAGCAGAAGACCGTCGGCAACGACACCTTCACCACCTTCACCTGGGAGCGCACCGACCGCGCCGCCGCCCTGCGCGACGCCGCCGGCCTGTAAGCTTCCTACAGCAGTAAAGGAAAGCCCCTGCCGAGCGATCGGCAGGGGCTTTTTCGTGACATATCGCCTGACACCTTTGCCCGGCATGCCGCAAGGGACCCACCTACGCTGTGCGCTCCCCCTGCCACGCAAGGATGCTGGCCATGCTGTCCAGAACCAGTCTGTACCTCCTGTCATGTCTATACGCGTCGCTGGTCGGCGCACACACTTGCCCCGACTGGCCTGTCGAGCGCGCTGGCGAAGAGGTCCGGCAACTGCAAGGCACCCTGGCGACATGGGATGACCACTACCACCGACAGGGCATTTCGCAGGTTGCCGACGAGCTCTACGACCAAAGCCTCACTCGCCTGCGCACGCTGCAAGCCTGTTTCGGCCTGGGCCAGCCCTACGCACCACTCGACAGCGCGAAAGGCCCTGTCCCTCACCCGGTCCCCCACACCGGCGTCGCCAAACTGGCCGATGAGGCCGCAGTCGCCCGCTGGATGCAGGGCAAGCAAGGTGTCTGGATACAGCCAAAGGTCGATGGGGTGGCGGTCACGCTGGTCTATCACCAAGGCAAGCTGGTCCGGCTGCTTAGTCGTGGCGATGGCACCCATGGCCACGATTGGAGTCGCCACATCGAACAGTTGGGCGGCATCCCCAGGCAGCTCCCGCAAACGCGCGACCTGGTGCTGCAAGGCGAGCTTTACTGGCGCTTGCCGCAACACATCCAGGCCGACTCCGGCGATGCGGGTGCCCGGGGTATCATCGCCGGCCTGATGGCGCGCACGCGCCTGGCGAGCGAACAGGGTGAAGGTATCGGGCTGTTCGTCTGGGATTGGCCGCACGGGCCAGCCGACCAGGCAGAGCGCTTGGCGCAACTTGCACAGCTGGGCTTCGTCGACAGCCAGGCCTTCAGCGTGGCCATCGCCGACCCCACGCAAGCCCTGCACTGGCGCCAACATTGGTATCGCTCGCCACTGCCCTTCGCCAGCGACGGCGTGATCCTGCGCCTGAGCAGCCGCCCCCCCGCCGAGCGCTGGCAGGCCAAGGCGCCCTATTGGCTGGCCGCCTGGAAATACCCCTTCACCCAGGCCATGGCCGAAGTAAGTGAAGTGCGCTTTCGGGTGGGAAGGACGGGACGGGTCACGCCCGTGGTGAAATTGCTCCCGGTGCAGTTGGAGGGACGGCGTATCAGCCAGGTCAGCCTTGGCTCGGTGCGACACTGGCAGGCCCTCGACATCCGGCCAGGCGACCAAGTCGCGGTCGGCCTCGCCGGCCTGACCATTCCCCGCGTGCTGGGCGTGGTGCACCGCGCCGTCGAGCGCTCGCCGGTCACGCCGCCGCCTGACGGGCGCTACCACCCGCTCAGCTGCTGGCAAGCCACGCCTGGGTGCGAAGAACAGTTCATCGCCCGGCTTACCTGGCTGGGCGGCAAGCAGGGGCTCGACATGCCTACGCTCGGGCCCGGTACCTGGAAACGGTTGGTCGAGGCAGGGCTGGTGACACGACTCGGGGACTGGCTGGCACTTGCCCCTGAGCAACTGAACGAGGTGCCAGGCATCGACCAGGCCCGTGCACGACAACTGGCGGCAAGTTTTGCGCTAGGTCGCTCGCGTCCCTTCGCCGATTGGGCCAGGAGCCTGGGTTTGCCAACGCCACGTGGGCTCGGGCTGGGCCCCGACTGGGCAGCGCTCACTCACCGCAAGGCCGAACAGTGGCAGGCGCTTGCAGGTATCGGTCAAACCGGGGCAGGAAAGATCGAAGCCTTCCTGCGTGCACCACAGGTCCAGGCCCTGGCACTGCAATTGGGTGACAGGGGCATCGAAGGGTTCCCCTCGACCATGCCCAGCGACGGCCCGTCGAGCCTCTGAACCCCCAGGATTCCCTGATTATCTGTGAGCAAGTGTCACCAAGGGTTTCTAAATCATCTGAAGCAAGGCAGGATTTCTCCTACTTTTTTAGGCTGCCCCGCCCTGACATGGAGGCCTTTTCATGAAACTGTTCACCTCGCTAGCCCTGCTGACCACCCTGGGCCTGGCCGTTACCCCCGTTCACGCCGCCGAGCCCGAACCAGGCCTGAGCGGATGCGCCGCCAAGCGCAGCGCCATCGAGAGCCAGCTCAAGGTCGCCCGCGACAACAACAATACCGACCAGGTCGCCGGCCTCGAAAAGGCCCTGCAAGAGAACACCGCGCATTGCACCGATGCTGGCCTGCGCAAGGAACGCGAACAGAAGGTGCTCGATGCCCGCCACGAAGTGGCCCAACGCACCAAGGACCTGGACAAAGCCATGAAGAAAGGCGACCCGGAGCGCATCAACAAGCGTAAGGAAAAGCTCGCCGAGGCGAAGAAGGAACTGCAAGCTGCAGTGGACGAACTGGAACGCTAGGAATACGCCATCGTCGCTTCGCGCAGCGGGTGGCGATGGCTGCGATCAGTGATTGCGAAACTCGCTATGACACGCCTTGCACGCCCCTTCCACCCGGTCCATCGGCGCCTTCAGTTGCGTGGCGTCCAGCGGCTGGGTGCGGGTCACATCGCGCAGGGCGCCGGTGCTCGCTTCCAACTGCCGGGCCAGCTCATGGAAACGTGCCTGGCGCTCCCACACCTCGACGCGTGCGCTGCTGTCAGCTTCGTCACGCACCTGCGGGAAATGCTGCCAAGGTTCACGGGACAATGCATCGAGCTGCACCGCGCCGTCGGCGAAGCGGCCGCTGTCGAACGGCAGGCGACCCCGCAGCATGCCGCCCATGTCCTCGCTGGTTTTGAGCATCTGCTTGAAGATCTCCTTACGCTGGCCCAGCGGCGAATTCGGGTCGACGTCATCGCAGGCGCTCAGGGCAAGAACGGCAAGCAGTACTACGGTCAATCGCTGGAACATCTCGGTCACTCAGGCCTGCGCAAAGGGGACGCCAGTATCGCTGCCGCCCAGGCAAAGGCCAATACCCATACAGAAACAAGGGTCGAACATTCACGTTCGACCGTAACAGGACACTGCACATGAAACGAGCCCTACGCCACCTCGCCTGGGCGCTGCCCGCTCTGGCCCTGCTGGCCGGCTGCGATGGCGGCGACAGAGCCAAGCCCGAGCCCCAGCCCCACGCCATTGCCACGTACGTACCCGCCACCTGGAAAGACCTGCCAAGCGTCAGCGACGAAGACCTGCTGGCCGGTTTCTACGCCTGGCGCACCGGCTGCGAGAAGCTCACCCGCGACCCGGTCTGGGGTCCGACATGCGAGGCGGCAGGCACGACCAATGCCAGCGCCGAGCAAGTACGCAACTTCCTGGAAAGCAACCTGCAGGTGTACGGCCTGCGCTCGGCGCAGAACAGCGCCAGCGGCCTGATCACCGGCTACTACGAGCCGGTCTACCGCGGCAGCCTGGAGCGGACCGAGGCCGCTCATGTACCGGTGTACGGCGTCCCCGAGGACATGATCGTGGTCGACCTGGCCAGCGTGTACCCTGAACTCAAGGGCAAGCGCCTGCGCGGACGCCTGGAAGGCCGGGTGCTCAAACCCTACGACACCGCCGAGCAGATCAACGCCAATGGCATCAAGGCGCCGGTACTGGCCTGGCTGACCGACCCGATGGATGTGCAGTTCCTGCAAATCCAGGGTTCTGGGCGCATCCAGCTGGAGAACGGCCGCCAACTGCGCCTGGGCTATGCCGACCAGAACGGCCACCCATACCGGCCGATTGGCCGCTGGCTGGTGGAACAGGGCCAGTTGCCGAAAGAAGAAGTGACCATGGGCAGCATCCACGCCTGGGCCCAGGCCAACCCGCAGCGGGTCCCGGAACTGCTGGCCAGCAACCCCAGCTACGTGTTTTTCAGTACCCGCCCGGACAGCAACGAAGGGCCGCGCGGCTCGCTCAACGTACCGCTGACAGCGGGCTACAGCGTCGCCATCGACCGCAAGGTGATTCCATTGGGCAGCCTGCTGTGGCTGTCGACCACGCGTCCTGACGGCTCGCCGGTGGTACGCCCGGTCGGCGCGCAGGATACCGGCGGCGCGATCACCGGCGAGGTGCGGGCAGACCTGTTCTGGGGCACGGGCGCCGAGGCCGGTGAGTTGGCGGGGAACATGAAGCAGCAGGGGCAGATCTGGATGCTCTGGCCCAAGGGCCAGCCGCTGCCTGAGGTGCCGAAGGTGCTTTGATCAGCGGTGCGCCCTTCGCGGGTAAACCCGCTCCCACAGGTACCCCACTGCCCTTGAATTCAGTGGGGTACCTGTGGGAGCGGGTTTACCCGCGAAAAAAGCGACGCGGTCTTAGGCAGAAACCACGAAGAACGCCACGATCAACCCGACGCCGACGATCCAGGCCAACGACCGCAGAAGCGCCAGGTCGGCCAGGTAGCAGATGATGTAGAGCAGGCGACTGGTGATATACAGCACTGCCAGCACATCCTGGGTCACCTGCTCGGCATTACCGACGATATCGGCAACCAACACCGCGGCGGCGAACGCCGGGAACGCTTCGTAGCCATTCTGCTGGGCGGCATGGGCACGGCGCGGCAAGCCCGAGAGGGTATCGAGGAAGGCGCGCGGGTCGTGGTTGTCCGCCAGGCGGAAACGGCCGCTGGTCATCTTGGCGACACCGGCGCACAGCGGCGGCAGTACCAGGGCAATCAGGATGCACCACAGGGCGACGGTCATGGGCAAGGCTCCTCTCTGTTGGAAATGATCGGGGTCAGAGCTTCATCACCAGCATGCCTGCCAGGACCAGCCCGCATGCTAGGAGTCTCGGCCCGCCAAAAGGTTCTTTGAGATAGCGCATGCCCAGCAGCACCACCAGGATCACACTCAGCTCTCGCAGGGCCGCCGCTTCTGCCACCGACCCCAGGTGCATGGCCCACAGCACCAGCGCGTAGCTCAGCAGCACGCATACTCCCACCGCCAAGCCCAGCCGCCACTGCGTGCGCCAGAACAACGCGAACGGAGCGCGCCGCGCCACGCTGGCCAATAGCGGAAACGGCCAGGCGCTGAGCAGGGTCAGCCATACCAGGTAGTCCCAGGGCTTGCCCCACAAGCGCACCGCCTGGCCGTCGAACCAGGTGTAGCAGCCGATGCACAGGCCGATCAACGCCACTACCGGCAGCATCGACCACGGCAGGCGCTCGCCCCCGCCGCCTTGCCACAACAGGCAGGCCATGCCGCAAGGGATCAAGAGGATGCCGATAACCTGCTGCTGGCTGAGGTTTTCACCGGCGAACGCCAGGGTCAGTCCCAGCACAACCAGCGGCGAAAGCCCGCGCATCAGAGGATAGACCAGGCCCAGGTCGCCCACCCGGTAAGCTCGAATCAACAGCATCCGGTAAAGCTGTTCGGCAGACGCCGAGGCCAGCAGCCATGGCCAGATGGCAGCCGGCGGCGGCTCGACGAACGCCACCGCCAGCAAGGCGAAAAGCAAAGCGACGGCGTCCATGCTGGCGATCACCAGCAGGCGTTCGCCGCTGAACTTGACGAGGGTGTTCCAGGTCGCGTGCAGCAGCGCCGCGACCAGCACCAGGGCTGTGGCCAGCACGTGCGCGGCTTACTCCACAGCGCTGTCCGGGAACTGGTCCTGGATGTACTTGATCTCGGTGCGACCGTGGGGAGCCGGCAGGCCGTCCTCGCCGAGGTTGACGAAAACCATCTTGTCCACGGTGAGAATCGCCTTGCGGGTAATCTTGTTGCGCACTTCGCACTTGAGGGTGATCGAGGTACGGCCGAATTCGGTGGCGGTGATGCCCAACTCGATGATGTCGCCCTGGCGCGAGGCGCTGACGAAGTTGATCTCCGAGATGTACTTGGTCACCACGCGCTGGTTGCCCAGCTGGACGATGGCGTAGATCGCCGCCTCCTCGTCGATCCAGCGCAGCAGGCTGCCGCCGAACAGGGTGCCGTTGGGGTTGAGGTCTTCGGGTTTTACCCACTTGCGCGTGTGGAAGTTCATCACTGCTCCTGAACGGCTTGGCTGATGGCGGTAATGATGGCAGAGCCGCTCGCCGCCCTCCATTGCACATCGACTATCGTCGCGATTAATCGACGGAAAGTCTTGGGTGTGTCACACGTGCGCGGCTATAATCTGCGCCGCTTCACATGGTCGCCCGGCGAGGGGGCCATCCCGCCACCTGTCCGAGGGGCGCTGCAGCAGGTTCAACCTGTCAGGCTCGGATGGGGCGTTGTCCGCCACGCGGACGCTCAACGCACAACGGCGCCCATTCGCACACTACGAATGGAGGCTCTCATGAGCGCTGTAAACACGCCCGCAGGTTTTGCCGATTTCAAGGTCGCGGACATTTCCCTGGCCGACTGGGGCCGCAAGGAAATCATCATCGCCGAGTCGGAAATGCCGGCACTGATGGGCCTGCGCCGCAAGTACCAAGCCGAACAACCGCTCAAGGGCGCGAAGATCCTCGGCTGCATCCACATGACCATCCAGACCGCCGTGCTGATCGAAACCCTGATCGCCCTGGGCGCCGAAGTGCGCTGGTCGTCCTGCAACATCTTCTCCACCCAGGACCAGGCCGCCGCCGCCATCGCAGCGGCCGGCATCCCGGTCTTCGCCTGGAAAGGCGAGACCGAGCAGGAGTACGAGTGGTGCATCGAGCAGACCATCCTCAAGGATGGCCAGCCATGGGACGCCAACATGGTGCTGGACGACGGCGGTGACCTGACCGAAATCCTGCACAAGAAATACCCGGCCATGCTGGACAAGATCCACGGCGTGACCGAAGAAACCACCACAGGCGTGCACCGCCTGCTCGACATGCTCAAGGCCGGCACCCTGAAAGTCCCGGCGGTGAACGTCAACGACTCGGTCACCAAGAGCAAGAACGACAACAAGTACGGCTGCCGTCACAGCCTGAACGACGCCATCAAGCGTGGCACCGACCACCTGCTGTCGGGCAAGCAGGCCCTGGTGATCGGCTACGGCGACGTGGGCAAGGGCTCGGCCCAGTCCCTGCGCCAGGAAGGCATGATCGTCAAGATCACCGAAGTCGACCCGATCTGCGCCATGCAGGCCTGCATGGACGGTTTCGAAGTGGTTTCGCCGTTCAAGGATGGCATCAACACCGGTACCGAAGCGGGCATCAACACCGACCTGCTGGGCCGCATCGACCTGATCGTCACCACCACCGGTAACGTCAACGTCTGCGACGCCCACATGCTCAAGGCCCTGAAGAAGCGTGCCGTGGTCTGCAACATCGGCCACTTCGACAACGAGATCGACACCGCCTTCATGCGCAAGAACTGGGCCTGGGAAGAGGTCAAGCCACAGGTGCACAAGATCCACCGCACCGGCGCCGGCACCTTCGACCCGCACAACGATGACTACCTGATCCTGCTGGCCGAGGGCCGCCTGGTGAACCTGGGCAACGCCACCGGCCACCCAAGCCGTATCATGGACGGCTCCTTCGCCAACCAGGTCCTGGCGCAGATCTTCCTGTTCGAGCAGAAGTTCGCCGACCTGCCAGCCGCCAAGAAGACCGAGCGCCTGACCGTCGAAGTACTGCCCAAGAAGCTCGACGAAGAAGTGGCCCTGGAAATGGTCCGCGGCTTCGGCGGCGTGGTCACCCAGCTGACCTCGCAGCAGGCCGAGTACATCGGTGTTCGCGTCGACGGCCCATTCAAGCCGGACAGCTACCGCTACTAAGTGGTGTGCGCCCGGGCTTGCGGCTCGGGCGCCACCCGGTGTCACGACTGATCGATGTCCAAGCCAGGCCGGCCCACACCGCCCTGGCTTTTACTTGCAGCGCTCCGCCCCAGGCGCACCGCTGAGGAACCAACGATGTCCCAAGAACGCCGCTACAGCTTCGAGTTCTTCCCGACCAAGACCGAGGCCGGCCATGAAAAGCTCATGACCGTCGCCCGTCAGCTGGCCACCTACAACCCCGACTTCTTCTCCTGCACCTACGGCGCTGGCGGCTCGACCCGCGACCGCACGCTGAACACCGTGCTGCAACTGGAAAACGAAGTGAAGGTCCCCGCCGCGCCGCACCTGTCGTGCGTGGGCGACACCAAGGACGAGCTGCGCAGCCTGATCGCCGAATACAAGGCCGCAGGCATCAAGCGTATCGTTGCCCTGCGCGGCGACCTGCCGTCCGGCATGGGCATGGCCAGCGGCGAGCTGCGCTACGCCAACGACCTGGTCGAGTTCATCCGCCAGGAAAGCGGCGACCACTTCCACCTGGAAGTCGCTGCGTACCCGGAAATGCACCCACAGGCCCGCAATTTCGAGGACGATATCGCCAACTTCGTGCGCAAGGTCAAGGCCGGCGCCGACAGCGCCATCACCCAGTACTTCTTCAACGCCGACAGCTACTTCTACTTCGTCGAGCGCGTGCAGAAGCTGGGCGTGGACATTCCCGTGGTGCCCGGCATCATGCCGATCACCAACTACAGCAAGCTGGCGCGCTTCTCCGACGCCTGCGGCGCCGAGATCCCACGCTGGATCCGCAAGCAACTGGAAGCCTATGCCGACGACACCGCCAGCATCCAGGCATTCGGCGAAGAGGTGATCAGCCGCATGTGCGACGACCTGCTGCAAGGCGGCGCGCCAGGCCTGCACTTCTATACCCTGAACCAGGCCGAGCCGAGCCTGGCGATCTGGAACAACCTGAAGCTTCCCCGCTGAACCCGTGCGGCGAGGGCCCGCCCTCGCCTGCCAACCCGCTTCGACGCACAGAACCGGCCACTGGCCATCATCTTGAAGACGGCGTACCCTCGCGCCATGCCCACCTTCATCCGTCGCCTCTGCCTGCTGTTGCTCGTGTGCCTGAGCCCATTGGCCCAGGCCGAACGCTTGCGCCTGGTGAGCGACGACTGGGCGCCCTACCTCTACCAGGACAATGGCCGTCCCGCCGGTATCGACTATGAAGTCACCACCGAAGTGTTCCGCCGCCTAGGGGTGGAAGTGGACTGGGAGTTCATGCCGTGGAAACGCTGCCTGGCGATGGTCGAGCAGGGCCTGGCCGATGGTGTGATGGACATCTTCGACATCGACACCCGCAAGCCGTACATGGTCTTCCCGAACGAGCCCATGTCCACGGTGGAGTTCGTGCTGTTCCAGGCCACCGCCCGCCCCCACGCCATCACCCGGCTGGAAGACCTCGAAGGTCTCACCGTCGGCACCTCGCCTGGCTACTTCTACGGCAAGCGTTTCAATGACTCCCCGCTGTTTCGCCGGGAGGCCGCGCCCACTCATGAAGCCAATTTCGGCAAGCTGCTGCTTGGCCGGGTCGATGTGCTGGTCACCGACCGCCGTGTCGGGCGCTACCTGAGCCGGCAGTTGGGGCTGGCGGACAAGGTCGAGGAAGTGCCGCTGGTCATCGACCGCCAGCCGCAATACCTGGGCTTGGCACGCAAGCCGGGCCGCGCACAGCTGGCCGTCGCGTTCTCCGGAGCCCTGCGACAATTCAAGAAAGAGCCGGCATTCGCCGCGATCATGGCGCGTTACGAAAACGGCATTGGCGAATTTCCTACCGCCGTTGAGCAGCAGGATCGCAGCAGAGTGCATTAGCTCTGTTATACTCGGGCCTTCCCGCCCGGCTCACGCCCGGACGCTCGGCCTCGCAACAGGCATCTCGATCAGCAGCGACGCACCCTCAGGTGCCCGCCCGCCGCCTCCCGGATGCGCAGTGTAAGCCCAGCTGGACCGGACGCGATCGCATCCCTCCGATGCCCGTCGCGCCAGGCAGAACATCCCACAGGGCCCAGCCCCCACGAGAACAGGATCGCCCATGTCCTTTGCTTCCCTCGGTCTCTCCGAGGCACTTGTCCGCGCTATCGAGGCAGCGGGCTATACCCAGCCTACCCCGGTGCAACAGCGGGCCATTCCCGCCGTGTTGCAAGGCCGCGACCTGATGGTCGCCGCCCAGACAGGTACTGGCAAGACCGGCGGTTTCGCCCTGCCGATCCTCGAGCGCCTGTTCCCGGGCGGCCACCCTGACAAGTCCCAGCGCCACGGCCCGCGCCAACCGCGTGTCCTGGTGCTGACCCCGACCCGCGAGCTGGCGGCCCAGGTGCACGACAGCTTCAAGGTCTATGCCCGTGACCTGCACTTCGTCAGCGCCTGCATCTTCGGCGGTGTCGGCATGAACCCGCAGATCCAGGCCATGGCCAAGGGCGTCGATGTGCTGGTGGCCTGCCCGGGCCGTCTGCTGGACCTCGCCGGCCAAGGCAGCGTCGATCTGTCCAAGGTGGAAATCCTGGTACTGGACGAAGCCGACCGCATGCTCGACATGGGCTTCATCCACGATGTGAAGAAGGTTCTTTCGCGGCTGCCGGCCAAGCGCCAGAACCTGCTGTTCTCGGCGACCTTCTCCAAGGACATCACCGACCTCGCCGACAAGCTGCTGCACAACCCCGAACGCATCGAGGTGACGCCGCCGAACACTACCGTCGAGCGTATCGAGCAGCGCGTGTACCGTCTGGCCGCCAGCCACAAGCGTGCCCTGCTGGCGCACCTGATCACCCTGGGCGCCTGGGAACAGGTACTGGTGTTCACTCGCACCAAGCACGGCGCCAACCGCCTGGCCGAGTACCTCGAAAAGCACGGCCTGACCGCGGCGGCGATCCACGGCAACAAGAGCCAGAACGCCCGCACCAAGGCTCTGGCCGACTTCAAGGCTAACAGCGTGCGCGTACTGGTCGCCACCGACATCGCCGCCCGCGGCCTGGACATCGACCAGTTGCCCCACGTGGTCAACTTCGAGCTGCCCAACGTCGAGGAAGACTACGTTCACCGCATTGGCCGTACAGGCCGTGCCGGCCGCTCGGGCGAGGCCATCTCGCTGGTGGCCCCGGATGAAGAAAAGCTGCTCAAGAGCATCGAGCGTGTTACCCGCCAGAAGATCCCGGATGGTGACCTGATGGGCTTCGATGCCTCGCAGGTGGAAGCCGAGAAGCCTGAAGTACGTGAACGCCAGCAGAACAACGGCCGTGGCGGCCGTAACCAGCAGGCACGCGGTGAAGGCAAGGAAGGCAGTGGCGGTCGCAAGGACAAGGGCAAGGACAAAGGCAAGGCCAAGCAGCAGGCTGGCGACAAGCCCAACGACGGCGAGAAGGCCGATAAGCCGCAACAGAAGCAGAAGCAGCCCAACAAGCAGCGTGAGCGCAAGCCACGCCAGCAGCAGGCCGCCCAGGGTCAAAGCATTCCTCCCAAGCCCGCTGCCGATCGCGACCCGGAAGAGTTCCTGGACGACGATGTGGACAACTTCGGCAACCGCGCCGACTACGTGAGCCCCTACCAGAACGCCAAGGGCCAGGGTCGCAACCGTCGCCCAGGTGGCAATGGCGGCCAGGGCCAGGCGCAAGGTCAGGGCCAAGGCCAGCGCAATGGCGGTGGTCAAGGTCGTAGCAACGGCGGTGGCCAGCGTCAGGGCTCCGGCGAGAAGCGTGCGCGCAAGGGCGCCAGCAACAATGGCGGTGGTCGTCGCGAAGGCAACAGCGCAGGCCGCGGTCGCGCCAATGGCCGTGACGACAACGCCCGCCAGGAGCCGGCAGTGCGCAACACGCGCGACTCGCAGCCCCAACCGGTGATCATTCGCAAGGAATCCAAGCTCGACCGTTACCCGACACCCGAGCAACTGGACGACCTGCCGAGCCGCCCGCGCGGTGAGCGGCCGGCCCTGCTGACCCGCAAAGGTTCGTAAGGCCTGCAACAACGAAAACGCCGCCCGATTGGGCGGCGTTTTCGTTTGCCTCCTGGAAGCCGGAGCGCTACCGGCTCCTTCGCGGGCAAGCCCGCGAAGGGCCGAGTAGCAGCCCAACCAGATTACTTCTGCTTGATGCCTTCGAGGGTGATGTCCAGGTCCAGGGTCTGGGAAGTCGGGCCTGGGCCCTTGATGCCGAAGTCACTCAGGTTCAGCGTGGTCTTGGCGTTGAAGCCCGCGCGCTCACCGCCCCATGGGTCCTTGCCTTCGCCGTTGAACACCGCCTTGAAGGTAACCGGCTTGGTCACGCCGTGCAGGGTCAGGTCGCCCGTCACGTCGGCAGTCTTGTCACCGGTGGACTTGACGCTGGTGGAAACGAACTTGGCGTCCGGGTACTTCTTCACGTCCAGGAAGTCGGCGCTGGCGATGTGCTTGTCGCGCTCGGCGTGGTTCGACCACAGGCTTGCGGTTTTCAGGTCGACGTTGATTTTGCTGGCTTCAGGCTTGGCGCTGTCCCAGGTGAAGCTGCCGTCGAAATCCTTGAAGGTACCGTGGATGAAGCTGTAGCCCAGGTGGCTGATCTTCCAGTCGACGAAGGCATGCTGGCCTTCCTTGTCGATCTTGTAGTCGGCGGCCATGGCCTGGCCGGCGCTGAACAGTGCGGTACCGAGCGCCAGAGCGGCAAAAGTCTTTTTCAACATCGTTACTTCCTTCCGTTGCGATTGAGGTTGAGAGTCAAGCTTTGCGGCCCAGCATACGAATGAGGGTCGCGTCACGGTCGATGAAATGGTGCTTGAGTGCTGCCAGGGCATGGAGGCCTGCGAAAATCACCAGCCCCCACGCCAGGTAGAAGTGGATCTCCCCGGCGATATCCGCCTGGTCGGGCAGGTTGCTGAGCACTGCCGGCACCTCGAACAGGCCGAACACCGGGATACCCGCGCCATCGGCGGTGGAAATCAGGTAACCGGCGATCATCACTGCGAACAGACCCAGGTAAAGCGCCAGGTGCCCGAGCTTGGCCGCCAGGCGCGTTAGCGCGCCATGGTTGGCCGGTACTGGCGGTGGTGGGCTGACGAAACGCCAGACCAGCCGCAGTATCATCACCCCCATCAGCACCAGGCCGATGCTCTTGTGCAAGTCTGGGCCGGACTTGCGCCAGGGGTCGTAGTAGTCGAGGCCGACCATCCACAGGCCCAGGGCGAAAAGCCCGAAGACCGCCAAGGCCACGCCCCAGTGTAGGGCCATGCTGATCAAGCCGTAGCGTGAAGCTGAGTTGCGCAATTGCATGGTGGCCTAATTCCCCGTGAAAGCTGAGCTAGAGACTAACGCTTAAAATATCGAATAAAAGCTTAAAAAGCCGCTTCTTATTATCGGAAAAAACGATAGCTTAGTATGCGTAAGCGCAATTAAGAAAACATTAAGATAGACAAGAGGGAAGCCTTTGCCAGGCAAGGCCTGAAGGGTGTGGCACCCGCTTCGCGGGCGAGCCCGCTCCCACCGGTGCTCCACTGAACCCAAAGGCTGTGCAGTACCAGTAGGAACGGGTTTACCCGCGAAAAGGCAGACGCAGGCCTTAACCCGATTTCGCCTGGGTGTTGTTGCTAGCCGGTTTCTTGGCCGGCTCGCTCTTCTTGACCGGCGCCGACGTGTGCGTTGCGGCTGGCTTGGTCGTCTCGGCCTTCGCGGGCGTTGCCTTGACTGGTTCTTGCTTGACCGCCGGCGCTGGCGCCGGTGCGGCAGGTGCCGGTGCTTCTGTCTTGGCTACCGGCTCGGCTGCCTTGGCTGCGTCATTGTCTTCAGCGCCGAACATGCGCGAGAAGAAACCTGGCTTGTCGTCCTGCCTGGTCGCCTCCTCCTTCACCGGCTCCGCCTTGGCTGGGGCCTTGTCGGACGAGCCGCCGAACATGTTGGAGAAGAACCCGCCCTTGTCCTTTGCCGCTACCGCGCCCGCCGCCGCAGCACCGGCAGCCGCCGCCGCGACAGGTGCCGCCTTGGCCGGTTCGAACGACTTGCCGGCCGCCAGGTCCTGCACCTGGCTTGCCGCCCGCTGGCCGCTGCGCAGGGCACCTTCCAGGGTGCCGGGGTACAGTGCATCGGTGTGTTCACCCGCAAAGGCGATACGTTGCACCGGGCGCTCCCACAGGCGCCAGTACTTGCTGATCTGCCCCGGGCCATAGGCCAGGTAGGCGCCGCCCATACCGGCGTCGGTACTGTAGCGGCGCACCTCATAGCCGGTGAACGCGCCACGCGCCTGTGGGTAGAAGGCATGCAGACGGATCAACACCTGGTCGACCATCTGCTTGTCGCCGAATGCCTGCAACAGCCGCGCATTGTCGCCAGACAGGTTGACCACCACGTTGGCCCCGCCCTTGAGCGCCGGCTCGATCCACAGCATGCCCAACCCGGTGTTACTGAAGATTTCGCCGGACATCCGCGCGCGACTCTCCCATACCGGGGTCTTGAACTTCAGCATGAGTTGGTCGCGCCAGCCGTAGTTGGTGCCCTTGAGCGCCGCCAGGTGTTTCGGGTCCAGGCCCGGGGTGATCTGGATCTTGGCCAAGGCCCGCAGCGGTACGGCCAGTACCAGGTAGTCAGCGGTGTAGCCGACGGCACCGACCTTGACCGTGACGCCATCCTTGTCCTGCACGATGGCCGACACCGGCGAGCTGGTCTTGATGGTCTTGAGCTGCTTGACGAAGGCCTGGGCCAGCACCGGGCTACCGCCGGGCAGGCGCGCAGCGCGCAGGTCGCGGTCGCCGACACCTCGGTATACGCGACTCTGCTGGGCGAAATACAGCAACGACAGGCGCGAAGGCTCGTCGTAGCGGCTGCGGATCTGCTGGTTGACCAATTGCCGAGCGGTGGCCGGCAGTTGCAGTTTGTCGAGCCAGGTGGAAACGTTGATCTGGTCGAGGGCGAACAGCGTGCTGTTGGCAGCCGGGTTCAGCGGGTCGTCGATAGAGCGGGCAAGGTCGTCCAGGGTCTTCTCGTAGCGCTTGATCGCCTCGGCGGTGGCCGGCTGCTTGGTGGCAAGGTCGGTGGCGCTGAAATACTCGCCATCGATCAGGTAGCCGGGGGTGCGAACGAACTCGGGCGCGGGCAGTGTCTCGAGCTTGAAACGCTCCAGATACTGGGTGAGCACCGGCTGGGTCTTGCTGTTGCCGATCCACTCGCTGGTGGCAAGGCCCGAGCGCCCGCCCATGCCCGCCTTGGCTTCCAGCAAGGTCACCTGCCAGCCCTTGGCCTGTAGCTCATAGGCAGCCGTAAGGCCCGCCATTCCACCGCCGACCACGATTGCCGTGGGGGTCTTGTCCTTGGCGAGCGCGGCGCCGCTGGACACACCAATCAATACCAACGCGCACAGGCGCACCCAAGCAGCAGCCATGTCGGCAGACTCCGGAAAAGGGAAGTAAAGGGGGAAGAAATACCCCAGGGAAGATGCGTTAAGAATACGTCAGGTCGCCAGGGGCTGCCAGCTCAGCGCCATCAAGTGCCTCGCCGGACTGGAGTTTTGGCGTTTGCGCGGGCAGACAAGAGAGGGGAAGGTTGTCCCCAGAAGTGGCTTTGCTTAGGCTTGTGCCGTCCTACCTGCCACACCCTCCAGGAGAAGTTGCCCATGGGCCTCAATCAACAGTGGATGCAGCGCGACCTCAAGGTCCTCTGGCACCCCTGCACGCAGATGAAAGACCACGAGCAACTGCCGCTGATTCCGATCAAGCGCGGCGAGGGTGTGTGGCTGGAAGACTTCGAGGGCAGGCGCTACCTGGATGCCGTCAGCTCCTGGTGGGTCAACGTGTTCGGCCACGCCAACCCACGTATCAACCAGCGCATCAAGGACCAGGTCGACCAGCTCGAACATGTGATCCTCGCAGGCTTCAGTCACCAGCCGGTCATCGAGCTGTCCGAGCGCCTGGTGGCCATGACGCCCGCCGGGCTCGACCGGGTGTTCTACGCCGACAACGGCTCGTCATGCATCGAAGTGGCGCTGAAGATGAGCTTTCACTACTGGCAGAACAAGGGCCAGCCGCAGAAGAAGCGCTTCGTCACCCTGACCAACAGCTATCACGGCGAAACCATAGCGGCGATGTCGGTGGGCGACGTGCCGCTGTTCACCGAGACCTACAAGGCGCTGCTGCTCGACACCCTCAAGGTGCCCAGCCCGGATTGCTATCTGCGCCCCGAAGGCATGGGCTGGGAAGAGCACTCGCGCAACCTGTTCGCCGCCATGGAGCAGACCCTGGCCGAACACCACGCGAGCATTGCCGCCGTGATCGTCGAGCCGCTGATCCAGGGTGCTGGCGGCATGCGCATGTACCACCCGGTGTACCTCAGGCTGCTGCGCGAGGCCTGCGACCGCTACAACGTGCACCTGATCCATGACGAAATCGCCGTAGGCTTCGGCCGTACCGGCACCCTGTTCGCCTGTGAGCAGGCCGGTATCCGCCCGGACTTCCTGTGCCTGTCCAAGGCCCTTACCGGCGGCTACCTGCCGCTGGCCGCCTGCCTGACCACCGATGACGTCTACCAGGCCTTCTACGACGACTACCCGACCTTGCGCGCCTTTCTTCATTCGCACAGCTACACCGGCAACCCGCTGGCTTGTGCCGCGGCCCTGGCGACGCTGGATATCTTCGAACAGGACAACGTGATCGAAGCCAACAAGGCGCTGTCGGCGCGCATGGCCAGCGCCACCGCGCACCTGGTCGACCACCCGCACGTGGCCGAAGTGCGCCAGACCGGCATGGCCCTGGCCATCGAGATGGTCCAGGACAAGGCCGGCAAGGTCGCCTACCCGTGGCAGGAGCGCCGCGGCCTGAAAGTCTTCGAGCACGCCCTGACCCGTGGCGCCTTGCTGCGCCCGTTGGGCAGCGTGGTGTACTTCCTGCCGCCCTACGTGATCACCCCGGAGCAGATCGACTTCCTGGCCGAGGTGGCCACCGAAGGTATCGATATCGCTACCCGCAACAGCGTCAACGTGGCCGTGCCGGCCAACTTCCACCCCGATTTCCGTGACCCAGGCTAGGCCCTGAACGTTACGCCTCCCCTTGTAGAAGCGGGCCTGTCTGCGAGCAGGCACTGCGATGTATGGCACCGGCTGCGCAGGTGTTCGCGGGCAAGCCCGCTCCTACAAGGCCCAAGTCAACCCTTTGCCCTGAGTTGAACCATGCGCCTGTCCCGCTTCTTCATCGACGCCCCCCTCTCCCTCGGCGAGCACGACCTGCCCGAGGCCCAGGCCCACTACATCGGCCGCGTCCTGCGCATGAGCGCAGGCGAGGCCGTGCAGCTGTTCGACGGCAGCGGCCAGGAGTACCGCGGCCAGTTGCTGGAGGTCGGCAAGAAGAGCGTGCGCGTATCCCTCGACCAGGCCCTGCTCGGCCAGGCCGAGTCACCCCTGCACATCCACCTCGGCCAGGGCCTGTCCCGCGGCGAGCGCATGGACTGGGCGATCCAGAAGGCCACCGAGCTGGGCGTGAACGAAATCACCCCGATCGTCAGCGAACGCTGCGAAGTACGCCTGAAGGACGAACGCGCCGACAAGCGCCTGGCCCACTGGCGCCAAGTGGCGATCAGCGCTTGCGAACAGTGCGGCCGCTCGAGCGTGCCGGTGATCCACCCGCCAGTCACCCTGGCCGAATGGCTCAAGAGCAGCGATGCCGACCTCAAGCTGGTGCTGCATCCGGTAGCCGAGCCACTGACCCGCCACGCCAAGCCGGCGCGCCTGGCCTTCCTGATCGGCCCCGAGGGCGGCTTGAGCGATGCGGAAGTGGACCAGGCCAAGGCCAGCGGCTTTGACGCAGCACGCCTGGGCCCACGGGTGCTGCGCACCGAAACCGCGCCCGTCGTCGCGCTGAGCGTGGCGCAACAGCTATGGGGTGATTTCTAGAGCACGAAGAAGGACACCGCCACGAAGTGCATCAGGCTGCCGGCGATGACGAACAGGTGCCAGATGCCGTGCCAGTGACGGAAGCGGCTGTCGAAGGCGAAGAAGATGATGCCGACGGTGTAGAACACCCCGCCCGCCGCCAGCCAGGCGAAGCCTGCGCTACCGAGGCTGTGCAGCAGGGGCTTGACTGCCACCAGCACGATCCAGCCCATCACCGCGTAGATGACGATCGATAAGATCCGCGCCTCCGAGCGCGGTTTTATCTCTTGCAGCATGCCTACCAGCGCCAGCCCCCAGACCACCCCGAACAAGCTCCAGCCCCACGGCCCACGCAGGCTCACCAGGCAGAACGGCGTGTAGCTGCCAGCAATCAGCAGGTAGATGGACAGGTGATCGAGCTTGCGCATGATCACCTTCGCCCGACCACGGGTGCTGTGGTAGAGGGTCGAGATGCTGTAGAGCAGCAGCAGGGTGAAGCCGTAGATGGAGAAGCTGACGATCTTCCAGGGGTCGCCTTTCAGGCCTGCGACGACGATCAGCCAGACCGCGCCGATACAGGCCAGTACCGCGCCCACCAGGTGGGTCCAGGCGTTGAAGCGTTCACCGTAGTACATGCAAAGATGGACCTCTTGAGGGGTAGTGGGTTCCAAGGTTGCGGCGGCGGTGCCTTCTTCGCGGACAAGCCCGCTCCTGCAGTGTTGGTGGCGAACTCTGTAGCAGCGGGCTTGCCCGCGACGAAGTCAGCCAGGGCAACATCCTACCCGGCAACCGGTTGCAGATCCGCGTCACGCACCAAGCGCTCCAGCGCCGCAAGGTCGGGCACCCGCGCCACCTGCTCGCCCACCTGCACCGCCGCCAGCTCCATCGAGCCCAGCGGTACATCCACGTAGTTGAGCTGGCTATCGAGCTTGCACGAGCGCGGAATGCCCTGCAGCAACACCGCCAGGTAACGCAAGCCGGTGTCGCCCAGGGCATTGAGCACCACCACCCGCGCACGCTCGCCGCAGGGCGTTTCCCCTCCGCAGGCGGCCTCGAAGCCGATCAGCGGCAGGCGCTGCTGGCGCCAGTCGATCCAGCCCATGTGCCACGAAGGCTCGAAGGTTTCGCAGACGAACCGCCGCTCCCCCATGAGCTCGGCCACCGCCACGTTGGGCAGCACCAGGGTGCGGTCGCCCAAGGGCAGCAGCAGCCCGGTCAGGCTGCTGCGCTGGCCGGCGATATGTTCAAGCATGTGGCTGGCTCCAATGGGCGATGCTCTGCAACAACAGCGACTCCTGGTAAGGCTTGCCCAGGTATTCGTTGACTCCGATGGCCATGGCCCGGTCGCGGTGCTTCTGGCCGCTGCGCGAGGTGATCATGATGATCGGCAGGTCGCGCAAGCGTGGGTCGCGGCGAATCCGCGTGGCCACCTCGAAACCATCCATGCGCGGCATCTCGATGTCCAGCAGCAGCACGTCGGGGCGGTGCTCTTCGAGCAAGGCCATGGCATCGACTCCGTCCTTGGCGGTCAGCACGCTCATGCCATGGCGCTCCAGCAGGCGGCTGGTCACCTTGCGCACTGTCACCGAATCGTCCACCACCATCACCAGCAACGCACGCCGCGGTGCCGGGCCGAGCAGCGGCCGCTGCGTATCCAGCCCGCTGGGCAGCCGCGCCAGGCGGCGCTGCTGGCCACGCAATTGGCCAAGCAGGTCGAGAATCAGCACCACACGGCCATCGCCCAGCAAGGTCGCCCCCGACAGCCCCGGCACCGCCGCGAACTGTGGGCCCAGGCTCTTGACCACGATTTCCCGGCTCGGCGACAGGCCATCGACCTGGATGGCGAACGATTGCTCCTGGGCATGCACCAGCAGCACCGGCAAGGGCACGGTCTGGCCCAGCAGGATGGGCCGGGTGACATCCTGCAACAGCTCGCCGAGGTAGCGCAGGTCGTATTCGTGGCCGGCATAGCGGTAGCGCGGCGGGTCCAGCTGGTAGCAGGCCTCGAGCTCGGCGGGGGGCACCCGCACGATGCCTTCGACGGTATTGAGCGGGATGGCGTACTGCTCATCGCCCAGGTGCACCATCAACGCCCGGTTCAGCGACACCGTGAACGGCAGGCGAATCTGGAAGCGCGCGCCCTTGCCCGGGCTGGACTCGATACTCATCGCCCCGCCAAGCTGCTTGACCTCCTCGTGCACCACATCCATGCCCAGGCCGCGCCCGGAGATCTGGGTGATCTTCTCGGCGGTGGAGAACCCCGGCCGCAGGATGAACTGCAAGATCTCGTGGTCACTCAACTGCGCCTGGGGCGCCAGCAGCCCGCGCTTGATGGCTTTATCGCGCACCGCCTCCAACGGCACGCCCGCGCCATCGTCGCTCATTTCGATGACGATGTCGGCCCCTTCGTGCAGCAGGTTCAGGTGGATGGTGCCGTGCTCCGGCTTGCCGGCGGCCAGGCGCGCCTCGCGGCTCTCAAGGCCATGGTCGACGGCATTGCGCAGCATGTGCTCCAGCGGCGCGACCATACGTTCCAGCACGCTGCGGTCCAGCTCGCCCTCGGCGTTGCCGACCACCAGCTCCACCTGCTTGCCCAGCTCACTGGCCACCTGCCGCACCACCCGCTGCAAGCGCGGCACCAGGCGCTCGAAGGGCACCATCAGGGTCGCGGTCAGGCCTTCCTGCAACTGGCTGTTCACCCGCGCCTGCTGCTGCAACAGGCTTTGCGCCTCCTGGGCACGCTGGGCGAGGGTTTCCTTGAGGTCGAGCAAGTCCGAGGCCGACTCGAACAGCGCCCGCGACAACTGTTGCAGCAGCGAATGGCGGTCCATCTCCAGGGGGTCGAAGTCTTCGTACACATCGCCTTCGGCCTGCCAGCGGCTGGCCAGGCGACCCTGGGTCTCGTTGTCCAGGCGCAGCAACTGGTCACGCATGCGCTCCAGGGTGGTTTCCATCTCGTTGAGGGCGAACTGCGCGTCGTTCACCTGCTGTTCGATGCGCCCACGGATGATCGCGTGTTCGCTGGCCAGGTTGCCCAGGTCGTCGAGCAGCTCGGCATCGACCTTGACCATATCCCCCGGCGCCCGCTCGGGGGTGGCCGTCGGCGCCTCGGCGGGGGCGGTCTCGGCAGGTACCTGGCCCGCGGCGCTGTCGGTAAGGGCGGCGCTGGAGAAGTTGCGGATGTAGTCGATCAGCGCCGTGGCCGCGTGCAGCGGCTGACCCAGGCGCGCCGCATCGAGCATGTGCGCCAGGCGGTCATGGCAATTCTGCAGCAGGCTGAACAGCGCCGGGCTCGGCGGCAGGCGTCCGGCGGCCAGCAGCTCGTAGAGGAATTCCAGTTCGTGGGCCAGGTCGCCGATGGCGGCGATCTCGACCATGCGCGCGCCGCCCTTGAGGGTATGCAGGTCACGCAGCAGGTTCTCCACCTCGACGCCGCTGCGTGGGTCGGCCTGCCAGCGCGCCAGGGCGGCGCCTGCGCTTTCGACGATATCCGAACTTTCCTCGAGGAAGACCTCCAGCAGCTCGGAATCGGCCGGGGCCTCGCCATCGACCTCCAGCACCTGCACGCTTGCAACCGATGGCGGTGCGTGGCGCAGGTCGCGCAGCTCACCCAGCAAGGCCGCATCCGACAGAGGCACCCGGCCCTGGCGCACCTGATCGAGCATGCCCCCCAGGGTCGCATGGCTACGCCGCAGCAAGCCCAGCGGCACGGCGATGGCGCTCAGGCGTCGGTCCACCAGCGCCTCGTAGAGCAACGCGAGCTCCTGGGCCAGCACCTCCAACGCACCCAGCGCCGCCAACTGCGCACCGCCATGCAGGGTTTGCAGGTCGTGTTGCAGGGTCGACAGCGCAGAGGCACTGTCGGGGTCGTTCGCCCAGTGCGCCAGCGCCTGGTCGGCGCTGGCGAGGGTGTCACTCGCCTCGACGAGGAACAGTTGAACCAGCGCAGGCTCCGGCAAGCCCAGCGGCACCACGCCATCGGCGCCCACCCGGCCCATGGCCGAGGGCGCCAGTGCCGTGTGCAGCAGCGCACGCAGGCCATCCAGGCAGTCCGGGCGCGGCGTCACCTCCTGCCCGGCGGCGATCTCATCGAGCATGTCCAGCAACGCTTCATGGGCCTGCCGGGCCTGAACGAAGAAGCGCCCATCGGCCACCAGGCTGCCCTCCTCGACGGCGCCATACAGGTCGAGCAATGCCTCGCAGATTTCATCCACCTGCCATAGCTCGGCCAGGTGCGCGCTGTGGCCCAGGGTAGTCAGCTCATCGAGCAAGGCGTCCAGTTCGTGTCGCTCGCGAGGGTGCTCCTGCCAGCGCGACAGCAACGACTCGGCGTCCAGCAGGATATCCATGGCCTGCTCCAGGAAACGCGCGATCAGTTGCGGGTCGCGCCGGGGACGACGAGGGTGCTGCGCGTCGTCGTGCAGCACCGCCAGGCGCGCATCGACCGCCTCGCCGACCTGTTCGATCAACGCCGCAGCGCCTGGAATCGGCGCCAGCGGCGTGCTGTCGAGCTGGGCCAGGCCGAGGCGGAACAACGAGCGGGCGGCCTCCAGCCATTCGATGTCGGCGACCTGCAACGCCAACTGATGCGCCTTGTACTCGCGCACCAGGCGGTCCAGGGCCGTGGCCAGCTCGGCAATCGGCATCACCCCCGCCATCGCGGCGCTGCCCTTGAGGGTATGCAAGGCGCGCTGCAGGCGGTCGTTGACCGGGGTGTCCTGGCCATCGGCCTGACCCAGGAAGGCATCCAGGCTGGCCAGATGGCCCTGGGCCTCGTTGCGGAAAATTTCCAGCAGCTGTGGGTCGAGGCCGCCAGCCTCGCTGGCCACCGGCGTGTCGTTCATCGCCAGGGCGTGCAGGTGGCCGGCCAAGGGCTCCAGCTGGGCCAGCCGCAGCGACTGCCCAGCGGCGAAATCGGCGAGCAGGTCGGGCAGGTGCACGAACACCTGCTGCAAGGCCACCTGGGCCTCGCCAGACAGCACCACCCGCCCTTCCAGCACGCGGTTGAGCAGGTGCTCGGCGCCCCAGGCCAGCTCAGCCACGCCAAGGGCCTGGACTACCCGGCCACCGCCCTTGAGCGTGTGCAGTGCGCGGCGCACCTCGACCAAAGCCTCGCGCAGCGTATTGTCGGCGCGCCAGCGCAGCCAATGGCGTTCGATTTCCGGCAACAACTCGCCCGCCTCTTCGAGGTACACCTGGCGCAGTTCATCGTCGATACCGTCCTGCGCGTGGTGATCGTCGGGCTTGGCCCGACAACACTCCACACCCAGTGCCGACAGGCTGGCGAAGGCCTGTTCGAGAAACGTCTGGGCCTCGACCAGCGGGTCGGCGACCCGCCACTGCAAATAGCACTCTGCCGCGCTCAAGGCGTCGGCCAGGTGTTCCAGTTCATCCGCTGGGGGCTCGTCTTCCAGGTGCGACAGCCAACCCTGCACGTAGCTGGCGCAAGCGCCGAACACTTCGGCCGCGGCCGGCAGCATCAGCATCGCCAAGGCGCCACGCAGCTGATGCAGCAAGCCCGGCAAGGGTTGCAGGCGCTGGCGTGGCCAGCCTGATTCCAGGCAGTCGCCGATCAGGTCCTTGGCCTGCTGCAGTACCGACAGCGACTCGTTGAGCACGACCTGGCGGATGTCGACCAGGTCGCTGCCAGGCAGGCTGCCGGGTTGGCTGTCTTCCAGCGGGCCGACCATGCCGTTGAGGGTCGCCTCGACGTACAGCAAGGCACCGGCGATATCCATCAGCACCGCGTCATCCGCCGCGCGCTCGCCCTGGGCCAGCGCCTGCAACGCCAGGACCTGGTCGATGATGACCCGGCGCGGCTGCTGGAAACCCAGCACTGCCAAAGTGTCGGCAACATGGCGCAATGGCGCCACCAGCACATCGAGCTGCTCGCCTTGCTGGCGGTCGCCACGCACGAAGTGGTCGAGCCGTTCCTTGATACGCACCAGGTCGTCGCACAGGGCCATCACCACCGAACGCAAGGCATCGCGCCCCTGGCCCGCCTGCAACTGCTCGCGCCAATTACCCAGCGACAGGTCGAGGTTGGCCAAATCCGCCGCACCTGCCAGACGCTGCGCCGCCTCGCCCATCAGGCTGCCCTGGGCCAACGCTTCAACGCCCCGGCAGCTACGCAGTTGGTTGAGTAGCGGCAGCACTACCAGTGGCAGGTCGTGACGAGCGCCGCGCAAACGCTCGAGGTAAGGCGGCAATTGTTCCAGGCCACGAAAAAGCGCGCCAAGGCAGTCGCCGCGCGGCGAGACCTGCCCATCGGCCATGGCCCGCCCGAGCAGCTCCAGCTCCTCGGCAAGGCGCGCCGCGCCACGCAGTTCGAGCATGCGCAGGCAGCCATGCACCTGATGCAGGTTGTCGACGAAGAATTCCAGCAGGCTGGGGTCGTCCGGCTCGCCGGTGAAGCGTTCCAGGGCCTGGCGCGCCTGGGCCAGGCAATCGAGGATGGCGCCCTTGGTCCAAGCCAGGGCGACCGTGTCGTGGCGCTCGGGACTCACTGCGGTGATGGCCATCTGGGATCCTCAGCGCCGTGCGGACGAAGCTGGCAACGTAAAGCCGGAGACCGAGCGGCGCATCTCGCTGGCCATCTTCGCCAGATGGCGGATGCTGTCGGCGGTGGCGCCGGAGCCTGCGGAGGTCTGCGCGGTGATCTGTTGGATCACCGCCATGGTGTGGGAAATCTGCCCGGCGGAAGAAGTCTGCAACTGCGCGGCGTCGGAAATGCTGTGGATCAATTCGGCCAGGTTCTGCGACACGCCCTCGATCTCCGCCAGGGCGACCCCGGCATCCTGAGCCAGGCGCGCGCCACGCACCACCTCGGCGGTGGTCTGCTCCATGGAGATGACGGCCTCGTTGGTGTCGGCCTGGATGGTGCGCACCAGCGCTTCGATCTGCCGGGTGGCAGACGACGACCGCTCGGCCAGGCGCTGCACCTCGTCGGCCACCACCGCGAAGCCGCGCCCGGCCTCGCCAGCCAGCGACGCCTGGATCGCCGCGTTGAGGGCGAGGATGTTGGTCTGGTCGGCAATGTCGTCGATCAGGCTGACGATGTCGCCGATTTCCTGGGAAGACTCACCCAGGCGCTTGATCCGTTTGGCGGTGTCCTGGATCTGCTCGCGGATGTTGTCCATGCCATGGATGGTGTTGTGCACCACCTCGTTGCCCTTGTTGGCGATGGCCACCGAGCGCTCGGCGACCTTGGCCGACTCATAGGCATGGGCCGAAACCCGGTCGATCGACTCGACCATGTCGCCCACCGCCACGGACGCCTCGCTGATCTGGTCAGCCTGGTGCTCGGACGCCTTGGCCAGTTGCCGCGAGGTGTTCTGCGTATCCTGCACGGCGGCGGCGACCTGCTCGGCGCTGTGGATGATGGTGGCCACGAGGTCGCGTAGCTGGTCCACGGAGTAATTGATCGAGTCGGCGATGGCGCCGGTGAAATCCTCGGTCACCGACACGGTGACAGTCAGGTCGCCATCGGCCAGTTCTTCGATTTCGTCGAGCAGGCGCATGATCGCCTGCTGGTTACGTTCGTTCTTCTCGCCGGTTTCGCGCAACTGACGGTGTGTGGCGCGCACCATCACCAGGCCGATGAGGATGATCGAGGCCAGCGCCAGCAGGCCGAGCGCGTAGCCGCCAAGGGTGTCGAGGGTACGCCCGCCGGCCAGGTTCTCGAAACCGTTGGCCAGGTGCGAGGCTTCGTCGAGCAGAGTCTGCGACAGGCTGAAGATGTTACTCGCCGCTTCGCGCACCCGCAGCAACTCGGGCGAGGTCTCGAGGATTTCGTCCACGGAGCCGGAGACGAACTGGAACAGCTCGGCGATCTCCGTCAGCCGGGCGCGGGCATCCGGGTCTTCGACCCGGGTTATCTGGATGGCTGGGTTTCCGGCCAGCATCCCTTCGAGCACCTGGCCGAAACGGCTGGCATCGCGGCCAAAGGTGTCGGCCGCCTGCG
Source organism: Pseudomonas sp. LS_2 (assembly GCF_042709235.1). Lineage (NCBI taxonomy): Bacteria > Pseudomonadati > Pseudomonadota > Gammaproteobacteria > Pseudomonadales > Pseudomonadaceae > Pseudomonas > Pseudomonas sp. LS_2. The sequence continues at coordinate 196,618 of NZ_JAVAYC010000001.1, read as the reverse complement.
CCGAGGCTTCGTCGCCACCCAGCACGGTGTTGACCGAACCAAGAATGCGCTCGGCCAGCAGCAACTGGCGCTGGGCCACCGCCACCTGGTTGGCCGGCGCGCCGCTCTGCAGCAGGCTTTCCACCACTTTTTCGTACTCGACCTGCAACTGCGGCACGGTTTCGGACAGGGTCGCCGCTACCTGGTGCAACGACAGCACGGTCTGCTCGCTGGCCAAAATGGTGTCGGTATTGGCGCGCAGGTTGTCCCAGTCCCGGCGTACCGCGTCCATTTCATCACGCACTGCAACCGGCGCTGGCGGCAGGCTGGTGGCCGGGTCGCCTTCGCGCAGGTATTTCCAACGCCGCTCGAAATCGTTGCGTGCATCGGACAGCAGCTTGAAAGCCAGCGCCTTGCCGGCCGCGGCCTCGGTGGCGTTCTTGGCGATACGCTGGGACAGCACCCGTAGCTCGCCAGCATGGCCGATGTACTGCTTGTCGTAGTTGGACTGGGTGTTGAGGTAGGCGAAGTTGGCGAACAGCAGGATGATCGACAGGATCAGCACCACGAACAGCACGGTGATCTGCGCCGTGCTGCGCGGGCGCTGGGCCACGGCGGCGGGGGCAATGGGTGCAGCAGGGTTGTTCACGGTCGATATCCTCTACAGCGCCACATCGAGAAAACCGGGCGCCTGGGCCAGGGCGAACGGGCTGAAGATCGCCCAGTTGTGTTCACGGGGGAAATGCCCCTGCACGAAGGGTGCCGCCGCACCGAGCAGTGGGTAGGGGGGCTCCAGCGCCAAGCTGCTCAGGGCGAAATGCTGCAAACCCACCACCTCGTCCACCAGCAGCCCGGCGAACAAGTCCTCGACGTCGAGCACCAGCACACGGCGCTGCTTGCCCGGCGCGGCTTGCCCGAGGCCGAAAAAAGCCGATAGGTCCATCAGCGGCAACAAGCGCCCACGCACGTTGGCCACGCCCCGCACCCACGGCTGCACACCCGGTACGCGGCTGCTGCGCGGCTCGCGCAGCACCTCGGCAACTTCGCCCATGGGCGCCACGAACCAAAACCCGGCGATGCGAAAACCGATACCGCTCCATTGTTGCAAGCGCAGGTCCTGGGGCGGCTGGTCCGCCACCAGCAGGCGGCAGCGCCGGTCGATGTCCAGCAACAACTCGAACGCGGTAAGCGCCGCGCCCTGGGGCCGAGTGGTCAACCTTTGAGCACTTCGTCGAGCTTGGCGATCAGCGCATCTTCGGCGACCGGTTTGGTCAGAAAGTCCCGCGCGCCTTGGCGGGTGGCCCAGATACGGTCGGTTTCCTGGTCCTTGGTGGTCACCACGATCACCGGGATGGCACTGGTTTCAGGGTCCTTGCTCAACTGGCGGGTGGCCTGGAAACCGTTCATGCCAGGCATGACGATGTCCATCAGCACCGCATCGGGTTTTTCCTGGCGGGCCAGGGCTACGCCGTCGGCGCCGTTGTCGGCCTTGAGCACTTGGTGGCCGTGCTTTTCCAGCCACTCGGTCAAGCGGTACATCTCTGTCGGCGAGTCGTCGACAATCAGAACTCGGGCCATGCTGTTTCCCCAATCTAAGGAAAAGGACACCGCCAATGGCGGGACGGTGTCGGAGTGCGTTGTCAGGGTGCGTCCAGTGCCTGCTCGGCGAACCCGGGCACATGCACACGGATCGCATCGAGCAGTTCTTCCTTGCTGAACGGTTTGGTGAGGAACTGGTCGGAGCCGACCACCCGCCCACGCGCCTTGTCGAACAGGCCATCGCGCGAGGACAGCAGGATCACCGGGGTGTCCTTGAAGGTGGCGTTCTGCTTGATGACTGCGCAGGTCTGGTAGCCGTCCAGGCGCGGCATCAGCACATCGACGAAGATGATGCGCGGCTCATGGTCGACGATCTTGGCCAGGGCATCGAAGCCATCGCTGGCGGTGATTACCTCGCAGCCCACTTCGCCGAGCAACATCTGCGCGGTGCGGCGGATCGTGCGCGAATCGTCGATCACCATCACCTTCAGGGGTTGTTCCATACGTTGCATCACCATCGCTGCTGAGGCGCAAATTCCGGGGTTTGCTCGCGCAAGGGCTGCGCGGCGGCCGCAGAAGCCTGCGAGTGCTCGAATGCAGGCATTTTTAGCACAGTCCGGGAAGGCATTCCATCTGCGCCACCCCTTGACCAGGCGCGTTCGCGGCGCCACCCTGAGCCACTTTTCTTTCGTGCCATCGCGCCTTCAGGGCGCCAAGAGGAATTACCCCATGAGCGTTCGCCTCGGGATTGTCATGGACCCCATCGCGTCCATTTCCTATAAGAAGGACAGCTCGCTGGCCATGCTGCTGGCGGCCCAGGAGCGCGGCTGGAGCCTGTTCTACCTGGAGCAGCCCGACCTGTACCTGGGCGCCGGCCAGGCCCGCGCGCGGATGCGCCCGCTCAAGGTGTTCGCCGACCCGGCGCACTGGTATGAGCTGGGCGAGGAACAGGACGGCAAGCTCGCCGAACTGGACGTGATCCTGATGCGCAAGGATCCGCCCTTCGACATGGAGTTCGTCTACAGCACCTACCTGCTGGAGCAAGCCGAGCGCGAGGGCGTGCTGATCGTCAACAAGCCGCAGAGCCTGCGCGACTGCAACGAAAAACTTTTCGCCACCCAGTTCCCGCAGTGCATGGCGCCGACGCTGGTGAGCCGCCGCGCCGATATCCTGCGGGAATTCGCCGCCACCCATGGCGATGTGATCCTGAAGCCGCTGGACGGCATGGGCGGCGCGTCGGTGTTCCGCCACCGCCAGGGCGACCCGAACCTCTCGGTGATCCTCGAGACCCTGACTCAGCACGGCAAGCAGCAGATCATGGCGCAGGCCTTCCTGCCGGCGATCACCGACGGCGACAAGCGCATCCTGATGATCGACGGCGAGCCGGTCCCCTACTGCCTGGCCCGTATTCCTGCCAGTGGCGAGACCCGTGGCAACCTGGCCGCCGGCGGCCGTGGCGAAGCCCGCCCGTTGACCGAACGCGACCGCTGGATCGCCGCCCAGGTCGGCCCGAGCCTGCGTGAGAAGGGCCTGTTGTTCGTCGGCCTGGACGTAATCGGCGACTCGCTGACGGAAATCAACGTCACCAGCCCCACCTGCATCCGCGAGATCGACGCTGCCTACAACACCAACATCGGTGGCCAGCTGATGGATGCCATTGATCGCAAGCTCACGGCGCGCTGACCACCGACGCGGAGCAAAGCCACGCAGTGGGGTATGATGCCGGTCCCTTGAACCGACCCGCCGCCCCACCCGGTTGCTGGATACCCGATGACGCTGCCTGCCGACATCCCCGCCGACCTGTTGCCACCGCGCGTCCGCCCTGCGGACCGGCTCGGCTTCACCCTGTTCCTGGCTGCCCTGGTGCACCTGGCGCTGATCCTCGGCGTGGGCTTCAGCGTGGTCGAGCCGCAGGAAATCCGCCGGACGCTGGACATCACCCTGGCCCCGTTCAAGAGCGAGACCCCGCCGGAGAAAGCCGACTACCAGGCCCAGGCCGACCAGCAGGGCAGCGGCACGCTGGACAAGAAGGCCGTGCCCACCACCACCGAGGTGGCGCCCTTCCAGGACAGCAAGATAAACAAGGTAACCCCGCCACCGGCCAGCCGCCCGCAAACGCCGCCCGCCCCGGAAAAGTCCGTGGTGGCCACACAGGCGCCCAAGGCACAGAAGGTCGAGAACAGGCCCAAGGAAACCAAGCCGCAACCCAAGCCCGAGGCCGCCGTGCCGGAGTTCGACAGCTCGCAGTTGTCCAGCCAGATCGCCAGCCTCGAGGCCGAGCTTGCCAATGAGCAGCAGATGTATGCCAAGCGCCCGCGCATCCACCGCCTCAACGCCGCCTCGACGGCCCGCGACAAGGGCGCCTGGTACAAGGAAGACTGGCGCAAGAAGGTCGAGCGCATCGGCAACCTCAATTACCCCGAACAGGCCCGACGCGAAAAGCTCTACGGCAGCCTGCGCATGATGGTTTCGATCAACCGCGACGGCTCGCTGCACGAGGTGCTGGTGCTCGAGTCATCCGGCGAGGCGGTGCTGGACCAGGCGGCCCAGCGCATCGTGCGCCTGTCGGCGCCTTTCGCGCCGTTTACCGGGGACATGGCCGAATTCGACCGCCTGGAAATCATCCGCACCTGGCGCTTTGCCCGGGGTGACCGGCTTTCCAGCAACTGAGCCACAGCCTGAATTGCTCTCGCAAACACGCCGCCAACCCTGTAGGCGCGGGTTTACCCGCGAACCAGGGCGAAGCCCTGGCCATACACCGCGGTGTCTACTTCGCGGGTAAACCCGCTCCCACAAGGTCGGCGGCGTTTTCAAGAGCGGTGATTGGCTCCTTGCCAAGACCCTCACAGACACCACACAGCCACCTTGTCAGCCTCGCCACCTGACGCCACACTATCCCCCATGAAAACCCTCACCTCCAGCTACCTCAAGCATCAGTTCCTGATCGCCATGCCGCACATGGCCGACCCGAACTTTGCCCAGACCCTCACCTACATCGTCGAGCACAACGCCAACGGCGCCATGGGCCTGGTGGTGAACCGCCCGCAGGAGTTGAACCTGGCCGACATCCTCGAGCAACTGCGCCCGGACGACACGCCCCCCGCCAGCACCCTGCATGTTCCCATCTACCAGGGCGGCCCGGTGCAGACCGATCGCGGTTTCGTGTTGCACTCCAACGAATGCAGCTTCCAGGCCACGGTGGCGCTGGACGGCCTGTCGCTGTCCACCTCCCAGGACGTGCTGTTCGCCATCGCCGCGGGCGTGGGCCCGAAAAAGACCCTGATCACCCTCGGCTACGCCGGCTGGGAGGCAGGCCAACTGGAAGCGGAACTGGCCGACAACGCCTGGCTCAACTGCCCCTTCGACCCCGAGATCATCTTCGGCTTGGCCAGCGACCAGCGCCTGAGCGCCGCCGCCGCCAGCCTGGGCATCAATCTCAGCCTGCTGACCAGCCAGGCGGGCCACGCCTGATGGCCGAACTGCGCCTGCTGCTGGGCTTCGACTACGGCACCCGGCAGATCGGCGTCGCCGTCGGCCAGGTCATCACTGGCCAGGCTCGCGAGCTGTGCACGCTCAAGGCACAGAACGGCGTGCCGGACTGGAGCCAGGTCGAAAAGCTGATAAAGGAATGGAAACCCGACGCCATCGTCGTCGGCCTGCCGCTGAACATGGACGGCACGCCCAGCGAGATGAGCGAGCGTGCCGAGAAATTCGCCCGGCGCCTGAACGGGCGCTACAACCTGCCGGTGCATACCCACGACGAACGCCTGACCACCTTCGAAGCCAAGGGTGAGCAGATGGCTCGCGGCACACGCCACGGCAGCTATCGCGACAACCCGGTCGACGCCATCGCCGCAGCCCTGTTGCTGCAAGGCTGGCTGGAGGCCAATACCTGACCACCCGCTTTACCGCCGGCCCGCCGGCGCCCCAAGGAGCACGCAATGAGCCTACCCAATCCCGCCGAGCTGATCCGGCAGATGGCCGTCGACCTTCGCGCCCACCTGGCGCGCCGCGCCATCGTCGAGCCACGCTTCATCGGCATCCGCACCGGGGGTGTCTGGGTCGCCCAGGCCCTGCAGCAGGAACTTGGCGACCAAAGCCCGCTGGGCACGCTGGATGTTTCCTTCTACCGCGACGACTTCAGCCAGAACGGCCTGCATCCGCAGGTGCGCCCCTCCGAGCTGCCCTTCGAGATCGAAGGCCAGCACCTGGTGCTGGTGGACGACGTGTTGATGAGCGGTCGCACCATCCGCGCAGCGCTCAACGAACTGTTCGACTATGGCCGCCCGGCCAGCGTGACGCTGGTGTGCCTGCTCGACCTGGACGCAGGCGAACTGCCAATCCGCCCCAACGTGCTCGGTGCCACCCTGTCGCTGGCCCCCCATGAACGGGTAAAATTGACCGGACCCACGCCGCTCGCCCTCGAGCGCCAGGACCTCGCTTCCGCATCCGCCCTTTAAGAGTCCCCCGCGATGACGCCATTCGACGCCAAGCGCCCGCTGCAGCTCAATGACCAGGGCCAGCTACGCCACTTCCTCTCGCTCGACGGCTTGCCCCGTGAGCTGCTCACCGAAATCCTCGACACCGCCGATTCCTTCCTCGAGGTCGGCGCCCGGGCCGTGAAGAAAGTCCCGCTGCTGCGCGGCAAGACCGTGTGCAACGTGTTCTTCGAGAACTCCACCCGCACCCGCACCACCTTCGAGCTGGCGGCCCAGCGCCTGTCGGCCGATGTCATCAGCCTGAACGTTTCGACCTCTTCGACCAGCAAGGGCGAAACCCTGTTCGACACCCTGCGCAACCTTGAAGCCATGGCCGCCGACATGTTCGTGGTGCGCCACTCCGACTCCGGCGCCGCCCACTTCATCGCCGAGCACGTGTGCCCGGACGTCGCGGTGATCAACGGCGGCGACGGCCGCCACGCGCACCCGACCCAGGGCATGCTCGACATGCTGACCATTCGTCGGCACAAAGGCGGCTTCGAGAACCTCTCGGTGGCCATCGTCGGCGATATCCTGCACTCGCGCGTGGCCCGCTCGGACATGCTGGCGCTCAAGGCGCTTGGCTGCCCGGACATCCGCGTGATCGGCCCGAAGACCCTGATCCCGGTAGGTATCGAGCAATACGGGGTGAAGGTGTACACCGACCTGGCCCAAGGCCTGAAGGACGTCGACGTGGTCATCATGCTGCGCCTGCAGCGCGAGCGCATGGCAGGCGGCCTGCTGCCCAGCGAGGGCGAGTTCTACCGCCTGTTCGGCCTGACTACCGCGCGCTTGGCCGGCGCCAAGCCCGATGCCATCGTCATGCACCCCGGCCCGATCAACCGCGGCGTGGAAATCGAGTCGGCGGTGGCCGACGGCAAGCACTCGGTCATCCTCAACCAGGTCACCTACGGCATTGCCGTGCGCATGGCCGTGCTGTCGATGGCCATGAGCGGGCAGAACGCGCAACGTCAACTGGACCAGGAGAACGCCCTGTGAGCATCAGCATTCTTGGCGCCCGGGTCATCGACCCCAGCAGCGGCCTGGACACCGTCACCGACCTGCACCTGGACGGCAGCCGCATCGCCGCCATCGGCGCCGCCCCGGCAGGCTTCAACGCCAGCCGCACGATCCAGGCCGAGGGCCTGGTGGTCGCCCCGGGCCTGGTCGACCTCGACGTCGCCCTGCGCGAGCCGGGCTACAGCCGCAAGGGCAGTATCGCCAGCGAAACCCGCGCAGCGGTGGCCGGTGGCGTCACCAGCCTGTGCTGCCCGCCGCAGACCAAGCCGGTGCTGGACACCTCGGCAGTGGCCGAACTGATCCTCGACCGCGCCCGCGAAGCCGGCAACAGCAAGGTCTACCCGATCGGCGCCCTGACCAAGGGCCTGGACGGCGAACAACTGGCAGAGCTTGTGGCCCTGCGCGACACCGGCTGCGTGGCCTTCGGCAACGGCCTGAAGGAGATCCCCAACAACCGTACCCTGGCCCGCGCCCTGGAATACGCCGCCACCTTCGACCTGACCGTGGTGTTCCACTCCCAGGACCTGGACCTGTCCCAAGGCGGCCTGGCCCACGAAGGCGCCATGGCAAGCTTCCTGGGCCTGTCGGGCATTCCGGAAAGTGCCGAGACCGTGGCCCTGGCGCGCAACCTGCTGCTGGTGGAGCAGACCGGCGTGCGCGCGCACTTCACCCAGATCACCAGCGCCCGTGGTGCGCGGCTGATCGCCCAGGCCCAGCAACTGGGGCTGCCGGTCACTGCCGATGTGGCGCTGTACCAGCTGATCCTTACCGACGAGGCCCTGCGCGACTTTTCCAGCCTCTACCACGTGCAGCCGCCGCTGCGCACCGCTGCTGACCGCGATGGCCTGCGCGAGGCGGTGAAGTCTGGGGTGATCCAGGCGATTTCCAGCCACCACCAGCCCCACGAGCGCGACGCCAAGCTGGCGCCGTTCGGCGCGACCGAGCCGGGCATCAGCAGTGTCGAACTGCTGCTGCCACTGGCCATGACACTGGTGGAGGATGGCCTGCTCGACCTGCCGACCCTGCTGGCCCGCCTGAGCAGCGGCCCGGCCCAGGCCCTGCGCCTGCCAGCGGGCGAGCTGAAGGTGGGTGGCGCCGCCGACCTGGTGCTGTTCGACCCGAACGCCTCCACCGTGGCGGGCGAACAGTGGTTCTCCCGTGGCGAGAACTGCCCGTTCATCGGCCACTGCCTGCCCAGTGCAGTGCGTTATACCCTGGTCGATGGGCACGTTTGCCACGAAGCCTGATAGACCGCGTCGCCCTTTTCGCGGGTAAACCCGCTCCCACAGGTATCCCACAGCTATTGAACACTGTGGGATACCTGTGGGAGCGGGTTTACCCGCGAAAGCCTCACCACCGCTGCTCCCGCCTAAACACCGCTCATCCCGTCAGGTTGAAATCCTTCCCCCCTCCCCCCATATGAGTTTCCAACAGGCATTTTCGCCCCGCTGTGTGGAGACTCTCTCTTGACCACCATCGTTTCTGTCCGCAATGGATCCAACGTCGTCATGGCCGGCGACGGACAGGTATCGCTCGGCAACACCGTCATGAAAGGCAATGCCAAGAAGGTGCGCCGCCTGTACAAGGGCGAGGTCCTGGCCGGCTTCGCCGGTGCCACCGCCGATGCCTTCACGCTGTTCGAACGCTTCGAGGCCCAGCTGGAGAAGCACTCCGGCCACCTGGTCCGCGCGGCTGTCGAACTGGCCAAGGAATGGCGTACCGACCGCACCCTGAGCCGCCTGGAAGCCATGCTGGCCGTGGCCAACAAGGACGCTTCGCTGATCATCACCGGCAACGGCGACGTCGTGGAGCCCGAACATGGCCTGATCGCCATGGGTTCCGGCGGCAACTATGCCCAGGCCGCTGCGCGCGCACTGATGGACAATACCCAGCTCGCGCCGCGTGAAATCGCCGAGCGCGCGCTGAACATCGCCGCAGACATCTGCGTGTTCACCAACCACAACCTGACCATCGAGGAGCTGGGCTGAGGTAATCGAGCAGTTGTTCTGGCGCCGGCCCGTAGGCCCGGCTTTTCCACGCTGATTCGACATTGCGAGCCCCCGACACCATGTCCATGACCCCCCGCGAGATCGTCCACGAACTCAACCGCCACATCATCGGCCAGGACGACGCCAAGCGCGCCGTGGCCATCGCCCTGCGCAACCGCTGGCGGCGCATGCAGCTGCCTGCCGAGCTGCGCGCCGAAGTGACGCCCAAGAACATCCTGATGATCGGCCCCACCGGCGTGGGCAAGACCGAAATCGCCCGCCGCCTGGCCAAGCTGGCCAATGCACCGTTCCTCAAGGTGGAGGCGACCAAGTTCACCGAAGTCGGGTATGTGGGCCGCGATGTCGAGTCGATCATCCGCGACCTGGCCGATGCCGCCCTGAAGATGCTACGCGAGCAGGAAATCGTGCGCGTGCGCCACCGCGCCGAAGACGCCGCCGAAGACCGCATCCTCGATGCCCTGCTGCCCCAGGCGCGGGTCACCAGCTTCAGCGAGGAAGCCCAGCAGTCGAGCAGCGACTCCAATACCCGCCAACTGTTCCGCAAGCGCCTGCGTGAAGGCCAGCTGGACGACAAGGAAATCGAGATCGAAGTCGCCGACAATGTCGGCGTCGAGATCGCCGCGCCGCCCGGCATGGAAGAAATGACCAACCAGCTGCAAAGCTTGTTCGCCAACATGGGCAAGGGCAAGCGCAAGACCCGCAAGCTGAAGGTCAAGGAAGCGCTGAAGATGGTGCGCGACGAGGAGGCCAGCCGCCTGGTCAACGAAGAGGAGCTCAAGGGCAAGGCCCTGGAAGCGGTCGAGCAGCATGGCATCGTGTTCATCGACGAGATCGACAAGGTGGCCAAGCGCGGCAATGTCGGTGGCGCCGATGTGTCCCGCGAGGGCGTGCAGCGCGACCTGTTGCCGCTGATCGAAGGCTGCACGGTGAACACCAAGCTGGGCATGGTCAAGACCGACCATATCCTGTTCATCGCCTCCGGCGCGTTCCACCTGAGCAAGCCGAGCGACCTGGTGCCCGAGCTGCAAGGCCGCCTGCCGATCCGCGTGGAGCTCAAGGCACTGACCCCGCAGGACTTCGAGCGCATCCTTACCGAGCCGCATGCCTCGCTCACCGAGCAGTACCGTGAGCTGCTCAAGACCGAAGGCCTGAACATCGAGTTCGACGCCGAGGGCATCAAGCGCCTGGCCGAGATCGCCTTCCAGGTCAACGAAAAGACCGAGAACATCGGTGCTCGTCGCCTGCACACCCTGCTCGAGCGCCTGCTCGAGGAAGTGTCGTTCAGCGCCGGTGACCTGGCCAGCGCCCATGACGACACGCCGATTCGTATCGATGCAGCGTACGTAAACAGCCACCTCGGCGAGCTGGCGCAGAACGAAGACCTGTCGCGCTATATCCTGTAAGACCGGCGTCGCCTTCTTCGCGGGTAAACCCGCTCCCACAGGTTACGCAGCCCTGTAGGAGCGGGTTTGCCCGCGAACATCGGCGCAGCCGGTGCCATTCCCCACCGCGACAGGCCCCTTGAATCCCAGCAGCACAAGCGGGAAGCTAGCAGCATCCGCTGCCGAGAGATTCCCCATGGCCCGCCTGCCCACCGCCATCAACCTGCACAAAGCCTCGAAAACCCTCACCCTCACCTACGCCCCCGGCGAGGTCTACCACCTGCCCGCCGAATTCCTGCGCGTGCATTCCCCCTCCGCCGAGGTCCAGGGCCACGGCAACCCCATCCTGCAGTTCGGCAAGATCAACGTCGGTCTCAGCGGCCTGGAGCCTGCCGGCCAATATGCACTGAAATTGACCTTCGACGACGGTCATGACAGCGGCCTGTTCACCTGGGAGTACCTTGAGCAGTTGTGCCTGCGCCAGGAACAACTGTGGGCCGAGTACCTCGAAGAATTGCACAAGGCCGGGAAATCCCGCGATCCGTCCGAGTCGGTGGTCAAACTGATGCTCTAGCTCAAGGTTCCTACGCATTAGAGCGCATTTTCTAATCTCATCTGCTTGAATGCCTTCTTGGCAACCCATGAAGGGTTGTCTTGCGCATTACATGAAAGTCGGGTAACCAATGGAGCTGGCAAGCTCCCTGCATTGTTTGCTGTGTTGCATGAACGTGCGGGGTCAGGCCGGTATGTAGAGGTCGCGAGCGAAAGCAGGCTGTCTTCACGCGCAGGTAACCCGCAGCTCATCGCCGAATGCATCCGGCCCGCAACCGCTGTTCGTTATCACTGGTCACCCGAGCAGCAGTACCGGGCAGTCGTCTGTGTACCCGCCACAGCCTACCGGTACTCGTCTCAGGACAACGGAGCGTCGTAGATGAGTAACAAGAACAACGATGAGCTGCAGCGGCAGGCCTCGGAAAACACCCTGGGCCTGAACCCGGTCATCGGTATCCGCCGCAAGGACCTGCTCAGTTCGGCACGCACAGTGTTGCGCCAAGCGGTCCGGCAACCGCTGCACAGCGCCAAGCACGTGGCGCATTTCGGCCTGGAACTGAAGAACGTGTTGCTGGGCAAGTCTGCCCTGCGGCCCGAAGGCGACGACCGACGCTTCAACGACCCTGCCTGGAGCCAGAACCCCCTTTACCGCCGCTACCTGCAGACCTACCTGGCGTGGCGCAAGGAACTCAACGACTGGATCGCCGACAGCGACCTGTCGCCTCAGGACATCAGCCGCGGACAGTTCGTCATCAACCTGATGACCGAGGCCATGGCACCGACCAATACCTTGGCCAACCCCCAGGCGGTCAAGCGCTTCTTCGAGACCGGCGGCAAGAGCCTGCTCGATGGCTTGTCCAACCTGGCCAAGGACATGGTCAACAACGGCGGCATGCCCAGCCAGGTGAACATGGACGCCTTCGAGGTGGGCAAGAACCTCGGCACCAGTGAGGGCGCGGTGGTGTTTCGCAACGACGTGCTGGAGCTGATCCAGTACCGCCCGATCACCGAGCAAGTGCACGCCCGCCCGCTGCTGGTGGTGCCGCCGCAGATCAACAAGTTCTACGTATTCGACCTGAGCCCGGAAAAGAGCCTGGCGCGCTTCTGCCTGCGCTCCAACCAGCAAACCTTCATCATCAGCTGGCGCAACCCTACCAAGGCCCAGCGCGAATGGGGGCTGTCGACCTACATCGATGCGCTCAAGGAAGCGGTGGACGCGGTGCTGGCGATCACCGGCGCGAAAGACCTGAACATGCTCGGCGCATGCTCCGGTGGCATCACCTGCACCGCACTGCTGGGCCACTACGCAGCAATCGGTGAAACCAAGGTCAATGCCCTGACCCTGCTGGTGAGCGTGCTCGACACCACGGTGGATACCCAGGTAGCGCTGTTCGTCGACGAACAGACCCTGGAAGCGGCCAAGCGCCACTCCTACCAGTCGGGCGTGCTGGAAGGCAGCGACATGGCCAAGGTGTTCGCCTGGATGCGTCCCAACGACCTGATCTGGAACTACTGGGTCAACAACTACCTGCTCGGCAATGAACCGCCGATCTTCGACATCCTGTTCTGGAACAACGACACCACCCGCCTGCCTGCGGCCTTCCACGGCGACCTGATCGAGATGTTCAAGAACAACCCGCTGACCCGCTCCGATGCCTTGGAAGTGTGCGGTACGCCGATCGACCTGAAAAAGGTGCAGTGCGACATCTACAGCGTCGCCGGCACTGCCGACCACATTACCCCCTGGCAGTCGTGCTACCGCTCGGCGCACCTGTTCGGCGGCAAGATCGAGTTCGTGCTGTCCAACAGCGGGCATATCCAGAGCATCCTCAACCCGCCGGGCAACCCCAAGGCACGCTTCCTCACCGGCGAAGATCGCCCCGACGACCCGCTGGCCTGGCAGGAGAACGCGGTCAAGCACGCCGACTCCTGGTGGCTGCACTGGCAGACCTGGCTGGCCGAGCGCGCCGGCGAGCTGAAAAAGGCGCCGACGCGCCTGGGCAACCGTGCCTTTGCCCCAGGGGAAGCGGCACCCGGCACCTACGTCCACGAACGCTGAGCCCCGAGCGCCGTGGCCACGGCGTTTTATCAACCCTAGAGTCCCGTGCATGTCGCAACCGTATATCTTCAGGACCGTAGAGCTGGACAACCAGTCCATCCGCACGGCCGTCCGCCCTGGCAAGCCGCACCTGACGCCGCTGCTGATCTTCAACGGCATCGGCGCCAACCTCGAGCTGGTATTCCCATTCATCGAGGCGCTGGACCCGGACCTGGAAGTCATCGCGTTCGACGTGCCTGGAGTCGGCGGCTCGTCCACACCGAGCCGCCCCTACCGTTTCCCTGGGTTGGCCAAGCTCACCGCACGCATGCTCGACTACCTGGACTACGGCCAGGTCAGCGTGATCGGCGTGTCCTGGGGCGGTGCGCTGGCCCAGCAGTTCGCCCACGACTACCCCGAGCGCTGCAAGAAGCTGGTGCTGGCCGCCACCGCGGCGGGCGCGTTCATGGTGCCGGGCAAGCCCAAGGTGCTGTGGATGATGGCGAGCCCGCGCCGCTACGTGCAGCCGTCTCACGTGATTCGTATCGCCCCGCTGATCTACGGTGGTGGCTTTCGCCGCGACCCGGAGCTGGCCATGCACCACGCCGCCAAGGTGCGCTCCGGTGGCAAGGCAGGCTATTACTGGCAGCTGTTCGCAGGCCTGGGCTGGACCAGCATCCACTGGTTGCACAAGATCAGCCAGCCGACCCTGGTGCTGGCCGGCGACGACGACCCGTTGATCCCGCTGATCAACATGCGCTTGCTGGCTTGGCGAATTCCCAACGCACAGCTACACATAATCGACGATGGCCACCTGTTCCTCATCACCCGGGCCGAGGCCGTCGCTCCGATCATCATGAAATTCCTCCAGCAGGAGCGCCAACGCGCGGTGATGCACCCGCGTCCCGCTTCCGGTGGCTAGGGCCTGTATTGCCCGGCGATTTACCGCGGCCCCTGTGGGAGCGGGCATGCCCCGCGATGGGAACTGCGCGCCAATGGAACAACGAGGGAGTGTTGCCATGAAAGACAAACCGGAAAAAGGGAAGGCATCGCCCCCCGCCACCAGCATGAACGTGCAGAACGCCATGACCGGCCTGCGCGGCCGCGACCTGGTCTCGACCCTACGCCAGGTCGGGCGTATCGGCCTGCGCAACCCACTGCACACCGCACACCACCTGCTGGCTCTCGGCGGCCAGCTGGGCCGTGTGCTGCTCGGCGACACCCCAAACCAGCCGAACCCGCGCGACACACGCTTCAGCGATCCCACTTGGAGCCAGAACCCGTTCTACCGCCGCGGCCTGCAAGCCTACCTGGCCTGGCAGAAGCAGACCCGCCAGTGGATCGAGGAAAGCTCGCTGAGCGATGACGACCGCGCCCGTGCGCACTTCTTGTTCAACCTGCTCAACGACGCGGTGTCGCCCAGTAACACCCTGCTCAACCCCATGGCGGTCAAGGAGCTGCTCAATACCGGCGGCCTGAGCTTGGTCCGCGGGCTAGGCCACCTGGTCGACGACCTGCGCCATAACGACGGCTTGCCGCGCCAGGTTGACGAGCGCGCCTTCGAGGTCGGCGGCAACCTGGCCACCACTCCCGGCGCGGTGGTGTTTCGCAACGATTTGCTGGAGCTGATCCAGTACAAGCCGATGAGCGAGAAGCAGTATTCGCGCCCACTGCTGGTGGTGCCGCCGCAAATCAACAAGTTCTACATCTTCGATCTGGGCCCGACCAACAGCTTCGTCCAGTACATGCTCAAGAACGGCCTGCAAGTGTTCATGGTGAGCTGGCGCAACCCCGACCCGCGTCATCGCGAATGGGGCCTGTCGAGCTATGTGCAAGCCCTGGAAGAAGCCCTCAACGCCTGCCGCAGCATCAGCGGCAACCGCGACCCGAACCTGATGGGCGCCTGCGCCGGTGGCCTGACCATGGCCGCGCTGCAGGGCCACTTGCAGGCCAAGCGCCAGTTGAACCGGGTACGCAGCGCCACCTACCTGGTGAGCCTGCTCGACAGCCAGTTCGAAAGCCCCGCCAGCCTGTTCGCCGACGAGCAGACCATCGAGGCCGCCAAGCGCCGCTCCTACCAACGCGGCGTGCTGGACGGCGGCGAGGTGGCGCGGATTTTCGCCTGGATGCGTCCCAACGACCTCATCTGGAACTACTGGGTCAACAACTACCTGCTCGGCAAGAGCCCGCCCGCCTTCGACATCCTCTACTGGAACGCCGACAACACCCGCCTGCCTGCAGCGCTGCACGGCGACCTGCTGGACTTCTTCAAGCTCAACCCGCTCACCCACCCTGAAGGCCTCGAGGTATGTGGCACGCCGATCGACCTCAAGCAGGTGACCGTCGACAGCTTCACCGTGGCCGGCAGCAACGACCACATCACCCCGTGGGATGCGGTGTACCGCTCGGCCTTGCTGCTGGGTGGCGAGCGGCGTTTCGTGCTGTCCCACAGCGGGCACATCCAGAGCATCATCAACCCGCCCGGCAACCCCAAGGCCTACTACCTGAAGAACCCCAAGATGTCGGGCGACCCACGGGCCTGGTTCTACGACGCGCAACGCAGCGACGGCAGCTGGTGGCCGCAGTGGGTGGAGTGGATCGGCCAGCGCTCCGGCAGCCTGAAGGCGCCACGCACGACGCTGGGCAATGCCACCTACCCGGTGCTCGGCCCGGCGCCCGGTACCTACGTGCTGGCGCGCTGAGCCGATGAAGACCCGTGAGCGCATCCTGGCCTGCGCCCAGCAGCTGTTCAACCAGCAGGGCGAGCCGAATGTCTCGACCCTGGAGATCGCCAACGAGCTGGGCATCAGCCCTGGCAACCTGTACTACCACTTCCACGGCAAGGAGCCGCTGGTGCTGGGCTTGTTCGAGCGCTTCGAGGAAGAGCTGATGCCGCTGCTCGACCCGCCGCTGGAGGTGCGCCTGGATGCCGAGGACTATTGGCTGTTCCTGCATCTGATCGTCGAACGCATGGCGCAGTATCGCTTCCTGTTCCAGGACCTCTCGAACCTGGCCGGCAGGCTGCCGAAGCTGGCGCGTGGCATGCGCAACCTCATCAACGCGCTCAAGCGCACGCTGGCAGCGCTGCTGGCGAGTTTGAAGGCCCAGGGGCTGCTGGTGAGCGAGATGCAGGCGCTGGGTCAACTGGTGGAGCAGATCACCCTGACCTTGCTGTTTTCGCTGGATTACCAGCGGGTGATCGGGCGCGAGGGGGACGTGGGGATCGTGGTGTATCAGGTGATGATGCTGGTGGCGCCGCACCTTCAGCCGCCGGCGCGCAAGGCGGCGGAGCAACTGGCGGGGAAATACCTGGAGGCCTGATTTCGGCTACTCCAACGTATTCGCGAGTAAACCCACTCCCACAGCGCCCCACAGCATTCAAAAACTGTGGGGGCCCTGTGGGAGCGGGTTTACCCGCGAAGAGGGCGCCGCGGTATCAGGCCTGGCTGGCCGGATTCACAGGTGCCGATGGGGTGCTGCTGGCCGGTGCCGCGCTGGGCGCCGGCGCTGCGCTTGCTGCCGGGGTAGCCGGTGCAGCAGGCTTGACGGCGGCAGGCTTGGCCGGGGCTTTCTTCACCGCCGGTTTCTTCGCCGCAGCGGGCTTGGCTGCAGTGGGCTTGGCTGCAGTGGGCTTGGCTGCCGCAGGTTTTGCCACAGGCTTGGCAGCCGGTTTCGCGGCAGCAGGCTTGGCGGCAACCGGTTTCGCCGCTGCGGTCTTGGCAGCAGGCTTGGCCGCTGCGGTTTTCGCCGCAGGTTTAGCCGCAGCCTTCACCGCCGGCTTGGCAGCAGGCTTCGCCGCAGCGGTCTTGGCAGCCGGTTTCGCCGCAGGCTTGGCAGCCGCTTTGGCCAGTGGCTTGGCGGCAGTCTTGCTGGCCGCAGCCTTGGAAACCGGAGTGACCGAAGCGCCAGTCAGCTTCTCGATCTTCTTGGTCAGGCTATCGACCTGCTGGTGCAGGGCCTTGATCTCGTTGCGGCTCGGCACGCCCAGGCGCGAGATGGCGCTGTTCAGACGCTTGTCGAAAGCCTCCTCGAGTTCGCTCCACTTGCCCATTGCGCGGTCCTTGACGTCGGACACCCGCGAGGTGGTGGCGGACTTGGCGCTGTCCTTGGCGGAGGTGACCTCGACCTTGGCTTTCTTCTCGGCCTTCTCGCCATCCTTCACCAGCGAGTCGAAGAGTTTCGGGCCGTCCTGGTCGATCTTCGAATAGATACCCAGGCCAGCCAACCAGATCTTGCGGGAATACTTTTCGATTCCGCCGACCCAGGAGCTGCCTTCTTTCTCGGTGTTCTTCTTGCCAGCCATCCTGCTCTCCTTATGGTTTGCGCGCGACACGCTCGAGCAGCTCGGTCAGTTGCTCAAGCTTGATGGACAACGCCTCAACGTCATGTTTAGACGGAATGCCGAGGCGATTCAAGGCGCGGGCCACCCGCGCGTCGAAAGCTTTCTCGATTTTGTCGAGCTGCACCTCGACCTTGCCACGTACTCGGCTCACTTGCACGGTGGCTTCATCGAGCTGGCCGTTGGCGGCATCGAGCTTCTTGTCGAGGGTTTTCTTGCCACGTTTCTCGACACCTTCGCCCGCTTTCACCAGCTCCTTGAAATAGTCGGAGCCTTCCTGGCCCACACGGGCGTAGGCGCCCAGGCCTGCCAGCCAGATCTTGCGCGCGTAGCCGCGCACGTCTTCCAGGGCGCTGGTTGCGGCGTCTTCTTTCTTCTTCAGGTTCAACTTGGCCATGCTCTGCACCTCACGCTCGAAAAGGAATGGAGGAACCGCCCAGGGGTTGGGCTTGAGCATGAAGGTAGGAAAAAAAATTAGAATCCTCACCCTAAGGTGAGTGGTGCCAGACGAAAGTCCGAACATCACACCACACCCTGTAGGAGCGGGTGTCATCACACCAGCGCTTTATCCAACGCCCGCTCGATCTCGCCCTTGATGGTGCCGCTCATCATCGACAGCATCATGCCCAGCTTGAGCTCGACGCGGATGCTGTCCTCGCCGATGTGCACGCTGCCGTTGGCACCACTGCGCGTCACATCGACGCGGTCGCCGTTCCAGCTGGCTTTGAGGTCGTACTCGCGGGACAGTTTCTCCACCAGGGCCTCGGCCTTGGCACGGACCGCCTCGCGACCGAGGGAGTGTTTGCGTTCGACGCTGATCTGAGTCATGCGGGGTATCCAGGCATTGGGGACATACTGCGCATTATGCCCGCCCCCGCGAGACGGCACACCCTGCCAAGACAAATGCGCCCGTTCGCCCTAGAATGGCGGTACTTTTTCCCCGGTGAAGCGATATGAACGACCAGCGCAAAGGCGAACACGCCGAGCCCACCACCCATTTCGGCTACCAGGACGTGCCCGAGAGCCAGAAGGCGCAGAAAGTCGCCGAGGTCTTCCACTCCGTAGCCGCCAAGTACGACCTGATGAACGACGTCCTCTCCGGTGGCATGCACCGGCTTTGGAAGCGCTTCACCATCGAGCTGTCCGGCGTGCGCAGCGGCAACCGGGTGCTGGACATCGCCGGCGGCACCGGCGATCTGGCGGCCAAGTTCTCGCGTCTGGTCGGCCCCACCGGCCAGGTGGTGCTCGCCGACATCAACGAGTCAATGCTCAAGGTCGGCCGCGATCGCCTGCTCGACCGCGGCGTGGCTGGCAACATCGAGTTCGTGCAGGCGGACGCCGAGAAGCTGCCGTTCCCCGACAACCACTTCGACTGCGTGACCATCGCCTTCGGCCTGCGCAACGTCACCCACAAGGACCAAGCCCTGCGCTCGATGCTGCGCGTGCTCAAGCCCGGTGGCCGCCTGCTGGTGCTGGAGTTCTCCAAGCCCACCAACAAGCTGATGTCGCGCGCCTACGACGCCTACTCGTTCGCCTTCATGCCACTGGCCGGCAAGCTGATCACCAACGACTCGGAAAGCTATCGCTACCTGGCCGAATCGATCCGCATGCACCCCGACCAGGAAACCCTCAAGAGCATGATGGTCGACGCCGGCTTCGACCGCGTCACCTACCACAACATGACCAGCGGCATCGTCGCCGTCCACCGGGGAATCAAGCCCTGATGCTCCTGGCCGGCCTGCTCGCCAGCGCCGAGCACGGGCTCAACCGTGTGCTGCGCATGGACAGCACCGCGCTGCCGCGCCTGGCCGCGCTCGAGGGCAAGGTGATCGAGATCGACTGCACGCAGCCGGCCTTGCAGGTGTTCATCCTGCCCGACGAAGAAGGCCTGATGCTCGCCGCCCACTGGGAAGGCGAGGTCGATTGCCGCCTGCGCGCACCGGCCAGCCGCCTGGGCCAGCTGGCCTTGAGCAAGGACAAGAACGCCGTGCTGCACAACCCGCAGGTCGAGCTGCACGGTGACAGCGCCGTGCTGCTGGACCTGGTCGGCATCCTGCAGGACCTGGAGCTGGACTGGGAGTACGCGCTGCAACGCTGGCTCGGCCCGGTGCCCAGCGCCCTGCTCGCCGGCCACCTGCGCCTGCGCGCACGCTGGACCAAGCAAGGCCTGTCGCGCTTCAGCCAGAATCTGTCCGAATACCTGGCCGAAGAGTCCCGCACCCTGGTGGGTCAACGCGAAGCCGAAGCGGCCTTCAGCGAGCTGGACTCGCTCAAGGTCGACATAGAACGCCTGGAGGCACGCATCCGTCGCCTCTCCCAATCCCTCGATACCAGCGATAACGCATGAAGCTGCTCGCCGTCCGCCGTCTGTTGCGCATCCAGCGCGTCGTGATCCGCTACCGCCTCGATGACCTGCTGTTCGACCTGCCCCTGCCCTGGTGGCTGCTCAGCCTGCGCCTGCTGATGCCCTGGCGCTGGTTGCCGCGCAAGCCGCTGGCACTTTCCCGTGGTGCGCGCCTGCGCCTGGCCTTGCAGGACCTGGGGCCAATCTTCATCAAGTTCGGTCAGTTGCTCTCGACCCGCCGCGACCTGCTGCCCACCGATGTCGCCGACGAACTGATGCTGCTGCAGGACCGCGTGCCGCCGTTCGACCCGCAGAAAGCCGTGGCGCTGATCGAAGCGCAACTCGGCGCCAAGGTGGGCGAGGTGTTCAGCCGTTTCGACGTCGAGCCCCTGGCCTCAGCCTCGGTGGCCCAGGTGCACGCTGCGCGCCTGAAAAGCGGCGAGGAAGTGGTGGTGAAGGTGGTGCGCCCGGGCCTGAAGCCTGTGATCGCCCAGGACCTTGCCTGGCTGTTCCTGATCGCCAAGGCGGCCGAGCGGGTGTCCGCCGACGCCCGCCGCCTGCACCCGGTGGAGGTGGTCGGCGACTACGAGAAGACCATCTACGACGAGCTCGACCTGCTGCGCGAAGCCGCCAACGCCAGCCAGCTGCGACGCAACTTCGAAGGCTCCGAGCTGATGTACGTGCCCCAGGTGTACTGGGACTTCTGCCGCCCCAAGGTGCTGGTGATGGAGCGCATCTATGGCGTGCCGGTGACCGACATGGCCACCCTGGCCGACCAGCGCACCGACATGAAGCTGCTGGCCGAACGCGGCGTCGAGGTGTTCTTCACCCAAGTGTTCCGCGACAGCTTCTTCCATGCCGACATGCACCCCGGCAACATCTTCGTCAGCACGGTCAAGCCGTGGAGCCCGCAGTACATTGCCATCGACTGCGGCATCGTCGGCAGCCTCACCGACGAGGACCAGGACTACCTCGCGCGCAACCTGATCGCCTTCTTCAAGCGCGACTATCGCCGCGTGGCGCAATTGCACATCGACTCGGGCTGGGTACCGGCGAACACCAAGGTCAATGAATTCGAAGCGGCGATCCGCACCGTATGCGAGCCGATCTTCGAAAAACCGTTAAAAGATATTTCCTTCGGCCAGGTACTGATGCGCCTGTTCCAGACCGCACGGCGCTTCAACATGGAAGTGCAACCGCAGCTGGTGCTACTGCAGAAGACCCTGCTGAACATCGAAGGCCTGGGCCGCCAGCTGTACCCGGACCTGGACCTGTGGAGCACCGCCAAGCCCTTCCTGGAACGCTGGATGCGCGAGCGCATGAGCCCCAAGGCAGTGTTCGGCAACCTCTACAGCCAGGCCGAGCAATTGCCGCACCTGGCCGACATGACCCGCGACCTGCTCGAACGTCTGTCGCAGCCGCACCTGCACGACCCGCAGTTGCCCGAGCGCAGGCGCCACGGCGACACCTGGGCACTGCGCCTGCTCGGTGCCGGCCTGCTCGGCGGCGGCGCAATGCTGGCCGCCGGTGCCGCCAGCCTCAGCGCACCGGCCGTTTGGCCGGCCTGGCTGATGCTGGCCGCCGGGCTCTACCTGATCGTGCGCCGATAGCCAGCCGCGCCGCTGGCTGGCACACTAGGGCGCAAAGGGCCTGTACAGGAGCGGGCCCGGGTTTGGAGTCGACGATGAAAGACTGGCTGGACGAGATCAAGTGGAACAGCGATGGCCTGGTACCGGCCATCGCCCAGGACCACAAGACCGGGCGCGTACTGATGATGGCCTGGATGAACCGTGAGTCCCTCGCCCTGACCGCCGCCGAGCAACGCGCCATCTACTGGTCGCGCTCGCGGGGCAAGCTGTGGCGCAAGGGCGAAGAGTCGGGCCATGTGCAGAAGCTGCATGAGCTGCGCCTGGACTGCGATGCCGACGTGGTCATCCTGATGGTCGAGCAACTGGGTCATATCGCCTGCCATACCGGTCGTGAAAGCTGCTTCTATCGGGTCTTCGAAGACGGCCAGTGGAAAATCGTCGACCCGGTCCTGAAGGACCCGGACGCCATCTACAACGCAGGGCACTGACAATGAGCGACACCCTCAACCGCCTCGCCGAAGTACTCGAGGAGCGCAAACACGCCGCCCCCGACAGCTCCTACGTGGCCAGCCTGCACCACAAGGGCCTGAACAAGATCCTCGAGAAGCTCGGCGAAGAGTCGATCGAGACCATCATTGCCGCCAAGGATGCCGCCGTCAGCAAGGATTGCAGCGATGTCATCTATGAAACCGCCGACCTGTGGTTCCATAGCCTGGTCATGCTCAGTGCGCTGGGCCAGCATCCGCAGGCGGTGCTCGACGAACTGGAGCGCCGCTTCGGCCTCTCCGGACATGACGAGAAGGCCGCACGCCAGCCTTCCGCCTGATGTATCCAGGGGCTGCGCCCCCCCACCTTTCAGGAGCACGTAATGGGTATCTTTGACTGGAAACACTGGGTCGTCCTGCTGGTCGTCGTGGTGCTGGTGTTCGGCACCAAGAAGCTGAAGAACTTCGGCAGCGACCTGGGCGAGTCGATCAAAGGCTTTCGCAAGGCCATGAACGACGAAGAGAGCAAACCTGCCGAGCAAACCCCACCGCCGCCGGTACAGCCATCCGTACAACCCACCCAGCAGCCGCAGGGCACCGCGCCGCTGAACCCGCCGCACACCATCGAGGGCCAGGCCACGCCGGTCCAAGATCCACAGCGCAAAGACTGAGCCATGTTCGGCATCAGCTTCAGCGAGCTGCTGCTCGTCGGCCTGGTCGCCCTGTTGGTGCTCGGCCCCGAGCGCCTGCCGGGGGCCGCGCGCACCGCAGGCCTGTGGATCGGCCGGCTCAAGCGCAGCTTCAACAGCATCAAGATGGAAGTCGAGCGCGAAATCGGCGCCGACGACATCCGTCGCCAGTTGCACAACGAGCACATCCTGCAAATGGAAGAGCAAGCCAAGCGCATCCTCAACCCGCAGGCCCAGCCGAGCACGCCACCGACCACCCGCGAAACACCGGCCAGTAGTCCACCACAGGTGCCTGCCGCCGATGCCCCGCCCGTGGCGCCTCCTACTCCCGAGCCAAGCCAGCCGCCCCGAACCCCATGAGCGAAAACCCGGAACAAGACCAGCCGATGCCGCTGGTCGCGCACCTGACCGAGCTGCGTACCCGCCTGCTGCGCTGCGTTGCCGCCATCTTCCTGATCTTCGCCGGGCTGTTCTCCTTCGCCCAGCAGATCTACACCCTGGTGTCGGCGCCCCTGCGTGCGCATTTGCCGGAACATGCGACGATGATCGCCACGGACGTGGCCTCGCCGTTCCTCACGCCGTTCAAGCTGACGATGATCGTCTCGCTGTTCCTCGCCATGCCGGTCATCCTCCAGCAGGTGTGGGGCTTCATCGCACCGGGTCTGTACAAGCATGAAAAGCGCATCGCCATCCCGTTGCTGGTGTCGAGCATCGTGCTGTTCTACACCGGCATGGCCTTCGCCTACTTCCTGGTGTTCCCGCTGATCTTCGGCTTCTTCGCCAGCGCCACGCCCGAGGGGGTGTCGATGATGACCGACATCGCCAGCTACCTCGATTTCGTCATGACCCTGTTCTTCGCCTTCGGGGTGGCGTTCGAGATCCCCGTAGCGGTGGTGCTGCTGGTGTGGATCGGCGTGGTCGACGTGGCCTACCTGCGCAAGATCCGCCCCTACGTGATCATCGGCTGCTTCGTGGTCGGCATGGTCCTCACCCCACCGGACATCTTCTCCCAGACCCTGCTGGCCGTGCCGATGTGGCTGCTGTTCGAGGTCGGCGTGCTGTTCGGCGGCCTGGTGCGCAAGCGCAGCCAGGCCCGCGAGGACGCTGCGGACGACCACAACGACCAGCCGCCTGCGACCCAACCGTGAACCTGCTGCTACTGGAAGACGCCGACTTCGTCGCGGCGGACCGCGTGGTGCTGGCCGACCGGCGCTTCACTCACATGCTGGAGATCCACCGCGTGGTGGTCGGCGACAGCCTGCGCGTCGGGCGCATCGGTGGGCTGATGGGCAAGGCCACGGTGCTGCGCCTGGAAGGCCACGAAGCCGAGCTCGAGGTAACCTTCGACCAGCCGCCGCCAGCCAAGCTGCCCCTGACCCTGGTGCTGGCCGTGCCGCGCCCGAAGATGCTGCGCCGACTGTTCCAGACCTGCGCCACCCTGGGCGTGCAGCGGCTGATCCTGGTCAACAGCTACAAGGTCGAGAAAAGCTTCTGGCAAACGCCGTTCCTCACCCCCCAAAGCATTCGCGACAACCTCATCCTTGGCCTTGAGCAGGCACGCGACACCGTGCTGCCCGAGGTCATCATCGAGAAGCGCTTCAAACCTTTCGTGGAAGACCGCTTGCCCGCCATCACCCAAGGCACCACCGGCCTGGTCGGCCACCCCGGCCCCTACCCGGCCTGCCCCCGTGCCGTGCACGGGCCAGTGACCCTGGCCATCGGCCCTGAAGGCGGCTGGATCCCCTACGAGGTCGAGCTGCTGGAAAAGGCCGGCCTCGCCCCCGTGCAGCTGGGCGAACGCATCCTGCGGGTCGAGACCGCCGTCACCGCCCTGCTCTCGCGCATTTTCTAAACACATTCCATTTCATTTTTCTGACCAACGGGTCAGCAAACACCTATCAAGTTTCCCCCCGGCAAGCCGATGGCCTTTGCAACATAAGAAAAATGGCTTCACGGCGTTACCAAGGGGAGTTGCTATGTACAGGTGGTTTGCCCAGACACTGGGAAATATGAGCGTCAATCGCAAGCTGGGGATGGGCTTCGGCCTGGTATTGCTGTTGACCCTGGCGATCACCGCCACGGGCTGGAGCGGCGTGGACAGCGTGATAGCCCGTGGCGACAAGCTGGGCAATATCTCGGTAATTCTCGAATACAGCCAGGAGCTGCGCATCGCCCGGCAGCAGTTCGAGCGTAACCGCGACGAAGCCTCGATGGCCGAGCTGGAAAAAGCGCTGCGCCAGCTCGACGCGCAGGTACAGATGATGTTCGGCCAGATCGAGCAACCCCAGGACCACCAACGCTTGGAGCAACAACGCGAGGCGGTGCGCCAGTACCAGCAGGCGTTTACCGAAATCAGACAGGCCAACCAGCGCCGTGAAGCGGCCCGGGCCATGCTCGGCGACACGGCCGACAAGGCCGCCGACCTGCTCGGCAAGGTGCAGCAGCGCTTGATGCAAGCGGGCGATATCGCCCAATACCAGGAAGCCGTGCAGGCCAGCGCCCTGTTGCAACAGGCACGCTTCCAGGTGCGCGGCTACACCTACAGTGGCAAGGCCGAGTTCCAGCAGACTGCCCTGAACGCCATCGACCAGTCACTCGCCGTGCTCAAGACCCTGCCGACCAAGGTTCCCGCCGAATATGCCGCCAGCCTGGCCGACGCCGCTACGGCCATGGCCGGCTACCGTGACGCGGTGAACCAGTTCGGCGCAGCCCAGTCGAGCGCCGAACAGCTCCTGCAACGCATGGTCGCCCAGGGCCAGGTGCTGGTGGATACCAGCCAGCAGATGACCGAATCGCAGACCGGCGTGCGCAATGCCGGCGCCCAACAGGCCAAGACCGTGCTGGCCGGTGCCACCGCGCTGGCGCTGGTGCTGGGCCTGCTGGCCGCCTGGGTGATCACCCGGCAGATCGTCGTACCCCTGCGCCAGACCCTCACCGCCGCCGAACGCGTGGCCAGCGGCGACCTGAGCCAGGACCTGCTGGTGGAGCGTCGCGACGAGCTGGGTCAGTTGCAGGCCAGCATGCAGCGCATGACCATCGGCTTGCGCCAGCTGATCGGCGGGATCGGCGAAGGCGTGACGCAGATCGCCAGCGCCGCCGAAGAGCTTTCCGCGGTCACCGAGCAGACCAGCAGCGGGGTCAACAACCAGAAGGTCGAGACCGACCAGGTGGCCACCGCCATGAACCAGATGACCGCCACCGTGCACGAGGTCGCACGCAGCGCCGAACAGGCTTCGGAAGCGGCCCTGATGGCCGACCAGCAGGCACGCGAAGGTGACCGCGTGGTGGGCGAGGCAATCGCGCAGATCGAGCGCCTGGCCGGCGAGGTGGAGAATTCCAGCGAAGCGATGAACCAGCTCAAGGCCGAGAGCGACAAGATCGGCAGCGTGCTCGATGTAATCAAATCGGTGGCCCAGCAAACCAACCTGTTGGCCCTCAACGCCGCCATCGAGGCGGCCCGTGCCGGTGAGGCCGGGCGCGGTTTCGCGGTAGTCGCCGACGAAGTCCGCAGCCTGGCCCAGCGCACCCAGCAGTCCACCGAGGAAATCGAAGAGCTGATCGCCAGCCTGCAAAGCGGCACCCAGCGGGTAGCCAGCGTGATGGACAATAGCCGTGAGCTGACCGGAAGCAGTGTGGAACTGACCCGCCGCGCCGGCGGGTCGCTTGAGACCATCGCACACACGGTGTCGTCGATCCAGGCGATGAACCAGCAGATCGCCACGGCGGCGGAAGAACAGACAGCGGTAGCCGAGGAGATCAACCGCAGTGTGATGAACGTGCGGGATATTTCCGAGCAGACCTCGGCGGCAAGCGAGCAGACGGCCAGCTCCAGCGTTGAACTGGCGCGGTTGGGGACTCATCTGCAAGGGTTGGTGGCGCGGTTCAGGCTCTGAGCCGACATCTGCGTCGCCTGCTCCTGCAGGTTCACCGCCGCTGGGCGCTGTACCTGTAGGAGCGGGCTCGCCCGCGAGCACCGGCCAAGCCGGTGCCATTCACCGCTGTTAAAGCACCTGCCGCAAGAACGCCTGGGCGCGGGGATCCTTCGGCGAGGCGAAGAACTCGCTGGGCGCCGAGTCTTCCAGCAGCTTGCCGTGATCGAAGAACAGCACGCGGTCCGCCACTTCCCGGGCAAAGCCCATCTCGTGGGTCACGCAGACCATGGTCATGCCTTCCTGGGCCAGGGTCTTCATCACGTCCAGCACCTCGCCGACCATCTCCGGGTCCAGCGCCGAGGTGGGCTCGTCGAACAGCATCACCTTCGGATCCATCGCCAGGGCCCGAGCGATCGCCACGCGCTGCTGCTGGCCGCCAGAGAGCCGCGATGGGTACTCGTTGGCCTTCTGGCCGATACCCACCTTCTCCAGCAACGCCCGCGCCTTGGCCTCGCGCTCGGCCTTGTTGCGCTTGCGCACCACCTTCTGCGCCAGGCACAGGTTCTCGAGCACGGTCATGTGCGGGAACAGGTTGAAATGCTGGAACACCATGCCGACTTCGCGACGGTAGGCGTTGATATCGGTCTTGGGGTCGTCCAGGCGCAGACCGTCGATAGACACATGCCCATCGTCGAAATGCTCGAGGCCATTGAGGCAACGCAGGAAGGTCGACTTGCCCGAGCCCGAAGGGCCCAGCACCACTACGACTTCGCCCTTGGCCACCTGGGTGGTGACCTTGTCCACCGCGCGAACCACATGGCCACGGGTGTCGAAGACTTTCAACAGGTCACGGACTTCAATCACTTTGCGCAAGCCTCCGCTCGAGCCGGCTGGCGATGTGCGACAGCGGCAGGTTGATCAGCAGGTACAGGCCCGCCACGCAGAACCAGATCTCGAAGGTCGAGAACGACGTGGTAATGGCCTCGCGGCCGCTCTTGGTCAGCTCGGTGATGGCGATCACCGACACCAGCGAAGTGTCCTTGACCAAGCTGATGAACTGCCCGGCCAGCGGCGGCAGCACGCGCTTGAACGCCTGCGGCAGGATCACGTGGCGCATCGACTGCGCACCGTTCAGGCCGAGCGAGCGCGCCGCCTCGTTCTGTCCCTTGGCGATGGACTGCACGCCGGCACGCACGATCTCGGCCACATAGGCGCCCGTGAACAGCGCCAGCGCCGCCACCCCGGCGAATTCGCGGGAGAGGTTGAGCACGGTGCCGATGAAGAAGTAGAAGATGAAAATCTGCACCAACAGCGGCGTACCGCGCACCAGCTCGACATACACAGTGGACAGGTCGCGCAGGGTCGGGTTGCTCGACAGCCGGCAGAGCCCGGCGAACAGGCCGATCGCCAGGCCCAGCGCACCGGACACCACGGAAATCCACAAGGTGGTCCAAAGGCCCCAGGCCAGTGGGCCTGCAGCCCAGTGGCGGGTAACGCCGATCGCGTCGCCCTCGGCAACATCGTCACCGCGGCTCAGTTGCAGGCTGTCCTTGACCACTTCCAGCACCTGCTGGTCGCCGTCTTCGTCCTTGAGGGTGACACGTGCGGTGTCACCGGACACGACGATCTCCTCGACCGTGCCGTAGCCTGCCGCGCGCTGCACGTCCTCGGCCTTGTAGGCGAAGTACTGCGGCACGCGGTTCCAGCGCCACTCGTAGGAAATCATCGAGGTGGCCATGTACAGGCTGAATGCCAGGCCGACCAGGACCAGCGCGGTCAGCGCGTGCCAGGGCCACTGGGCTTTCTTGTGTTTGATCACGTGGGTGCTTCCAGTAAATGCGAACGCGCAGGGGTTGCCTGCGCGTCGGGGTCAGTGCCTGGGCGTGTAGCCTGGGCCTTATTCCATGTCCTTCAGCCAGTCCTTGTTCTTGAACCACTTGTCGTGGATACGATCGTAGGTCCCGTCATGCTTGATCTGGTGCAGGAAGTTGTTGATGAAGTTGAGGCTGTCGTAGTCGCCTTTCTTCAGGCCGAAGGCCAGTGGCTCGAAGGTGAAGGGCTCCTCCAGGAACACCAGCTTGCCAGCGCCGGCCTTCTCGATGGCCACAACGTTGTAGGGCGCGTCGTAGACGAAGGCGTCGGCCTTGCCGTTGACCACGTCCATCACCCCTTCCTGCTCGTTGTCGTAGCCGTGGTACTTGGCTTTGCTGATGAGCTTCTTGGCGACCATCTCACCGGTGGTGCCCAGCTTGGAGGTGATGCGGTACTTCTCGTTGTTCAGGTCCTTGTACGACTTGATCTCGCCCGCCAGCTCCTTGCGGATCAGCAGGGTCTGGCCCACGACGATGAAGGGTTCGCTGAAGTTCAGGCGCAGGTTGCGTTCCTGGGTCAGGGTCATGCCGCTGCCGATCATGTCGAACTTGTCGGTCAGCAGGGCCGGGATGATGCCGTCGTAGGCGGTGGAAACGGTTTCCAGCTTGACGTTCATCGACTTGGCCATGGCCTTGAGGATGTCCACTTCGAAGCCGACGATCTCGCCGCGCTTGTTGGTCATCTGGAACGGCATGTAGGTTGGGTCCATGCCTACACGCAGGGTGCCGCGCTTGACTGCATCGTCGATAGCGCCGGCCTGGGCGGTCGCAACGGCGACCAGCGCAGTGACGCCGAGCATCATGCCCGACAGGAATTTCTTCATCATCACCAGATCCCCTAGCAAGAAGTACGCAAAGTATTATTTTTTTGCACGATCGTTCCGACCGGTGCGTTATGTCGGGGGGGATGCTAACGCATGCGCGGCCCTGCACCTAGAGCCGGAGGGGACTTTGTTGGCCAAAAATCACTGTGCCGCAAAAAGCATCGCGGGCAAGCCCGCTCCTACAAGGTTCACAGCGATCCTGTAGGAGCGGGCTTGTCGGGGCGCCGAACCGCCGCGAATGCGATCGGTCAGGCGCCTGCGAGAGCGGGCTGCGCCTCATTCTCCGGATGCAATGGCAACAGCGGCGAGTGCGGGTCGCTGGTGATGGAGTTGCGCCATACCTTGATCCACGCCTCGTGGCCCTCGGCCCACACCTGCTCATGCAGGCGCGACAATGCCACCGGGTCGCTGAGCAGGGCCAGCTTGGTATTGCCATCCACACCCTTCGGCCCCGCCTCCAGGGCCTTGGCGATGCGCTCGGCACGCAGCGCCTCGATTGGCGCAGCCTGGCCGTGGCGAGCGGTACCCATGGCGCAAGCCAGGGCGTTCTGCCGCGGGTCGACCACGGCACGAACGAAGCCTTCCTTCATCGCGTGCCAGCGGTTCTCGTGGGTGTACTGGTCGGTGGCCAGCAGTTCGTGGGGCGTGGCGTATTCCTCGGGAATCAGGAACAGCTTCTCGTCCTTGGCCCGCAGGCCCAGGCGCACGCGGCTGGAAATCACCGACACCGGGATCGACAACACAAGCGAACCCACGATAGGCGCCAGCCACCACAGGAAGCTCGGGTTCAACCACGCCACCAGTGCAGCCCAGGCAATACCCAGCAGGGTCTGTGGGCCATGGCGACGGACGGCCTCGCTCCACGGGGTGGAGTCGTCGTCACGCTGCGGCGAGTTCCAGGTTGCGGCCCAACCGAGGAACGCGGCCAGCACGAAGCGGGTGTGGAAGATCATCCGTACTGGCGCCAGCAGCATGGAGAACAGCATCTCCAGCAGCATCGACAGGGTCACCTTGAAGCGACCGCCGAACTCGGTTGCGCCCTTGGCCCAGATGAGGATGACGCTGAGCAGCTTGGGCAGGAACAGCAGCACGATGGTCGTGGAGAACAGGGCGATAGCCTTCTCCGGGTGCCACTGCGGCCATAGCGGGTAGAGCTGGAACGGCTCGACGAAGTACTGCGGCTCCATCAACGTGTTGGTCGCCAGCAGCGCGGTCGACAACACCAGGAACAGGAACCACAGAGGCGCCGACAGGTACGACATCACGCCGGTGAGAAACACCGCGCGGTGCACCGGGTGCATGCCCTTGACCAGGAACAGCCGGAAGTTCATCAGGTTGCCGTGGCACCAGCGGCGGTCGCGCTTGAGCTCATCGAGCAGGTTCGGCGGCAGTTCTTCGTAGCTGCCCGGCAGGTCGTAGGCGATCCACACGCCCCAGCCGGCACGGCGCATCAGCGCAGCCTCGACGAAGTCGTGGGAGAGGATCGCGCCGGCGAACGCGCCTTTGCCCGGCAACGGCGCCAGGGCGCAGTGCTCGATGAACGGCTTCATGCGGATGATCGCGTTGTGGCCCCAGTAATGCGATTCGCCCAGCTGCCAGAAGTGCAGGCCGGCGGTGAACAGCGGGCCGTACACACGGGTGGCGAACTGTTGCAGACGCGCATAGAGGGTGTCCATGCCCGAAGCCTTGGGCCCGGTCTGGATGATGCCTGCGTCGGGGTTGGCCTCCATCAGGCGTACCAGGCTGGTCAGGCATTCGCCGCTCATCACGCTGTCGGCGTCGAGCACGACCATGTACTTGTATTCACCCCCCCAGCGACGGCAGAAGTCGTCGAGGTTGCCGCTCTTGCGCTTCACGCGGCGCCGACGGCGGCGGTAGAAGATGCGCCCGAAGCCCTTGGCCTCACGGCACACCTCCAGCCAAGCCTGTTGCTCGGCGACAGCGATGTCGCTGTCGTTGGTGTCGCTGAGCACGAAGAAGTCGAAGCGGTCCAGGTCACCGGTCGCGGCAACCGACTCGAAGGTCGCGCGCAGGCCGGCGAACACCCGTGGCACGTCCTCGTTGCAGATCGGCATGACGATGGCGGTACGTGCATCGCTGGCGATCGGCTCGTTGCCGGCACTGCTGCCGGAAATCTTGTACTTGTCGCGCCCGGTGAGCAGCTCGAGGAAGCCCATCAGCGCAGTCCAGAAGCCCGCCGACACCCAGCAGAAGAGGATACCGAAGAGGATCAGGATGGAGGTTTGCAGGGCGTAGGGCCAGACCTGCACGACCGTGTCCCAGAGGGGTTGGTTGGCCACCTCGTCGAAGTCGACGAACGACCAGCCCTGGTACGGCAGAATGCCCTTCATGTACCAGCCGGCCACGGCGGTCTGGCCGATCATCAGCAACAGCAGGATATAGCGGCGCATCGAGCCGACCCAGCGCCAGCGCGCCGGCGGCAACTCGCGCTTGGGCGGCTGCGGGGCGTTGGGTCGGCCAGTCATGCGGCGCCACATGCGCACCAGAATGTTGGTGCGCCATGGCTCTGGCAGCACCTTGGTACGCTTGATGGGCGGGGCGATCTTCAGGCACAGCCGACCGCTACCGTCGACGGCAAGCATCTCGGCGTCTTCCAGCTCGGCGGCAGTGCCTACGGTAAGGCGCGGGCCTACCGAGGCCTGGGTGGCCTCGGCAGGGCTGGCGACCGGTTGGGCCGCCAGGCGTTGGTGCAGCTCGCTGAACGAGGCGCAGCTGGCGAGTTCCGCGCGCTGCTCATCGCTCAGTGGGAGGTGGGCCAGGTATTCGCCAAGCGATTCCGGCCTTGGGCTTGAGTTACTCATCGGCAGGCAACTGATAGCTCCAGGTCTCGGTCAGCACTTTTTCGGTGGTGGCCGGGGCCTCTTGGGTGGACGCCGCATCGGCGGCTGGTTGCTCGGCAGGTTTTTCCGCCTTGCCAGCCTTGGCGTGTTCAGCCTTGGCATGGGCGTGCTTGGTATCCTTGGCCGGGTTCGCTTCCTTCGGCGCCTCTACCGCTACGTCGCGCACCAGTGCGGCACGCATCTCGGTAGGTTTCTTCGGATCCTTCACCTTCATCCGCAGGGTCAGGCGCCAGCCCTTGATTTCAGGGTTGTAGCGCAGGTTGTTCTCGACCACTTCGGCGTTGTCGCCAACGCTGATCTGGCTGCGTACCGGGGTGTCCTCGGCCAGCGCGGCCAGGGCCGGGCCATTGAAGTCGACCAGGAAGGCTACGCTGCCGTCCGGCTGGCGGATCAGGTTGGACTGTTTGACGTCACCGGTCGAACGCAGGGTCTGCTTGACCCAGCCCAAGTCGGGAGCCTGGAACTTCGGTTCTTCGATGGTCCAGTGCTGACGGTAGTCGAACTCGAAGGGTTTGCCAGGCTCAGGCAGTTTCTCCGGGCTCCAGAAGGCAACGATGTTGTCGTTGGTCTCGTCGGCAGTGGGGATCTCCACCAGGTCGACGGTGCCCTTGCCCCAGTCGCCCTTGGGCTCGATCCAGGTGCTTGGGCGGCGCTGGTAGTTGTCGTCGAGGTCTTCGTAGTCGCTGAAGGCGCGCTGGCGCTGCATCAGGCCGAAACCACGCGGGTTCTCGACGCTGAAGTTGCTCACGGCCAGGTGTTTCGGGTTGTTCAGCGGACGCCACAGCCACTCGCCATTGCCGGCATGGATCGACAGGCCTTCGGAGTCATGCAGGGCCGGACGATAGTTCATGATGCGCGATGGCTGGTTGGGGCCGAACAGGTACATGCTGGTCAGCGGGGCAATGCCCAGTCGGCTGACGTTGTCACGCAGGAACACGCGCGACTTCACGTCTACGATGGTGTCGTTGGACGGGCGCACGGTCAGCTTGTAGGCGCCGGTAGCGCGCGGCGAGTCGAGCAGGGCGTAGATCACCAGGTGCTTGTCGGCAGGCTTTGGCTTTTCCACCCAGAACTCGGTGAAGCGCGGGAACTCTTCACCGGACGGCAGCGCGGTGTCGATGGCCAGGCCACGGGCCGACAGGCCATAGGCGTGGTTCTTGCCCACTACACGGAAATAGCTGGCGCCAAGCAGGGTCATGATTTCGTCCTGCTTGTCGGGCTTGTTGATCGGGTAGAGCACGCGGAAGCCGGCGTAGCCGAGGTTCTTGGTGGTCTCCGGGTCATGGGGCACGTCAGAGAAGGCGAAGCGGCTCGGGTCGTACTTGATTTCCTCGACCTTGGTCGCCGTCACTTCGTTGATCTTCACCGGCGTGTCGAAATGCATGCCCTGGTGATAGAAGGACAGCTTGAACGGGGTCTTGTCGTTCGCCCATTCGGCCTTCTCCTGCAGGAAGCGGATCTTCTGGTAGTCGGCATATTTCATGTCACGGAACACCGGAGGCAGGTTGCTCTTCGGTGCTTCGTACTTCTGGCCGGCCAGATCCTTTGCCTTGGCTGCAACATCGTCAAGATTGAATGCCCACAGCTGGCCTGCGTTCATCAGGCCAACCAGCGCTGCGCCTGCCAACAATGCCTTGCGCAGCCGACTGCCGGGGATTCTTGGTGCATTACAGGGACTTACAATCACGAGCAACCCTCGCCGAAAACAGATCATGAAACCAACGGCCAGCGACAAATGCCGGGTTGGCGAGCACTGTTCCGACCCCGTAAGGGCGCAATGATTCCCCAAACGGATCCAGACAATGCTCGAGTCAGAGTGAAACGAACCTGCGAACGCAGGTTCACGCAGCGCGCGATTATCCAGCAGGCCGCGCTACAACGCATCAGGCTGAACAAACTATTTATCGTACAAAACCCCTTGTTTTATACAAACAAGGGGTTTTTTGGGCTCATATTTGTAACATAAATGTTACCGGGCCATCATTGACCAGATGCACCTGCATGTCTGCCCCGAAGCGACCACTGGCAACGTCGGAATACTGACTGCTGGCTTGCGTCAAAAGGTAGTCGAAAAGCTCAACGCCCAAAGCAGGGGGAGCTGCCGTCGAGAAGCCTGGACGCATGCCGCTGCGCGTATCCGCCGCCAGGGTGAACTGCGACACCAGCAGCAGGCCGCCGCCTACATCCTTGAGCGACAGGTTCATCTTGCCTTGCGCGTCACTGAAGACCCGGTAGTTCAACAGCTTGTGCAACAGCTTGTCGGCATGTTCGCGGGAATCTTCAGGCTCGACCGCCACCAGCACCAATAAACCCTGGTCGATGGACCCGACAACTTCGCCATCGACCTCTACCCGCGCCTGCCGCACCCGTTGCAGCAGGCCCTTCATGCTTCTTCCAGGGGTAAATCGAGCAGGCGCCGGGCCATCTGGTCGGCGGCGCGTACCAGGGCATCGGTGATGCCCGGCTCGGAGGCCGCGTGGCCGGCGTCGCGAATCACCTTCAGTTCGCTGTTCGGCCAGGCCTGGTGCAGTTCCCAAGCGTTGTCCAACGGGCAGATCACGTCGTAGCGGCCATGCACGATCACCGCCGGCAGGTGGGCGATCTTGGGCATGTCGCGGATCAACTGGTCCGGCTCGAGGAAGGCATTGTTGGTGAAGTAATGGCATTCGATGCGAGCGATCGACAGCGCACGCTGCGGCTCGGAGAAGCGGTCGACCACCAGCGGGTTCGGACGCAGGGTAGCGGTGCGACCTTCCCAGGTGGACCACGCCTTCGCGGCGTGCATCTGGGCGATCTGGTCGTTGCCGGTCAGGCGCTTGTGGAAGGCCTTGACCAGGTCGCCGCGCTCCTCGGCGGGAATCGGCGCGATGTAGTCCTGCCAGTAGTCCGGGAACAGGCGGCTGGCGCCTTCCTGGTAGAACCAGTGGATCTCCTGCGGACGGCACAGGAAGATGCCGCGCAGGATCAGGCCGTGTACCCGCTCGGGGTGAGTCTGGGCGTAGGCCAGGGCCAGGGTGGAACCCCAGGAGCCGCCGAACAGCACCCACTTATCGATGCCCAGGTGCTCGCGGATACGCTCCAGGTCCTCGACCAGGTGCCAGGTGGTGTTGTTCTCCAGGCTCGCATGGGGTGTCGAGCGGCCGCAGCCGCGCTGGTCGAAGGTGATGATGCGGTACAGGTTGGGGTCGAAGTAGCAACGGCTCTGGGCGTCGCAGCCAGCACCCGGTCCACCGTGGATGAACACCACCGGCAGCCCCTCGGGCGAGCCACTTTCATCGACATACAACACATGGGGCGCTTCCACGGCCAGATCGTGCCGGGCGTAGGGTTTGATCTGCGGGTAGAGGGTCTGCATTGCGCACTCCGTGTGGGGATTTTATCTGCCGTTGGGCATCATAAACCTGAATCGTGCTTTGAGCATGTGTCTGTTCAGGCTTCGTGCATCCCGCCGTCTCGGCACCCCCCCATTAACAGTTGCACCCGGCGCCCCTGTGCGGCGCAGGGCTTCCTATTGCTGGAGGGAGGCTGCCGATCTTCGACCGCCGGCAGCGCCAGGTCGGGGGCATCGGCATCAGCGGCGCCACGCCCGAGCTGAACCGCGCCTCGCCGAAGCAGGCCTGGCGGCCTACGCGGCGTGCGAGACGTGCTGAGCGCTCAACACCCGTAGCGCGACCGCCCCCAGGCCAGCGCGCTTTGCAGCAGGGCGCGCAGTACCGCCTGGGTCGGCTGGGCAAGGTCCTGGCGATAGGCGAACGGCGCCACTTCTTCCATGTAGGTGCTTTGCGCCAGCTCCAACTGCACGGCATGGATGTGGTTGGCCGGGTCGCCGTAATGGCGGGTGATGTGCCCGCCCTTGAAGCGCCCGTTGAGCACATGGCTGTAGGCCGGCGCCTCGGCGCACACGGCCTCCAGCCGCTCGGCCAACTGCGGGTCGCAGCTGGCGCCATTGAAGGTGCCGAGGTTGAAGTCCGGCAGCTTGCCGTCGAACAGGTGGGGGATGACCGAGCGGATCGAGTGGGCATCCCACAGCAGCGCATAGCCGAACGTTTCGCGCAGGCGGTCGAGCTCACTGCGGATGGTTTCGTGATAGGGGCGCCAGACCTGCTCCAGATACCCTGCCCGCTCTTCGGCCGACGGCTCCAACCCCGGCTTGAACAGCGGCTCGCCCTCGAACAGCGTGGCGGGGTACAAGCCGGTGGTGGCGCCGGCATACAGCGGCTTGTCGTCGTCCGGGCGGTTGAGGTCGATGACGAAGCGCGAGTATTGCGCTGCCACCACGCTGGCACCCAGGCCCTGGGCGAAATCGTACAGCTGCGGAATGTGCCAGTCGGTGTCCGGCAGGCAGCGCGCAGCATCGACCAACCCATCGCGCACGGCAGGCGTCAGGCCCAATCCGGCGTGGGGCATGCTAACCAGCAGCGGCAGCGTGCCTTGGTGAAAACTCAAAACCTTGTCCATGACGCCTCGCTCAATTGGATATCTCATGGCCCAGGCGCACCACGCGCTTGGGCAGGTCGCCGCCAAGCCAGTAGGCCAGGTCGGCGGGGCGATCGATCTGCCAGGCGATGAAGTCGGCGACCTTGCCGGTTTCCAGAGAGCCGTGGCTGTCGCCCAGGCCCAACGCCGTGGCCGCGTGCACGGTGACGCCGGCCAGGGCTTCTTCCGGGGTCATGCGGAACAAGGTGCAGCCCATGTTCAGCATCAGGCGCAGCGACAGCACCGGCGAGGTGCCGGGGTTGAGGTCGCTGGCCAGGGCGATCTTCACGCCGTGGCGGCGCAGGGCATCCATCGGCGGCAATTGGGTTTCGCGCAGGAAATAGAACGCCCCCGGCAGCAATACCGCGACCGTGCCGGCCTTGGCCATGGCGATGGCATCCTCTTCGGTCATGAACTCCAGGTGGTCCGCCGACAGCGCCTGGTAGCGCGCGGCGAGGCTGGAGCCATGCAACGACGACAATTGCTCGGCGTGCAGCTTCACCGGCAGCCCCAGCTCATGGGCCTTGATGAACACCCGCTCGACCTGTGCCGGGGAAAACGCCAGGTGTTCGCAGAAGGCGTCCACGGCATCCACCAGCCCTTCCTCGGCCAGGGCCGGCAGCATGACGTCGCACACATGGCTGATGTAGTCGTCGGCGCGCCCGGCGAACTCCGGTGGCAAGGCGTGGGCGGCCAGGCAGGTGGTGCGCACCGTCAGCGGCAGTTCCTCGGCCAGGCGCCGCGCCACACGCAGCATCTTGCGTTCGTTGGCCAGGTCCAGGCCGTAGCCAGACTTGATCTCCAATACCGTCACACCATCGCGCAACAAGGCCTGCACGCGCAGGCGGGCGCTGGCCAGCAGCTCGTCCTCGCTGGCGGCACGGGTAGCGCGCACGGTGCTGGCGATACCGCCGCCCTGAGCCGCAATCTCGGCATAGCTCACGCCTTGCAGGCGCTGCTCGAACTCACCGCTGCGGTTACCGCCGAACACCGCATGGGTGTGGCAGTCGATCAGCCCCGGGGTGACCCAGGCGCCGCCCAGGTCGACCGTGCGGGTGAGCTCAGTGGCAGGCACGTCGGCCTGACGACCGATCCACTCGATCAGCCCACCGTTGGTGACGATCGCCGCATCCTCGATGATCGAATAGCTGCCCCCGGCCATGGTGGCCACGTGGCAGTGCTGCCAGAGGGTTCTCATAGCGTTCTCCATTACAGGCTCGGCAATACCCCGGCCATCAGCAGCCCGGTCAGGCGCCCTTCGGCCAACAGTTCGGTAGCCACCTCGATATCCGGGGCGAAGAAGCGGTCACGGTCGTAGTGCGGCACTTCGCGGCGCAGCACCTGGCGCGCCTGCTCCAGCTTGGCCGAGGTCTTCAGGCCTTCGCGCAGGTCCAGGCCCTGGCAGGCGCCAAGCCATTCGATGGCGAGCACGCCACGGGTGTTCTCGGCCATTTCCCACAGGCGCTTGCCGGCGGCCGGGGCCATCGACACGTGGTCTTCCTGGTTGGCCGAGGTCGGCAGGCTGTCGACGCTGTGCGGGTGCGACAAGGCCTTGTTCTCGCTGGCCAGGGCCGCCGCGGTGACCTGGGCGATCATGAAGCCGGAGTTGACCCCGCCGTTTTCCACCAGGAAAGGTGGCAGTTGCGACATGTGCTTATCCATCATCAGCGAGATGCGCCGCTCGCTCAGCGCGCCGATTTCGGCGATGGCCAGGGCGAGGTTGTCGGCGGCCATGGCCACGGGCTCGGCGTGGAAATTACCGCCGGAAATCACTTCGTCCTCGGCAGCGAACACCAGGGGGTTGTCCGACACCGCGTTGGACTCGATGGCCAGCACCTCGGCGGCCTGGCGCAGTTGGGTCAGGCAGGCGCCCATGACCTGCGGCTGGCAGCGCAGCGAGTAAGGGTCCTGCACCTTGCCGCAGTGCTTGTGCGACTGCGACACCTCGGTGGAGTCGCCCAGCAGGTCACGGAAACAGGCGGCGGTATCGATCTGCCCACGCTGGCCACGCACCTCGTGGATGCGCGCATCGAAGGGCGAACGCGAGCCCAGCGCGGCCTCGACGGTCAGGGCACCACACGCGATGGCGCCGGCGAACAGGTCTTCGGCCTGGAACAGCCCGCGCAGCGCGTAGGCGGTGGAGGCCTGGGTGCCGTTGAGCAGCGCCAGGCCCTCCTTGGCCGCCAGGGTCAACGGCTCCAGGCCCGCCACTGCCAGCGCTTCGCTGGCGGGCAGCCATTGCCCCTGGTAGCGCGCCTTGCCTTCCCCCAGCAGCACCAGCGACATATGCGCCAGCGGCGCAAGGTCGCCGGAGGCGCCCACCGAGCCCTTGAGCGGGATGTGCGGGTAGACCTCGGCGTTGACCAGGGCTATCAAGGCATCGATGACTTTGCGGCGGATGCCCGAGAAGCCACGGCTGAGGCTGTTGATCTTCAGCACCATGATCAGCCGCACCAGGGCGTCGTCCAGCGGCGCGCCGATACCGGCGGCATGTGACAGCACCAGCGAGCGTTGCAGGTTTTCCAGGTCATGGCTGGCGATGCGGGTCGAGGCCAGCAGGCCGAAACCGGTATTGATGCCGTAGGCCGTGCGGTCTTCGGCCAGAATGCGCTCCACGCACGCCACGCTGGCATCGATCGCAGCGCCAGCACTGGCGTCCAGTTGCAGGCGCAGCGGCGCCTGGTGGATACGGCGCAGCTCGGCCAGGGTCAGTTGGCCGGGCACCAGGTTGAACACTTCCATTTCCATGCTCCTTCTAATCATTGTTCAGTGCAGCGCCGCCAGCACAGGCTGCGGCAGCCGCGAATCTTTAAGCAGTGCTGCGGCGCGGGCGATGTCCGGCGCCAGCCAGCGGTCTTCCAGGTAGGCCGGCACCTGCTCGCGCAGCAGGCGCCAGGCGGCATCGGTGCCCACGCCGAAACGTTGCGCCTTGAGGAACTCGAACGCCTGGCCAGCCAGCAGATACTCGATGGCCAGCACCTGGGTGCAGTTCTCCAGCACCTGGTGCAGCTTGAGCGCGGCGTTGGTGCCCAGGCTCAGGTGGTCTTCCTGCAGGCCCGAGGTGACGTAGTTGTCGAGCACCGCCGGTTGCGCCAGCTGGCGGTTCTGCGCGCACAGCGAGGCGGCGACGTACTGCACGATCATCATTCCCGAGTTGACCCCGGGGTTGCTCACCAGAAACGCCGGCAGGCCGCTGACGTGCGGGTTGATGAGACGATCGAGGCGGCGCTCGGCGATCGAGCCGATCTCGGCCATGGCAATCGCCAGCAGGTCGGCGGCCATCGCCACCGACTGGCCATGGGGGTTGGCCTGGGACACCACCCGGAATTCTTCCGGGGTGCCCAGCAACAGCGGGTTGTCATTGGCGCCGTTGAGTTCGTTCTCCACCTGGCGCGCGGCGTGGGCCAGCTGGTCGCGTGCGGCGCCGTGCACCTGGGGAATGGAGCGGATGCTCAGGGCATCCTGGGTACGAATGCCTTTGCTCGAGGCGATCACCTCGCTGCCGAACAACAGGCCGCGCAGGTTCTCGCTGACTATTTGCATGCCGGGGTGCGGCTTGAGCGCGATGATCTCGGGGTCGAACGCGTCGATCTGCCCGCGCTGGGCCTCGAAGCTCATGGCGCCGATCACATCGGCCCACTGCAGCAGGCGCGTGGCGTCGTCCAGCGCCAGGCAGGCCAGGCCGGTCATGCACGGCGTGCCGTTGACCAGACACAAGCCGTCCTTGGCCCCCAGCGCCACCGGGGCCAGCCCTTCGGCGGCCATGGCCTCGCTAGCCTCGACGATACGCCCGCGATAACTGACCTTGCCCACGCCGAGCAAGCACACGCCCACATGGGCCATATGGGTGAGGTAGCCCACTGAACCCTGGGACGGCACCTGTGGGGTGATACCCCGCTCGAGCAGCGCCAGCAACGCCTCGACCACCCCGCGTTGCACGCCGGACTTGCCATGGCTGTAGTTCACGATGGCGGCGCAGATGATCGCCCGGGTCTGCTCGTCGGGCAGCGCCGGGCCTACGCCGCAGGCATGACTGAGCAGGGTATTGCGCGACAGCGCGCTGAGCTGCTCGCCCTTGAGCGAAACGTTGCACAGCGCGCCGAGCCCGGTGTTCACGCCATAGGCGCGCTCGCCGCTGTCGACGATGCGCCGCACGATGGCCTGGGCGTTGTCGATACGCGCCCACACCACCGGTGCCAGTTGCAGCTGCGCGCCATGGCGGGCCACGGCGGCGACGTCCTGCCAACGCACCTGGGCATCGGTGATCACGACAGTTTCAGGTTGCGACATGACGGCCCCTTACACGGCAACAGCGCGGCGCTGGACGAAGCGGTCGACGTATTCGTCGGCCGGCGAGTGGAGGATTTCCTGCGGGGTGCCGACCTGGATCAGGCGCCCGTCCTTGAGGATGGCGATGCGGTTGCCGATGCGCACGGCTTCGTCCAGGTCATGGGTGATGAACACGATGGTCTTGTGCAGGGTCTTTTGCAGTTCCAGCAGCTGGTCCTGCATCTCGGCGCGGATCAGCGGGTCAAGGGCGCTGAAGGCCTCGTCCATGAGGATGATGTCGGTGTCCGCTGCCAGCGCCCGGGCCAGGCCTACGCGCTGGCGCATGCCGCCGGACAACTGGTGCGGGTACTTCTTCTCGTAGCCCTTCAGGCCCACGGTCTCGATCCATTGCTGGGCGCGCTGGGCGCACAGCTCCTTGCTCTCGCCACGCACCTTCAGGCCGTAGGCGACGTTGTCCAGCACGTTGCGGTGCGGCAGCAGGCCGAAGCTCTGGAACACCATGCTGATCTTGCGTCGGCGAAATGCGCGCAGGGCATCCATGTCGTACTGCAGGATGTCCTCGCCATCCACCAGGATCTGCCCGCTGGTGGGGTCGATCAGGCGGTTGAAGTGGCGCACCAGGGTGGACTTGCCCGAGCCCGAGAGGCCCATGATGACAAAGATCTCGCCGCTGCCGATCGACAGCGACAGGTCATTGACCCCCACTACGCAGCCGGTCTGCGCCAGCACCTGTTCCTTGCTGTGCTGTTGACCGATCAATTGCAGGGCTTCTGCGGCGCGCTCACCGAAAATCTTGTAGACGTTCTTCACTTCGATCTTGCTGATCGCCTGCGTGCTCATTTGCTCACCTCATGCCTTGGCCGACCGTAGGCCTGGGTAATGCGGTCGATCACCACCGCGAGAATCACGATCGCCAGGCCCGCTTCCAGGCCACGACCGACGTTCAGGGTCTGGATACCCACCAGCACGTCTTCGCCCAGGCCACGGGCACCGATCATCGAGGCAATCACTACCATCGACAGGGCCATCATGGTGGTCTGGTTGATGCCGGCCATGATGCTCGGCAGCGCCAGCGGCAACTGCACGCCGAACAGTTGCTGCCAGCGGTTGGCGCCAAAGGCGTTGATCGCCTCCATCACCTCGCCGTCGACCTGGCGAATCCCCAGGTCGGTCAGGCGAATCAGCGGCGGCGCGGCGTAGATGACGGTGGCGAAGATCGCCGGCACCTTGCCCAGGCCGAACAGCATCAGCACCGGAATCAGGTACACGAAGCTGGGCATGGTCTGCATGATGTCCAGTAGCGGCATCAGCACCGCGCGCAGGCGGTTGCTGCGCGCCGAGAGGATGCCCAGCGGCACCCCTACCAGCACCGAGATGAAGGTGGCCACCAGCATCAGCGCCAGGGTCTGCATCAGCTTGTCCCACAGCCCCACGGCACCCACCAGGAACAGCAGGCCGATGATCACTGCGGTCGGCAGGATGCGCCGGGTGGCATGCCAGGCGATGATCCCGACCACCGCCAGCATCAGCCACCAGGGCGTGGCCCGCAGCAGGCCTTCGAGGTTGACGATGGCCCACAGCAGGGTGTCGGAGATGTGCCGGAACACATCGCCGTAGTTGGTGACCAGCGCATCGACCCAGCCATTGACCCAGTCGGCGATGGAAAACGTCAGGTTCTCAGGAAACATAGGCTCCACTCATCAGGTGACGGCGCTCACAGCGCCGCGTTGATCTTCTTGGCCGCGTCTTCGCTGACCCACGCCTGCCACACCTCAGGATGTTCCTTGAGGAAGATCTTCGCCAGCTTCGGCGACTCGATGCGCTCCTTGCTCATGCGGGCGAGGTTCTGGTTGAGCAGGTCGATCGGCAGGTTGACCTTCTCCAACACCGCGACCAACTCGGGCGCCTCGTCGTGGAAAGCCTTGGACAGGCCGACCTTGATCGACACGCTCTTGTCCACGCCGGGCTTCTCTTCCAGCTTGACCAGGTCGACCTGGCCCATCAGCGGGGTTGGGGTCCAGTAGTAGAACAGGATCGGCTCGCCGCGCTTGTAGCTCGACAGCACCGCGGCATCCAGCGCCGGGCCCGTGCCTGGGCGGAAGTTGGTGTAGCTGGCTTCCAGGCCGTAGTCCTTGAGCATCTGGCTGTTGTCCAGCTCACAGGTCCAGCCGGCCGGGCAATTGTAGAAGCGGCCCTTGCCTGGCTCTTCCTGGTCCTTGAACACGCTGGCGTACTGGGCCAGGTCGGCGACGTTCTTCAGGTTCGGCGCCTTGGCTTCGAGCTTGCGCTTGGCATCGCCCTCGATCACGTAGCGCGGTACGTACCAGCCCTCGACGGCGCCCACTACCGGCGCCCCCACGCCGACCACCTTGCCGGCGGCCTCGGCCTTCTTCCACACCTCGCTGCGGCCTACCCATTCCTCGGCGAATACCTGGATGTCATTGGTGCCCAGGGCGTTCTCCATGGTGATGGAGTTACCGGGCAGGCTGTCGACCTTGCAGCCGTAGCCTTCCTTGAGGACGAACTGCATGACGTCGGTCAGCAGCATGCCGCTTTCCCAGTTCAGCCCGGCGAATTTCACCGGCTTGCCCGAGTCGCACCAAGTGGCGGCCTGGGTGGCGCCAGCGGTGGCGCACAGGCCCAGGGCGAACAGCGATGCGAGCAAGGTCTTGTTGGTTTTCATTGCGTGACGCTCCCAAACTTTTTTGAAATGGAAATCGGCAGTCTGTGCAAGAAAGTAGAGCCTTGGCGCCGCGTTGCGGCGCTTCGCGGGTAAACCCGCTCCCACAAGGACAGTGCAAGCCCTGAGAACACTGCAAAACCCTGTGGGAGCGGGTTCACCCGCGAAGGGCTGCAAAGCAGCCCCCGGGCTCATCAGCCAGTAATCATCGGCAGGTTCAACCCCTGCTCTTTGGCGCAATCGATCGCAATCTGGTAACCCGCATCGGCATGGCGCATCACCCCGGTGGCCGGGTCGTTGGTCAGCACACGGGCAATGCGCGCAGCGGCTTCGTCGCTGCCATCACAGACAATCACCACGCCCGAATGCTGCGAGAAGCCCATGCCCACGCCACCCCCGTGGTGCAGCGACACCCAGGTGGCACCACCGGCCGTGTTCAGCAGGGCGTTGAGCAGCGGCCAGTCGGACACGGCATCGGAGCCATCCTGCATGGCTTCGGTTTCCCGGTTGGGGCTGGCGACCGAGCCGGAGTCGAGGTGGTCACGGCCGATCACCACTGGCGCCGACAGCTCGCCGCTGCGCACCATTTCGTTGAACGCCAGGCCCAGCTTGGCGCGCAGCCCCAGGCCAACCCAGCAGATA
This sequence comes from Pseudomonas sp. LS_2, assembly GCF_042709235.1. Taxonomy (NCBI): domain Bacteria; kingdom Pseudomonadati; phylum Pseudomonadota; class Gammaproteobacteria; order Pseudomonadales; family Pseudomonadaceae; genus Pseudomonas; species Pseudomonas sp. LS_2. Next base: position 152,659 of record NZ_JAVAYC010000001.1, on the reverse strand, counting down.
CGCGCTGGCAGGCCCTGGAAGGCGATGCGCTCGCGTGCCATGTCCAGCCAGCGGTGCAGGTGGGCATCGTCCGGGATCAGTTCCTTGACCTTGGCGTCGGTCTTGTAGATGTCCTCGGCATCGCCCGACAGCGCGGCCCAGCGGAACGGGCCGACGCCACGGCAGAACAGCGGGCGGATATAGGCCGGCACGAAGCCTGGGAAGTCGAAGGCATTGGAAACGCCCTCTTCCTGGGCCATCTGACGGATGTTGTTACCGTAGTCGAAGGTCGGCACGCCGGCTTTCTGGAAATCGAGCATGGCTTGCACGTGCACGGCCATCGACTGCTTGGCGGCCTTGACCACGGCGGCCGGGTCGGTCTTGGCGCGGTCGCGGTACTGCTCCCAGGTCCAGCCGATCGGCAGGTAGCCATTGAGCGGGTCGTGGGCGCTGGTCTGGTCGGTGACCATGTCCGGGCGCACGCCACGCTTGACCAGCTCAGGCAGAATTTGTGCCGCGTTGCCATGCAGGGCGATGGAGACGGCCTTGCCAGCGCTGGTGTACTTGGCGATGCGCGCCAGGGCGTCGTCCAGGTCGCTGGCTTGTTCGTCGACGTAGCGGGTGCGCAGGCGGAAGTCGATGCTGGTTTGCTGGCATTCGATGTTCAGCGAGCAGGCGCCGGCCAGGGTCGCCGCCAGTGGCTGTGCACCGCCCATGCCGCCCAGGCCGGCGGTGAGCACCCAGCGGCCCTTGAGGTTACCGCCGTAGTGCTGGCGGCCGGCCTCGACGAAGGTTTCATAGGTGCCCTGGACGATGCCTTGGCTGCCGATGTAGATCCAGCTGCCGGCGGTCATCTGGCCGTACATGGCCAGGCCCTTGGCATCCAGTTCGTTGAAGTGCTCCCAGTTGGCCCAGTGCGGCACCAGGTTGGAGTTGGCGATGAGTACGCGCGGGGCGTCGCGGTGGGTCTTGAACACGCCGACCGGTTTGCCCGACTGCACCAGCAGGGTTTCGTCGTCGTTCAGCTCCTTCAGGCTGGAAACGATCTTGTCGTAGCACTCCCAGTTGCGGGCGGCGCGGCCGATGCCGCCATACACCACCAGCTCCTTGGGGTTCTCGGCCACTTCCGGGTCGAGGTTGTTCATCAGCATGCGCAGCGGCGCTTCGGTCAGCCAGCTTTTGGCGTTCAGCTTGGTGCCACGCGGGGCGCGGATCTCGACGTCACGGAATTTGTTGAGCTTGTTGTCAGTCACGAAAGTGCTCCTTGAGCGATCTAGGCAAACCCGGCGAGATCGGCGGGGCTGTGGGGCTGTGCGTACCGTGCACAAGGGACGGCCTATCCACTATTGCGCACTTATCTTTACTTGTACATACAAGCATATGCAATTGAATTGCCAAGTTGCTTTGTCGGCTTGGGCGGGGGTGCTGGAGAGAGGTGCGCAGGCCTTGTGATTCAAGGCGTGGGGTGGAACATGAAAAATTGCGAGGGGGATTGGGAGAGGGATTCAGCAGAAGTTGGCGTTGCGCCATTCTGAGGCGTTCGGTAACAGGGTGCGCGTTGAGCGGGCGTTACCAGGTAACTTTCAAGGTGATCTTGCCGGCCCTTTCGCGGGTAAACCCGCTCCCACAGGCACCCCACTGTTCTTGAGTTCAGTGGGGTGCCTGTGGGAGCGGGTTTACCCGCGAAAGGGCCGGGGCATACAGCAAAAAGGCAAACCTAAGCCGCGAGACGATCAGTCAACTCGATCACACAGCACCGCCCCGAAACCTCAACCTCCAACAAACCGGCGTTACCGCTCAGTTGCAGGCAGTCATAAAGCCCCAGCAGCGACTCGCCCTGCCCTTCGATACCCACCTCAAGTTCGGCCTCGCCACTGAACACCAGCACCGTCTGCGCCGAACTGAACAACCGCGTAGCACCTTCGAACCACTGCAAGCGCGCCTGGTAACGGCTGGGCGCGTAGATCAGGTTGAAGTCGCGGATCGCCCCGCCCAGCAGCGCACACGCCACTTGGCTTTCGCCACTGAAAGCGAAAGCATCGAACGGCAACAGCTCGCGGCTCTCACGGCCATCCACAGACAGACGCATGCCATCGCCCTGCAACACGCTGATCACCCGCTGGTAACCGGCGAAGCTGGAGAACCCACCCGATGCCTCGATATCGGCGATCGACAGGCGCCAGCCGAAACCGTCCAACCCCTCGCCGGCATCGCGGGTGATTTCCTCGGTGGAGCCACCGCCGTTCTTCCAAGGCATGCGCGGGTAGTCCTGGGCACGCAACACGCGCAACTGGCTCATTTACCGAAACGTCCTTCCAGGCGGTGGCGGGAACCGGGGTGGATCAGCCGCGCGGCGGTCACCGGCTGGCGGCCGGACCAGGTGCGGCGGCGAATCAGCAGGCAGGGCTCGCTGCGTTCGATCTGCAACAGGCGACATTCGTCGGGGTCGGCCAGGATCGCCTCGACCACGTGCTCGCCCTCGGTCAGCGGCGCGACCTGGGATAAATAGGCGTAGGGGGTCTGGCGGGTGAAGTCCTGTTTGAGGTAGTCCGGGGCGATGGCCGCGTTGACGAAGCGGTCTTCGATCTGCACCGGCACGCCGTTCTCGTAATGCACGATCAGCGAGTGGAACACCCGCTGGCCTTCGCGCATGTCCAGGGCCAGGGCGCGCTCGGAGCCTGCGGCCTCCTCGGCCAGAATCATCACCTTGCAGCTATGCTGGTGGCCACGGCTGGCGATCTCGTCGGCGATGTTGTTGACCTCGAACAGCGCCGAACGAGTCTTCGGCTCGGCAACGAAGGTGCCCACGCCCTGCATGCGCACGAGCAAGCCCTCGGCAGTCAGCTCGCGCAGGGCGCGGTTGATGGTCATGCGGCTGAAGCCCAATTGGCTGACCAGCTCGCTTTCCGAGGGCACGCGATGATGCGGCGGCCAGCTGCCGTTTTCGATCTGCTGGACGATCATCTGCTTGACCCGGGCATACAGCGGCGCCGGCCCTTCGCCCATCTGGGCAACCAGCGCGGAGACGGGAGTTGTCGGCACGGCGGTGCATCCTTGTGCAATAGATTGACGGTAGCTTGCCGGAGTTTACCCGGCAGGCAAACGTCTGTATATGTATATACAAATTACAGAATAGGGTTTCCCCGCGATGTCCGCCTATTTCGCCGAACGCGCCCTGCTGCCCAGCGGCTGGGCCAGCAACGTCCGCCTCGAAGTCGCTGCCGACGGGCAACTGGCCAAGGTCGAAACCAATGCCAGCGCCGAGGGCGCCGAGCGCTTGGCCGGGCCATTGCTGCCGGGCATGCCGAACCTCCATTCGCATGCGTTCCAGCGGGCCATGGCGGGCCTCGCCGAGGTGGCGGGCAACCCCAATGACAGTTTCTGGACCTGGCGCGATCTGATGTACCGCCTGGTTGGGCGCATCACGCCTGAACAACTGCAAGTGATCGCCCGCCAGCTGTATATCGAGATGCTAAAGGCCGGCTACACCTCGGTGGCCGAGTTCCATTACGTGCACCATGACCGCGACGGCCAGGCCTATGCCGACCCGGCGGAACTGTCCCGGCGCATCAGCGCTGCGGCCAGCACCAGTGGCATCGGGCTTACCCTGCTGCCCGTGCTGTACAGCCACTCGGGGTTCGGCGGCCAGGCGCCCAACGACGGGCAACGCCGCTTCATCAACTCCACCGACCAGTACCTGCACCTGCAACAGCAGCTGGCGCCAGTGCTCGCAGCGCAACCGGCGCAGCACCTGGGGCTGTGTTTCCACTCGTTACGTGCCGTCACCCCTGGGCAGATCGACGAGGTGCTCAAGGCGGGCAACGCGCAGTGCCCTGTGCATATCCACATCGCCGAGCAGCAGAAAGAAGTCGACGATTGCCTGGCCTGGAGTGGTCGCCGCCCCTTGCAGTGGCTGTATGACAACGTGCCGGTGGATGAGCGCTGGTGCCTGGTGCACGCCACCCACGCCGAAGCCGACGAAATCCGCGCCATGGCCAGCAGCGGTGCGGTCGCCGGCCTGTGCCTGACCACCGAGGCGAACCTGGGCGACGGGATTTTCCCGGCCGTGGATTTCCTCGCCCAGGGCGGTCGCATGGGCATTGGCTCCGACAGCCATGTGTCGCTCAGCGTGGTCGAGGAACTGCGCTGGCTGGAGTACGGCCAGCGCCTGCGCGACCAGCGTCGCAACCGCTTGTACGGCAGCGACCAGCCAATGGTCGGGCGCACCCTCTATGACGCGGCACTGGCCGGTGGCGCCCAGGCGCTGGGGCAGCCGATCGGTGAGCTGGCGGTGGGCAAGCGCGCGGATTGGCTGGTGCTGGATGGGCAAGACCCGTACCTGGCCTGCGCGAGTGGCGATGCGATTCTCAACCGCTGGCTGTTCGCCGGGGGTGATCGTCAGGTGCGTGATGTGATGGTCAATGGACAGTGGGTAGTGCGCCAGGGGCGGCATGGGCAGGAAGAGGAAAGTGCCCGGGCGTTCGTGGAGGTCTTGCAGGCCTTGCTGGGCTGAAACGTCGCCCCCTGCGCTCGGGCGAGGTGGATGGCCTGTGGGCGCGGGTTTACCCGCGAAAAGAACAACGCGGGGCTTCGCCCTGGTTCGCGGGCGGGCCCGCGCCTACAGGTACCGCGGCGCCTGCGCAAACGCTGGAAAACCTGTAGGGGCGGGCCTGCCCGAACCGGGGCTAACGGCCCCCTGCAATTCAATGCCGGGCGACGATGTCCTTGTCTGCCACCCGCCAGATCAACCGATTGGTGTCATACCCCTGCTGGCGCGCCTTGGACAGCAACTTCTCACGCTCCCACGCCGGCAGGCTCGGCGAGCGCGACAGAATCCACAGGTACTTGCGGTTGGGGCTGCCGACCACGGCCGTGCGGTAGTGCTCGTCCACGTAGAGCACCCAGTAAGGCGCCTTGGCCACGCCCGGCACCAGGCGGGTGAACCAGTTATCGAACTGCACCCACAGTTTGTCGGTATGCCCCGGCTCCTGAGGCCAGGCACTGCCTTCAGCGCGCAGCCACTCGTCATCCAGCGTGCGGCAACGGTTCAGCACACCCACCGTGCCGTCGGGCCGCGCGTTGTAATGCGCCTCGGACTGCGCGCAATCACGCTGGAAGTACATCGGTAGGCGCGCCAGCTCGTACCACTTGCCCTGGTACTTCTTGAGGTCGACATTGCCCACGGTCTTGGGCGCCAGCGGGTCGGTCGCGGAGCTGGCACAGCCGCCCAGCAGCAGCGCGGCACCCAACACCAGCAGCAGGTGCAGACGGCTCATTTGAGGCCCTGCCCCGAGTACATCAGCACCTTGTCAGCGGCATACTGCACGCTGATGAAACTCTGCTCGTCACCCCAGGTGCAACTGCTCATGCCCAGCGCGCCGGAACACTCCTTGGGCGACCCCAGCAAGTGCTCGACTTCAGCCTTGTTCATGCCGGCCTTGAGCTTGGAATAGTTTTCCTGGTTGACCTTGCTGCACGCGGCCAGGGCAACGCACAGGGACAAGAGGGCGAGGTTACGCAACGACATGGGGGTACTCCTGACGGTGGACACTCAGGCGAGACACCTGAAGACAGCTTAGAAGGAAAAATGCCTCCCGGGTTCCCTGCCCGCCGCCCTTTGTTTTCCTAGCCGTTGGTCGGCTAGCGCGACCCTGCCTAATGTTTTAGCCATCGCGGGCGACACAAGATGCATCGGTGTGGCTGTTCGCCACACCCCCTCCCGAAATGCTTTGCGCAGACCTTGTAAAAATGACCAAGAACCTCAAGTTCAGCCACAAGATCCTGGTGGCCGCCGCGCTGGTGGTAGCTGTCGCCTTCACCTGCTTCGTGCTGTTCAACGACTACCGCCAACGGCAGTCGCTGCGCGCCGACACCGAGACCAACCTGCAGGAACTGGGTAGCCTCACAGCCGGCAACATCCACAACTGGCTGGAAAGCCGCATCCAGCTATTGCAGTCGTTCGCCCAGCAAGTGGCCGTCGACGGCCCGGAAAAGGACAGCCTGGCCCGCAGCCTGGCGCTGCCGGTGTACGCCAGCAACTTCCAGCTCACCTACTTCGGCGGCAAGGACGGGCGCATGACCTCGGTACCGGTGGGCAGCCGCGCCGCCGACTACGACCCACGCGCACGTGGCTGGTACAAGGCCGCAGAAGCTGCCAACCAGACCATCATCACCGAACCCTACATCTCGGCCTCGGCGAAGAAACTGGTCTTGACCCTGGCCACTCCCGTGCGCCAAGCCGGCCAGCTGATCGGCGTGGCAGGTGTGGACACCGACCTGCAGACCATCAGCGACCTGATCAACACCCTGGACTTCGAAGGCCATGGCCATGCCTTCATCGTCAGCGGCGATGGCAAGGTGCTGGTCCACCCGAAAGGCGAGTTGGCGCTCAAACCACTGGCCGAGGTCTACCCAGGCAACACCCTGCGCGTCGGCAAGGGCGTGTCGGAGGTAGCGCTCGACGGGCGCAAGCAATTCATCAGCTTCACCCGCGTCGAGGGCGTCCCTTCGGCGGACTGGTACGTTGCGCTGGTGCTCGACCAGGACGCGGCCTACGCCATGCTCGGCGAGCTGCGCACCTCGGCCTTCGTGGCCACGATCATCGCGGTACTGGCGATCACCGCCCTGCTGGGCTTGCTGATTCGCGTGCTGATGGAGCCGCTGCACGTCATGGGCCGCGCCATGCACGACATCGCCGAGGGCGAGGGCGACCTGACCCGGCGCCTGACCATCCACGGCCATGACGAGTTCGGCAGCCTGGGGCAGTCGTTCAACCGCTTCGTCGAACGTATCCACGAGTCGATCCGCGAAGTGGCCTCGGCCACCGGCCAGGTGAATGCCGTGGCCAAGCAGGTGGTCACCGCCTCGAATGCCTCGATCATCAACGCCGACCAGCAGTCCAGCCGCACCAGCAGCGTGGCCGCCGCGATCAACCAGCTCGGCGCCGCAGCCCAGGAAATCGCCCAGAACGCCGCCCTTGCCTCGCAGCACTCCAGCGCGGCCCGCGACATGGCCATCGAAGGCCAGCAGGTGGTCGGGCAGACCATCGAGGTGATGAATCAGCTGTCGGCGCGCATCAGCGACTCGTGCGGCAACATCGAGACGCTGAACAGCCACACCGTGAACATCGGGCAGATACTGGATGTGATCAGCGGCATTTCCCAGCAGACCAACCTGCTGGCGCTGAACGCCGCCATCGAAGCGGCGCGCGCAGGCGAGGCCGGGCGTGGTTTCGCGGTGGTAGCCGACGAGGTACGCAACCTGGCCCACCGTACCCAGGACTCGGCGCAGCAGGTCCAGGGCCTGATCGAGGAACTGCAAGCCGGCGCCCAGGTGGCGGTAAGCACCATGAACCAGAGCCAGCAGCACAGCGACCATAGCGTCGGTATCGCCAACCAGGCCGGTCAGCGCCTGGGCAGCGTGACCCAGCGTATCGGCGAGATCGACGGCATGAACCAGTCGGTGGCCACTGCTACAGAGGAACAGACCGCCGTGGTCGAGTCGATCAATGTCGACATCACCGAGATCAATACGCTGAACCAGGAAGGGGTGCAGAACCTGCAGAGCACCTTGCGTGCGTGTAACGACCTGGAGCATCAGGTCGACCGGTTGAAGCACCTGGTGGGTAGTTTCAGGATCTGAAAATAGCGGCGCCTGCTTCGCGGGTAAACCCGCTCCCACAGGTACACCACTGTCCTTGGATTCAGTGGTGTACCTGTGGGAGCGGGTTTACCCGCGAAGCAGGCGCCGCTGTGTTTAGAATCTGGACCCAGGCTCCAGCAGGAAGTCCATCTCTTCACTGGTACTAGGCCGCCCCAGCACCAGGTTGCGGTGCGGGAAGCGCCCAAACCGGGCAATCACCCGCTGGTGCTTCTCGGCATAGTCCAAGAAGCCCTCGAACAGCCGCTTGTTAGCTTCAGGCTGTTCATCCAGCAGCATCTGGTAGCGCTCCACGCACAGGTTCTGCCAATCCAGCACCTCGGCATGCTCCAGCACCAGCAGCACGAACACCCGCTGGATCGGCAGCAACTGGTAGTCCCAGCCCTTCTGCAAACCCTGCAAGGCCACTACCTGGGCGCGCCGGTCACCTTCGAAGGCGCGCGGCGTGTCGCGATAGATCATGCGCGGCAGTTGGTCGAGCAGCAGCAGCAGGCCCAGCCAGCCCTGGGGGCTTTGCTGCCATTCGTCGAGGCCACCGGCCAAGGCTTGCTCGACCAGGTCGCCGAACAGGGCCTGGACCTCGGCATCGTGGCTCTTGCCGAACCAGAAGGTGTTCTTCTCGTCAGCCACGGCCTGTGGGCTTGCGCCCCAGCCGAACCACCACTCCAGCAACGGCTGCCAAGGTGCGAGCATGACTTACTCCTTGTGGTAGGCGGTGACGCGCTCCACCTCTTCCTTCGAGCCAAGGATCACCGACACACGCTGGTGCAGGCTGTCTGGCTGGATGTCGAGGATACGCTCGTAACCGTTGGTGGACGCGCCACCGGCCTGTTCGATGATGAACGACATCGGGTTGGCCTCGTACATCAGGCGCAGCTTGCCCGGCTTGCTCGGTTCGCGGGCATCGCGCGGGTACATGAACAGGCCGCCACGGGTCAGGATGCGGTGCACGTCGGCAACCATCGAGGCGATCCAGCGCATGTTGTAGTTCTTCTTCAGCGGGCCGGTCTCACCGGCCAGCAGCTCGCTCACGTAGCGCTGCACCGGGGCTTCCCAGTGGCGCTGGTTGGACATGTTGATGGCGAACTCGGCGGTGGTTTCCGGTACCCGGATGTTCTCGTGGGTCAGCACGAAGCTGCCCAGCTCGCGGTCCAGGGTGAAGCCCTTGACGCCGTTGCCCAGGGTCAGGATCAGCATGGTCTGCGGGCCGTAGATGGCGTAACCGGCGGCGACCTGCTGGGTACCTGGCTGGTGGAAGGCTTTCTCGTTGAGGGTTTCGTTCTGGCTCAGGTACTCGTTCGGGCAGCGCAGTACCGAGAAGATGGTACCGACCGAGACGTTGACGTCGATGTTCGACGAGCCGTCCAGCGGGTCGAAGACCAGCAGGTAGGCACCCTTGGGGTATTTGCCCGGGATCTGGTAGGCGTTGTCCATTTCCTCGGACGCCATGCCGGCCAGGTGGCCGCCCCACTCGTTGGCTTCGAGCAGGATGTCGTTGGAGATCACGTCGAGCTTTTTCTGCACCTCGCCCTGCACGTTCTCGGTGCCCATGCTGCCCAGTACGCCGCCCAGGGCGCCCTTGGACACGTGATGGCTGATCTCCTTGCACGCACGGGCCACCACCTCGATCAGGAAGCGCAGATCGGCAGGAGTATTGTTGCTGCGGGTCTGCTCAATCAGATAGCGACTCAGGGTAACGCGGGACATGTATGGCTCCGAAAAGGATAGGGGGGGTGGAAAACCCCCGCAGTTTACAGGGAGTGTCGCGGGCTAGCGAGCGAAGGTTCAGACGGTGGTTTTGGGGTTGAGTTCAGGCAGTTGGTCGGCGGCGACGCTTTCGCGGGTAAACCCGCTCCCACAGGTACTCCACTGAATCCAAGGACAGTGGGGTACCTGTGGGAGCGGGTTTACCCGCGAAGAGGCCGGGTCAGTCCAGCGCCTTCCAGATTTCGCTGGCGTATTCACGAATGGTCCGATCCGACGAGAACCAGCCCATGTTGGCGGTATTGAGCACCGCCATGCGCCACCATTCCTGCGGTGTATGCCACAGCTGGTCGACCCGGCGCTGAGCATCCCAGTAGGCGTCGAAGTCGGCACACACCAGGAAGCGGTCGTAGGCCACCAAGCCATCGATCAGCCCGGCATAGCGCCCCGGGTCGTCCGGCGAGAACACCCCGCTGCGAATGGCTTGCAGCACATCCCCCAACCGGTTCGAGTTGGCGATGGCCGCTGCCGCGCCGAAATCGCCCGCCTTGCGCCGCGCCTCCACTTGCTGGGCGGTGAGGCCGAAGATGAACATGTTCTCGGCCCCCACCTGCTCGCACATCTCGACGTTGGCACCATCGAGGGTGCCGATGGTCAGCGCGCCGTTGAGCGCGAACTTCATGTTGCTGGTACCGGACGCCTCGTAGCCGGCGGTGGAGATCTGCTCTGAAAGGTCCGCCGCCGGGATGATGCTCTCGGCCAGGCTGACGTTGTAGTTGGGCAGGAACACCACCTTGAGCTGCCCCCGCACGGTCGGGTCGTTGTTGACCACCCGGGCGATATCGTTGGCCAGCTTGATGATCAGCTTGGCCTGGTGGTAGCTCGCTGCCGCCTTGCCGGCGAAGATCGTCACCCGGGGCACCCAGTCGCTTCCAGGGTCGTTGCGCATGGCCTGGTACAGCGCCACGGTGTGCAGCAGGTTGAGCAACTGGCGCTTGTATTCGTGAATACGCTTGACCTGCACGTCGAACAGCGCCTCGGGGTTCACCGTGACGCCCACGCGGTCCTGGATGATGCTCGCCAGCGCGCGCTTGCTGTGCAGGCGCTGGGCGGCGAACTGCTTGCGGAAACTGGCCTTGTCGGCGAACGGCGCCAAGCCCTTGAGCTTGCCTTCCGGGTCGTCCAGGACCTCGCGGCCCAGGGCCTCGACCAGCATGGCGGTGAGCTGCGGGTTGGCCTGGTACAGCCAGCGGCGGAAGGTGATGCCGTTGGTCTTGTTGTTGATGCGCTGCGGGTAGAGCTTGTGCAGCTCGGCGAACACCGTGTTTTTCATCAGTTTACTGTGCAGCGCCGAGACACCGTTGACGCTGTGCGAGCCGAGGAACGCCAGGTTGCCCATGCGTACACGGCGACCGTTGTCTTCCTCGATCAGCGACACCGCGCGGAGCACGTCGAAATCATGCAGGCCTTTGGCCCGCAGGGCGTCGATATGGTAGGCGTTGATCAGGTAGATGATCTGCATGTGCCGCGGCAGCATGCGCTCCATCAGGGCCACCGGCCAGGTTTCCAGGGCCTCGGGCAGCAGGGTGTGGTTGGTGTAGGCCAGGGTGCCGACGGTCAGCTCCCAGGCTTTTTCCCACGGCACCTCGTGCTGGTCGACCAGCAGACGCATCAGCTCGGCCACGGCAATCGAGGGGTGGGTGTCGTTGAGCTGGATCGCCGCTGCGTCGGGCAGGTTGAGCAGGTTCTTGTGCATGTTCAGGTGACGCCGCAACAGGTCCTGAAGCGAGGCACAGACGAAGAAGTATTCCTGGCGCAGGCGCAGTTCCTGGCCGGCCTCGGTGCTGTCGGCCGGGTACAACACCCGCGAGATGCTCTCGGCACGCGCGACTTCGGCCACCGCGCCCAGGTGGTCGCCGGCATTGAAGCGCTCCAGGTGCAGCTCTTCCAGGGCCCGGGCACGCCACAGGCGCAGGGTGTTGACGCTGGCACCACGCCAGCCGACCACCGGGGTGTCGTAGGCCACCGCGCGCACCGTTTCGGCCGGTTTCCACACCTGGCGCTGCTGGCCATGGGCGTCTTCGACCGTTTCGACGCTGCCGCCGAAGCTGATCGGGTAGATGACCTCGGCGCGCTCGAACTCCCAGGGGTTGCCGAAGTCCAGCCAGTTCTCGGTCTGCTCCTGCTGCCAGCCATCAACCAGCGCCTGGCGGAACAGGCCGTGCTCGTAGCGGATGCCATAGCCATGGGCGGCGATGCCCAGGGTCGACATGCTCTCCATGAAGCACGCCGCCAATCGCCCGAGGCCACCGTTGCCCAGCGCCGCGTCGGGCTCGAGCAGGCGAATGCGCTCGAGGTCGACGTCCAGGCCTTCCAGGGCCTCGCGGGCAATCTCCAGGTAACCCAGGTTGCTCAGGCTGTCGTACAGCAGCCGACCAATGAGGAACTCGAGGGAGAGGTAGTAGACACGTTTCTGGCTACGGCGGTAGGCCTGCCGGGTGTGGTCCATCCAATGGTCGACCATGTGGTCGCGGGCCGCCAGGGCGATGGCTTCGAACCAGTCGTGGTCGAAGGCATGCTCGGGGTCCTTGCCGACCGCATAGGTCAGCTTGGTCAGCACCGCATCGCGAAAAGCCGCAACTTCCGCTTCATGGGCTTTGGCGTCACGGGCTACAGGTTCCTGGGACATGGGGCATCCTCGGGGCAAGTGGGCGAAAGCGCAGGCAGATTGTTCAGCCTAGACGCTCTGACACGGAGCGACAGCGACGGTTCGCGGTTTTCGTCCAGCCCGGGTAAATCGGGCGAAAGGTTGTTCACAAATTGAACAACTCCGGTATCATCGCGCGCCCTTGAACCGTGATTGCCTTGCAAGAATAAAACCGCCCCCATGAAACCGACCCTGATCGCCGCCGCCGAAGTCGACCGCCTGGAAACCTGGCAGCGCTATGCCAGCCATATGTGCGGGGGTTGCCACTCGACCTGCTGCACGCTGCCCGTCGAAGTGAAGATCAAGGACTTGATCCGCATTGGCGTGGTGGACGAGTTCGAGAAAGACGAACCGCCGAAGAACATCGCCAAGCGCCTGCAAAAGGACGGCATCATCGAGCGTTTCAACCAGAAGTCGGGAATCTTCACCCTGACCCGGATGAGCAACGACGACTGCCTCTATCTGGATCGCAAGAGCCGCCTGTGCACCATTTACGACAAGCGCCCGGACACCTGCCGCAACCACCCCAAGGTCGGGCCGCGGCCAGGGTACTGCGCCTATAAGCCCAAGGTGGCCTCGCGCTGATCTTTGGCCTGTAACGGCCTCTTCGCGGGCAAGCCCGCTCCTACAAGGACCGCAGTGATTCTGTAGGAACGGGCTTGCCCGCGAACAAAGCAGCACCGAACCAGCAGACAAACAAAAACGCCCCCGGCCTTTCGACCGGGGGCGTTTTCATTGCGCCTGAACTAACTCAGTTCTTGGCTTTCTTGGCAGCGCGGGTACGCTCGCCTTCGTCCAGGATCTTCTTGCGCAGACGGATCGACTTCGGCGTGACTTCGCACAGCTCGTCGTCCTGGATGAACTCCAGGGCCTGTTCCAGGGTGTGGCGAACCGGCGGTACCAGGGCGATGACTTCGTCTTTGCCCGAAGCACGCATGTTGTCCAGCTTCTTGCCCTTGGTCGGGTTCACGCCCAAGTCGTTGTCACGGCTGTTCAGACCGATGATCTGGCCGTTGTAGATGTCCTGGCCGTGCTCGATGAACAGCTTGCCACGCGCCTGCAGGGTTTCCAGCGAGTAGGTCAGCGCCTTGCCGGTCTCGATCGAAACCAGGACGCCGTTCAGACGGCCGGACATCTGGCCCGACTTCATGGTGTCGTAGCGATCGAAGATCGAGGTCAGGATGCCTGCACCGTTGGTCAGGGTCAGGAACTGGTTACGGAAACCGATCAGGCCGCGAGCAGGTACGTTGTACTCCAGACGTACACGGCCCTTGCCATCTGGCGCCATGTTGGTCAGGTCGGCTTTGCGCAGGCCCATTTCTTCCATGACCTTGCCCTGGGATTCCTCAGGGATGTCGATGGTGACGTTCTCGAACGGCTCCTGCTTGACGCCGTTCACTTCGCGGATGATCACTTCCGGACGGCCTACGGCCATCTCGAAGCCTTCACGACGCATGGTTTCGATCAGAACCGACAGGTGCAGCTCACCGCGGCCGGAAACCTTGAACTTGTCGGCCGAGTCGCCTTCTTCAACGCGCAGTGCAACGTTGTACAGCAGCTCTTTGTCCAGGCGCTCCTTGATGTTGCGGCTGGTGACGAACTTGCCTTCCTTGCCGCAGAACGGCGAGTCGTTGACCTGGAAGGTCATCGAAACGGTCGGCTCGTCGACGGTCAGGGGCTTCATCGCCTCGACGTTGTTCATGTCGCACAGGGTGTCGGAGATGAACAGCTCTTCGAAGCCGCTGATGCAGACGATGTCGCCGGCGGTGGCCTCTTCGACATCGACGCGGTGCAGGCCGTGGTGGCCCATCAGCTTGAGGATACGGCCGTTGCGCTTCTTGCCTTCGGCGTCGATGGCGACGACCGGGGTGTTCGGCTTGACGCGGCCACGGGCGATACGGCCGATGCCGATGACGCCGAGGAAGCTGTTGTAGTCCAGGGCCGAGATCTGCATCTGGAACGGGCCGTCGACATCGACCTTCGGGGATGGCACGTGGTCGACGATGGCCTGGTACAGCGGGGTCATGTCTTCGGCCATGTCGGTGTGGTCCAGACCGGCAATGCCGTTCAGGGCCGAGGCATAGACCACCTGGAAGTCCAGTTGGTCGTCGGTGGCGCCGAGGTTGTCGAACAGGTCGAAGATCTGGTCCAGTACCCAGTCAGGACGCGCGCCCGGACGGTCGACCTTGTTGATCACGACGATGGGCTTCAGGCCTGCTTCGAAGGCCTTCTTGGTCACGAAGCGGGTTTGCGGCATCGGGCCGTCCTGGGCGTCGACCAGCAGCAGCACCGAGTCGACCATCGACATCACGCGCTCGACTTCGCCACCGAAGTCGGCGTGGCCGGGGGTGTCGACGATGTTGATGCGGTAGTCGTTCCAGCGAATGGCGGTGTTCTTCGCCAGAATGGTAATGCCGCGCTCTTTTTCCTGGTCGTTGGAGTCCATGACGCGCTCGTCGTTGAGCTCGTTACGCTCCAGGGTGCCGGACTGGCGCAGCAGTTTGTCGACCAGAGTGGTTTTACCATGGTCAACGTGGGCGATGATGGCGATGTTACGCAGATTTTCGATCACAACTGTATCTCGATCAGAGGATTCGGTTGCCGCCAGTGTAGGCGGCGAATATGTACTGTTTAAGGCTTAGCGGGCCCGGTGGTCGGGAGGGCGATGGCGGATGCTGCCGCCATACAGCCCTGGCGTCTTATGCCGGACGATAAACGCGCACATTGGCATGTCCCTCGCTAAGCAGGTGGTGTGCATGCAGACGGCTCATCACACCTTTGTCGCAATACAGCAGGTACTGGCGGTTGCCATCGAGCTGCTTGAACTTGCTGTTGATCGCGTAGAACGGCATGGCCTGGACTTCGACGCCCTCCAGCACCAAGGGTTCGTCTTCCTGGGCATCGGGGTGGCGGATATCGATGACGATCTGGCCCGGCAGGGCCTCGGCCACCTCTTCGATCTCCACATCCTTGCCCAACTCGTCGATCACGTTGTCGATGGAGATGAACTTGGCACGCTCCAGCGCGCGCTCCAGCACCGCCATGTCGAACTGCTTCTCTTCGTGCTCCATGCGGTGGCGCTTGGCATGGGTGGTCGGGTTCACCGAGATCACGCCGCAGTATTCGGGCATGTGCTTGGCGAACTCGGCGGTGCCGATTTCAGAGGCGGTGTCGATGATGTCCTGCTTGTGGCTGGCCAGCAGCGGGCGCAGCACCAGCTTGTCGGTGGCCGAATCGATGATCGACAGGTTCGGCAGGGTCTGGCTGGACACCTGGGAAATCGCCTCGCCGGTGACAAGCGCGTCGATCTGCAAGCGCTCGGCCATGTGCGCGGCACCACGCAGCATCATGCGCTTGAGGGTCACGCCCATATAGCTGTTGTCGACCTTATTGAGGATTTCCCCGACCACTTCCTCGAACGGCACGCTGATGAACAGCACGCGCTGGCTGCTGCCGTACTTCTTCCACAGGTAGTGGGCCACTTCCATCACGCCCAGCTCGTGGGCACGGCCGCCAAGGTTGAAGAAGCAGAAGTGGGTCATCAGGCCGCGACGCATCATCTGGTAGGCCGCCACCGTGGAGTCGAAGCCACCGGACATCAGCACCAGGGTCTGCTCCAGGGCGCCCAGCGGGTAGCCGCCGATGCCGTTGTGCTGGTTGTGGATGACATACAGGCGCTGGTCGCGGATTTCGATACGCACCAGTACCTCCGGTGCCTTCAGGTCGATGCCGACGGCGCCGCACTGCTGGCGCAACTGGCTGCCGACGTAGCGGTCGACGTCCATCGAGGTGAAGTCGTGGTGGCCGCCGCGCTTGCAACGCACGGCGAAGCGCTTGCCGGCCAGCAAGTGGCCAAAATGCTGCCGGCACTTGGCAACGATGTCGTCGAAATCGCCGAGGGGGTATTCCTCGACTTGCAGGAAGTGGGTAATGCCGGGCGTGCAGGTAAGACGCTCGATCATTTCGCGCTGAATCTTTTCGTCCTCGACGCGGGTGACCACTTCGAGATTGTCCCAGACACCGTCGACCGCGAGCTCAGGATCGAGGTCCTTGAGCACGACGCGGATGTTCTTGCCGAGCTGGCGGATGAAGCGCTTGCGCACCGGCCGGCTCTTGATGGTGATTTCCGGGAAGACTTTGACGATGAGTTTCATGGGTTTAACAGCGCGCCCAGGGCCTACTGAAAATGAGGGGCGCGAATTATAGCGGAAATTGCTCAAGGTTTGAGCAACTTTTGTACAGAAGGTTTGCAGCGCGATATCGGGCACCTGCGCCAGCTCGATTCACCGTCAAATCGGTCACAAAGCCCCCAGAAAGAGCACGGAAGCCGCTTAATGCACCACAATGATGCGCAGCCAATGATTATCGCCCTTTATGAGTGCGCTTTTCAGCGGCGCCACCCCTGGAAATGCCCGCAGACGCCCCTTTTTATCCCGCACTCGCCATTTTCGGGCACTGGCATGCAATTTGCTCCCTTGTGAGGCAGGTAAGCTTGGCCGACTATCCGCGCCCGGCAACACCCTTTTTCCAGGGCAGCGGCCCACCGCGCTCTAGACCATCCGGAGGACAACATGTCGAAGTCGTTCAAGTCGGTTCAGCTCATCAAGGACCATGACGTCAAGTGGATCGATCTGCGTTTCACTGACACCAAAGGCAAGCAGCAACACGTCACCATGCCAGCTCGCGATGCGCTGGACGAAGACTTCTTCGAAATCGGCAAGATGTTCGACGGCTCCTCCATCGAGGGCTGGAAAGGTATCGAAGCCTCCGACATGATCCTGCTGCCGGATGACACCTCCGCCGTGCTGGACCCGTTCACCGAAGAGCCGACCCTGATCCTGGTCTGCGACGTGATCGAACCGTCCACCATGGAAGGCTACGACCGCGACCCGCGTGCCATCGCCAAGCGTGCCGAAGCGTACCTGAAGACCACCGGTATCGGTGACACCGTCTTCGTAGGCCCTGAGCCTGAGTTCTTCATCTTCGACTCGGTCAAGTTCAAGTCCGATATTTCCGGCTCGATGTTCAAGATCTTCTCCGAGCAAGGCTCCTGGATGACCGACGGCGACGTCGAAGGCGGCAACAAAGGCCACCGCCCAGGCGTCAAAGGTGGCTACTTCCCGGTTCCACCGGTCGACCACGACCACGAAATCCGTACTGCCATGTGCAACGCCATGGAAGAAATGGGCCTGGTCGTCGAAGTTCACCACCATGAAGTGGCGACTGCCGGCCAGAACGAGATCGGCGTGAAGTTCAACACCCTGGTCGCCAAGGCTGACGAAGTACAGACCCTGAAGTACTGCGTTCACAACGTTGCCGATGCCTACGGCAAGACCGCTACCTTCATGCCCAAGCCTCTGTACGGCGACAACGGCTCGGGTATGCACGTTCACATGTCGATCTCCAAAGACGGCAAGAACACCTTCTCCGGCGACGGTTATGCCGGCCTGTCCGATACCGCCCTGTACTTCATCGGCGGCATCATCAAGCACGGCAAGGCCCTGAACGGCTTCACCAACCCGTCCACCAACTCGTACAAGCGTCTGGTCCCAGGCTTCGAAGCCCCGGTCATGCTGGCCTACTCGGCTCGCAACCGCTCGGCCTCGATCCGTATTCCTTACGTTTCCAGCCCGAAAGCCCGCCGCATCGAAGCGCGCTTCCCGGACCCAGCGGCCAACCCATACCTGTGCTTCGCCGCACTGCTGATGGCTGGCCTGGACGGCATCAAGAACCAGATCCACCCAGGCGATGCCGCCGACAAGAACCTGTACGACCTGCCGCCTGAAGAGGCCAAGGAAATCCCGCAGGTATGCGGCAGCCTGAAAGAGGCACTGGAAGAGCTGGACAAGGGCCGTGCGTTCCTGACCCAGGGCGGCGTGTTCTCCGACGACTTCATCGATGCCTACATCGAGCTGAAGTCGGAAGAAGAGATCAAGGTCCGCACCTTCGTTCACCCGCTGGAATACGACCTGTACTACAGCGTCTGATGTAAGCGGCGCCTAGCGCCGCAAGCGTCAAACCGGAACGGCCTCCTTAGGGAGGCCGTTTCTGTTTATACCCACATGGTATTCGGAAGCCACCTACGCGCGAGTAGCCTGACGCATCGCCACACTCGGGCCCTCACCCATAGAAGGAGACTTCCCATGCGTCCTTTCCTGCTGCCCCTGCTCTGCGCCTTGGCCCTGCCCGGCCACGCAAACGCCGCCACTCCCCTCGACTCGCTGCTCGACACCCTGCAACACCGGCTTGCGATAGCCGAGGATGTGGCCCTGCACAAATGGGACACTGGCCAGCCGGTGCAAGCGCCCGAACGCGAACGCCAGGTGCTGGACAACGTCCGCACAATGGCACCGGCGTACGGCCTGAGCGCGGACCGCGCAGAAATGTTCTTCGCCGACCAGATCGAAGCCAACAAGCTGGTGCAGTACCAATTGCTGAGCCACTGGCACCACCTTCGCGAGGCGCCAGACAAACCACGCCGGGACCTGGTCGAGGAAATTCGCCCAGCACTGGACCGCCTGCAGGAACAACTACTGCGCCAACTGGCCGAGTTCGACCAGCAGGCTCCGGCCAACTGCGAAACCCTGCTGGCCGACACCCTGGCCCAACGCCAACCCGATACCGCCCAGCGCCCGGCGGCCATACGTGCCGCGGCGAATCTTTGCAGGCGCCCCTGACAGGCAATGCTCTATATTGGTGCATTAATGGGACGCCCGCCCTGCAATGCACCCCAAATTAGGTCATGAAACCCGCTCCAGTCGTATTTTCTGAGCCGAATTCGCGCAGCTCACGGCGCACATCAGGAAATTCCGCTTCTTTTCGGAGCCTTGGTTTGGTTCTTGCATTTTCCAGGCATCAGCGGAACAGCCGCGTGCCCGCCCCTGGACCCGCCAGGGGCGCCCCAAGCCGGAAAAGCGCCAAAAGAGGTCAACGACGCACCATGACCATCAGCGATGCCCAGCACCGTCTGCTCCTGGACAACCTGACCACCGCCACCTTGCTGCTCAACGGCGAACTGCGCCTCGAGTACATGAACCCGGCGGCGGAAATGCTCCTGGCCGTCAGCGGCCAGCGCAGCCACGGTCAGTTCATCAGCGAGCTGTTCACCGAATCGACCGAGGCGCTCAACTCCCTGCGCCAGGCCGTGGAACAGGCGCACCCGTTCACCAAGCGCGAAGCCCAGCTGACCTCCCTCACCGGGCAGAGCATCACCGTGGACTACGCCGTCACGCCGATCCTCTACCACGGCCAGACCCTGCTGTTGCTGGAAGTGCATCCGCGCGACCGGCTGCTGCGCATCACCAAGGAGGAGGCCCAGCTAAGCAAGCAGGAAACCACCAAGATGCTGGTGCGCGGCCTGGCCCACGAGATCAAGAACCCCCTGGGCGGGATTCGCGGCGCAGCTCAGTTGCTGGCCCGCGAGCTGCCCGAGGAAAACCTGCGCGACTACACCAACGTCATCATCGAAGAAGCCGACCGCCTGCGTAACCTGGTCGACCGCATGCTCGGCTCGAACAAGCTGCCCTCGCTGGCCATGACCAACATCCATGAAGTGCTGGAGCGGGTCGGCAGCCTGGTGGAGGCGGAAAGCCAGGGCTGCATCACCCTGGTGCGCGACTACGACCCGAGCCTGCCGGACGTGTTGATCGACCGCGAGCAGATGATCCAGGCCGTACTCAACATCGTGCGCAACGCCATGCAGGCCATCAACGCGCAGAACGAACTGCGCCTGGGCCGCATTACCCTGCGCAGCCGCGCGGTGCGCCAATTCACCATCGGGCACATCCGCCACCGGCTGGTGGCGCGGGTCGATATTACCGACAACGGCCCAGGCATCCCGGCAGAACTGCAGGACACCCTCTTCTACCCAATGGTCAGCGGCCGCCCGGACGGTACCGGCCTCGGCCTTGCCATTACCCAGAACATCATCAGTCAGCACCAGGGCCTGATCGAGTGTGAAAGCCATGCCGGCCACACCACCTTCTCGATCTTCCTGCCCTTGGAACAAGGAGCCACAGCCCCATGAGCCGAAGTGAAACCGTGTGGATCGTCGACGATGATCGCTCCATCCGCTGGGTCCTGGAAAAAGCCCTGCAACAAGAAGGCATGACCACCCAGAGCTTCGACAGCGCCGATGGCGTCATGGGCCGCCTGGCTCGCCAGCAGCCTGACGTGATCATTTCCGACATCCGCATGCCCGGCACCAGCGGCCTGGACCTGCTGGCGCAGATCCGCGAACAGCACCCGCGCCTGCCGGTCATCATCATGACCGCTCACTCCGACCTCGATAGCGCGGTGGCCTCGTACCAGGGCGGCGCCTTCGAGTACCTGCCCAAGCCGTTCGACGTGGACGAGGCGGTGTCGCTGGTCAAGCGTGCCAACCAGCATGCCCAGGAACAGCAAGCGCTCGACGTGCCCCAGGCGCTGGCCCGCACCCCGGAGATCATCGGCGAGGCACCGGCGATGCAGGAGGTGTTCCGCGCCATCGGCCGTCTCAGCCACTCCAACATCACCGTGCTGATCAATGGCGAGTCCGGTACCGGCAAGGAGCTGGTCGCCCATGCCCTGCACCGCCACAGCCCACGCGCGGCCGCGCCGTTCATCGCGCTGAACATGGCAGCGATTCCCAAGGACCTGATGGAATCCGAACTGTTCGGCCATGAGAAAGGCGCGTTCACCGGCGCCGCCAACCAGCGCCGCGGCCGCTTCGAGCAGGCCGATGGCGGCACGCTGTTCCTCGACGAGATCGGCGACATGCCCGCCGACACCCAGACCCGCCTGCTGCGCGTGCTGGCCGACGGCGAGTTCTATCGGGTCGGCGGTCACGTGCCGGTGAAGGTCGACGTGCGCATCATCGCCGCGACCCACCAGAACCTGGAGTCGTTGGTACAGGCCGGCAAGTTCCGTGAAGACTTGTTCCACCGCCTGAACGTCATCCGTATTCATATCCCGCGTCTGGCCGACCGCCGCGAGGACATCCCGGCCCTGGCGCGCCACTTCCTTGGCCGCGCCGCCCGCGAGCTGGCGGTGGAGCCCAAGCTGCTCAAGCCGGAAACCGAGGAGTTCATGCGCAACCTGCCGTGGCCGGGCAATGTACGCCAGTTGGAGAACACCTGCCGCTGGATCACGGTGATGGCCTCCAGCCGCGAGGTGCTGATTGGCGACCTGCCACCGGAACTGCTCAACCTGCCCCATGACTCCGCCCCGGTGACCAACTGGGAGCAGGCGCTGCGCCAGTGGGCCGACCAGGCCCTGGCCCGTGGCCAATCGAGCCTGCTCGACAGCGCCGTGCCTAGCTTCGAGCGCATCATGATCGAGACTGCGCTCAAGCACACCGCCGGGCGCCGCCGCGATGCGGCAGTGCTGCTGGGCTGGGGTCGCAATACCTTGACGCGCAAGATCAAGGAGCTGGGCATGAAGGTCGACGGTGCGGACGACGACGAGGGTGATGAGCACTAAACCTCGCTGACTGAACCGACGCATTCGCGGGCAAGCCCGCTCCTGCAGGTACGCCACAAGCCCTGTAGAAGCGGGCTTGCCCGCGATGCGTTTTGACGATGGCTAAACATGCACCGATCCTGTGCCCGATGCACCTCGGAAAGGCACAATTCCCCTCAAAACCTGGCATAACCGTCGCAAAACCCCGGTTTTACGGGGGGCGCGAAGTTGGCACGCCCCCTGCAATAACCAAAGCAACTCCCTTTTCGGGGTCCTCGGTACAGGCAGGCCGGGATAGCCCCACTTTTATTCGCTGCAATACCCGTTTTGGGGACCTTGGTACAGGCAGGCCAGGACACCCCTCTTTTATTCGCTGTAATGCCCGTTTTGGGGACCTTGGTACAGGCAGGCCGAGACATCCCCTCTTTTATTCGTGCAGCGTCACCTGCACACGCCACCCTCCGGCGTCCTCTGCGGCATGCCATTCCCCCCGCAGGGGACGCGCAGCCAGCACCGTCAGCAACAACCCACCGTCACTGTGCTGCACCCGCCAGCTCGCAGGCTTGCCCTGCAGGCTCAACTGGCCGCGCTGGGCCTTGCCTTCGGCCTGGAACAGCAGCGCCACGGTGCCCTCCACGTTCTCGCCATGCAGCTGCGGTTCATCGCTGAACCACAGCGCAAGGCCATCCGGCACCTGCTCGACACGCTCAAGCACGGGCGGTTCGGGATTGGTCAGGCGGCCGATCATCAGCCCTACCAGCAGCCCCATGATCGCCATCGAGCCCAACACCCGCGGCCAGGCCTTCGAACGTCGGTCGGGTTCGGGGTTAGAATGCTCGTCATCTTCGTGCCTGGAGCCGTGCATGTTTCACGTCATCCTCTTTCAACCAGAAATTCCGCCGAATACCGGCAACATCATTCGCCTCTGTGCCAACAGCGGCTGTGACCTGCACCTGATCGAGCCGATCGGCTTCGAACTGGATGACAAACGCCTGCGCCGGGCGGGTCTGGACTACCACGAGTATGCCACGCTCAAACGCCACGAGAGTTTGGCCGCATGCCTGGAAAGCCTGGGCCAGCCCAGGCTGTTCGCCTTCACCACCAAGGGCTCGCACCCCTTCCATGAAGTGGCTTACCAACCGGGCGACGCCTTCCTGTTCGGCCCCGAAAGCCGCGGGCTGCCGGCCGAGGTGCTGGACGCCCTGCCCGCCGAACAGCGCCTGCGCCTGCCGATGCGGCCTGGGTGCCGTAGCCTGAACCTGTCCAATACCGTGGCGGTGACGGTGTACGAGGCGTGGCGCCAGCAAGGGTTTGCCTGAGATTTCTGCGTCGGCCCTTTCGCGGGCCCGCTCCTACAGAATTTGCGCCGTACCTGCAGGAGCAGGCTTGCCCGCGAGAGGGCCGCCATGTGCCCAACAAAAAAGCGCCTGGAAAGGCGCTTTTTCATTCACAAGCACACCGCTTACTGAACGGTCGGCAGCTCGCCGGCTTCCTGCATGCGCTGCATTTCCTGGGCGTACAGGGCGTCGAAGTTCACTGGGGACAGCATCAGCGCCGGGAACGAACCACGGGTCACCAGGCTGTCCAGGGTCTCGCGGGCATACGGGAACAGGATGTTCGGGCAGAACGCGCCGAGAGTGTGGCTCATCGAGGCGGCATCGAGGTTGGCGATCAGGAAGATACCCGCCTGCTGCACTTCAGCGATGAAGGCGACTTCTTCGCCGTTCTTGACGGTCACCGACAGGGTCAGCACGACCTCATGGAAGTCACCTTCCAGGGCCTTTTGCTTGGTGTTCAGGTCCAGGGCAACGCTTGGCTCCCACTGCTGGCGGAAAATCTGCGGGCTCTTCGGCGCTTCGAACGACAGGTCACGCACATAGATGCGCTGCAGGGAGAACTGTGGGGAGGTGTCTTCGGCGGCTGCGCCGTTGTTCTGCTGGTCAGTCATGGCAGATCCTTTTCCTAATGATTTTCTAAAGAGGCGTGAATCAGGCCTTGAGCAGGGCGTCGAGCTTGCCCGCGCGCTCCAGGGCATAAAGGTCATCGCAACCACCGACATGGGTGCTGCCGATCCAGATCTGCGGCACCGAGGTACGACCGGCCTTCTGGATCATCTCGGCGCGAACCTGCGGCTTGCCGTCGACCTTGATTTCCTCGAAGGCCACGCCCTTGCTCTCGAGCAGGTGCTTGGCGCGCATGCAGTAAGGGCAGTAGTCGCTGGAATAGACGATGACGGGCTTCATGTCACTTCACCAATGGCAGGTTGTCGGCTTTCCAGCTGGAAACGCCACCGCTGAGCTTGGCAGCGGTGAAACCGGCCTTGAGCAGGTCGCGGCAGACGCCACCGGACTGCTGGCCCATGCTGTCGACGATGATCAGCGTCTTGGCCTTGTGCTTTTCCAGCTCGGACATGCGCGCAGCGACTTTGTCCTGCGGAATGTTCAGCGCCCCGACGATGTGCCCGGCAGAGAATTCCTTGCTGGTGCGGATGTCGATCACCACGCCGGTCTCGGCGTTAAGCAGCGCGGTCAACTGGCCACTGCTCAGGCTCTGGCCGCCGCGACGGATTTCGTTGACCAGCAGCAGAATCAGCAGAACGAAGAAAATCGCAACCAGGATGAAGTGGTTTGTCGCAAATTGAATCAGGTTGGCAACCATCAGGGGTGTTCCAGGCGATTGAAAATGCCGGCCAGTATACACAGCCACCCAGGCCGGCCAAAGCCCGGCGGGCGGGCGCGAAGTCGGCCTCGATGTCCATGGGGCTGGGACGCCGGTCGGGCGACCCCAGGAATTTTCGCCGCCATTGGCTGATTTGCCCTAAAATGCGTGTCTTTATCATCTTTGAACAACCGTGAGTTTGATTGATGACGAGCACG
Source organism: Pseudomonas sp. LS_2 (assembly GCF_042709235.1). NCBI lineage: Bacteria > Pseudomonadati > Pseudomonadota > Gammaproteobacteria > Pseudomonadales > Pseudomonadaceae > Pseudomonas > Pseudomonas sp. LS_2. Next base: position 128,296 of record NZ_JAVAYC010000001.1, on the reverse strand, counting down.
CCCAAGCCCCTGGTCCTGATCATCCTGGATGGTTTCGGTCACAGCGAAAAACCCGAATACAATGCCATCCTGGCCGCCAACACACCGGTCTACGACCGCCTGCGCGCCACCCAGCCGCATGGCCTGATTTCCGGTTCCGGCATGGATGTTGGCCTGCCTGACGGGCAGATGGGCAACTCCGAGGTCGGCCATATGAACCTCGGCGCCGGGCGCGTGGTGTACCAGGACTTCACCCGAGTCACCAAGGCCATTCGCGATGGCGAGTTCTTCGAAAACCCGGTGCTTACCGCTGCGGTAGACAAGGCAGTTGGCGCCGGCAAGGCCGTACACATTCTCGGTCTGCTCTCCGACGGTGGCGTGCACAGCCACCAGGACCACCTGATCGCCATGGCCGAACTAGCCGCCAAGCGCGGTGCCGAGCACATCTACCTGCACGCGTTCCTCGACGGCCGTGACACTCCGCCGCGCAGCGCGCAGTCGTCCATCGAACTGCTGGATTCGACCTTCGCCAAGCTGGGCAAGGGCCGCATTGCCACCCTGATCGGCCGCTATTACGCCATGGACCGCGACAACCGCTGGGACCGCGTCAGCGCCGCCTACAACCTGATCGTCGACAGCACCGCCGAATTCACCGCCGCCACTGCCGTGCAAGGCCTGGAAGCGGCCTATGCGCGTGACGAGAGCGACGAATTCGTCAAGGCAACCCGCATTGGCGAGGCGGCACCGGTCGCAGACGGCGATGCGGTGATCTTCATGAACTTCCGCGCCGACCGCGCCCGCGAGCTGTCGCGGGTATTCGTCGAGCCCGAGTTCAACGAATTCCCCCGCGCCCGCTTGCCCAAACTGGCTGCCTACATCGGCCTGACCCAGTATTCGGCGAAAATCCCCGCCCCGGCGGCATTCGCCCCGGCCAGCCTGAACAACGTACTGGGCGAGTACTTGGCCAAGAACGGCAAGACCCAGTTGCGCATCGCCGAAACCGAGAAGTACGCCCACGTGACATTCTTCTTCTCGGGCGGGCGTGAAGAGCCGTTCGACGGCGAAGAGCGCATCCTGATCCCGTCGCCGAAGGTCGCCACCTATGACCTGCAACCGGAAATGAGCGCTCCGGAAGTTACCGACCGCATCGTCGAGGCCATCGAGCAGCAGCGCTTCGATGTGATCGTGGTCAATTACGCCAACGGCGACATGGTTGGCCACACAGGTGTATTCGATGCGGCGGTCAAGGCCGTGGAGGCCCTGGATGCCTGCGTCGGGCGTATCGTCCAGGCGCTGGACAAGGTCGGCGGCGAAGCGCTGATCACCGCTGACCACGGCAACGTCGAGCAAATGGAAGACGAAAATACCGGGCAAGCACACACCGCCCACACCACCGAACCGGTGCCCTTCATCTATGTCGGCAAGCGCGACCTGAAGGTCCGTGAAGGCGGCGTGCTGGCCGACGTGGCGCCAACCCTGCTCAAGCTGCTGGGCCTTGAGAAACCTGCGGAAATGACCGGTACGTCGATCCTGGTCGACTAAACGCAGCAAAGCCCCTGCGAAAGGGCTGCCTGGCAGCCCCCGCAACAGCGGTTTCCAGACAAACGCCCCGCCGCATCTGCCGCGGGGCGTTTTTTTTGCCGCCCCGCGCGGGCATACTAGGCCGGTCTCCAGCCCTGGTACGCCCATTCCATGCTCCGCGCCCTGATACTTCTAGCCCTGTCATGCCTGTTCGCCCCGGCCTTCGCCGACGAGCGCGCACAGACCCAGCAACAACTGGACGCCACCCGCCAGGACATCGCCGAGCTGAAGAAAATGCTGGGCAAGCTCCAGGAAGAAAAATCCAGCGTGCAGAAAGACCTCAAGACCACCGAGACCGACATCGGCAACCTCGAGAAACAGGTGGAGGCATTGCAGCAAGAACTAAAAAAGACCGAGGGCGAACTGGAGCGCCTTGACCACGAGAAAAAAAAACTCCAGTCCGCCCGCGTTGAACAGCAACGCCTGATCGCCATCCAGGCCCGTTCGGCCTACCAGAACAATGGCCGCGAGGAATACCTCAAGCTGCTGCTCAACCAGCAGAATCCCGAGAAATTCGCCCGCACCCTCACCTATTACGACTACCTGAGCAAGGCGCGCATGGAGCAACTGCGTGCCTTCAACGAAACCCTGCGCCAGCTGGCCGGGGTCGAGCAGGACATCGCCAGCCAGCAGGCGCAGCTCCTGGCCCAGCGCGGCAACCTCGACAGCCGCCGCCAGGCACTCGAAGCCGAACGCAGCAAGCGCCAGCAGGTCCTGGCCAAGCTCAACGGCGACCTCAAGGATCGCGACCAGAAGCTACAGGCCCGCGAACAGGACCAGGCCGAGCTGACCCAGGTACTCAAGACCATCGAGGAAACCCTCGCCCGCCAGGCCCGCGAAGCCGAAGAGGCGCGCCAGAAAGCGCTATTGGCCCAACAGGAGGCCGAGAAGCGCCGCGAGCAAGAGGCCCTCGCTGCCCGCGAAACGCCCGAGGAGGCGCCGAAGAAGGCCCGCACCACCCTCGGCCCGATGGTATCCAGCGACGGTGCCAATTACGGCGGCGCATTTTCTGCCGCCCGCGGAAAACTTCCATGGCCGGTCAATGGTCGATTGCTGGCACGTTTCGGCGATGCCCGTGGCGACGACGCCCGGGCCAAGTGGGACGGCGTGATGATCAGCGCCAGCGCCGGCACCCAGGTACGTGCCGTGCACGGTGGTCGCGTGGTGTTCGCCGACTGGTTGCGCGGTGCTGGACTTCTGGTCATTCTCGACCATGGTAATGGTTACCTGAGCCTCTACGGCCACAACCAGCGCCTGCTCAAGAATGCCGGCGATATCGTCAAGGCCGGCGAAGCCATTTCCACCGTCGGCGACAGTGGCGGCCAGGAAAGTGCGGGCTTGTACTTCGCCATTCGCCAGCAGGGCCGTCCATCGGACCCTTCGCAGTGGTGCCGCGGCTAGCAGTCATTCACGGCGCAACGCGCCGATGCTCCCCGGAGCGCCAACAGGATCAGGAGTTCGTTCGACATGCTGCACTCGCCCCGCCTCACCCAACTGGCCCTGACCATCGCACTGGCGGTTGGCGCGCCCCTGGCCTTCGCCGCAGACCCGGCCAAGCCTGCCACCGTGCCGGCTACCGAGGTAACCAGCAAGGCGCCGCTGCCGCTGGATGAATTGCGCACCTTCGCCGAGGTCATGGACCGCATCAAGGCCGCCTATGTGGAGCCGGTGGACGACAAGACCCTGCTGGAAAACGCCATCAAGGGCATGCTCAGCAACCTCGACCCGCACTCGGCCTACCTGGGCCCCGAGGACTTCCAGGAACTGCAGGAGAGCACCAGCGGCGAGTTCGGCGGGCTGGGCATCGAGGTGGGCATGGAGGACGGCTTCGTCAAGGTGGTGTCGCCTATCGATGACACCCCGGCTTCCCGCGCCGGCATCGAGGCAGGTGACCTGATCGTCAAGATCAACGGCGCGCCGACCCGCGGCCAGACCATGACCGAGGCCGTGGACAAGATGCGCGGCAAGGTCGGCGAGAAAATCACCCTGACCCTGGTACGTGATGGCGGCACGCCATTCGACGTGACCCTCGCCCGCGCGGTGATCCAGGTGAAAAGCGTGAAGAGCCAGTTGCTGGAAAACGACTACGGCTATATCCGCATCACCCAGTTCCAGGTCAAGACCGGCGATGAAGTGGGCAAGGCCCTGGCCAAGCTGCGCAAGGACAACGGCAAGAAGCTGCGCGGCATGGTCCTGGACCTGCGCAACAACCCCGGTGGCGTGCTGCAATCGGCGGTCGAGGTGGCCGACCACTTCCTGACCAAGGGCCTGATCGTCTACACCAAGGGCCGTATCGCCAACTCCGAGCTGCGTTACTCCGCCGACCCGGCCGACGCCAGCGAAGGCGTGCCGCTGGTAGTGCTGATCAACGGCGGCAGCGCCTCGGCGTCCGAGATCGTCGCCGGTGCCTTGCAGGACCAGAAACGCGGCGTGCTGATGGGCACCGACAGCTTCGGCAAGGGCTCGGTGCAAACCGTCCTGCCACTGGCCAACGACCGTGCGCTGAAGCTCACCACCGCGCTGTACTTCACTCCCAATGGCCGCTCCATCCAGGCCCAGGGCATCGTTCCGGACATCGAAGTGCGCCCGGCCAAGCTCACCGCCGAAGCCGACAACGAAGCCTTCAAGGAAGCCGACCTGCAAGGTCACCTGGGCAACGGCAACGGCGGCGCCGACCGTCCGAGCGGCAGCAGCAAGCGCAAGGAACGTCCGCAGGACAACGACTTCCAGCTGAGCCAGGCGCTGAGCCTGCTCAAGGGCCTGAACATCACCAAGGGCGACTGATTACCCGCCATGCGTGCGTTGTTTCTCGCGCTGTTCCTGTGCCTGGCCGGCACCGCCCACGCGGCCCCGGCCAAGGCCTACCTGAGCATCGTCATCGACGACCTTGGTCAGAACGTCGAGCGCGACCGCCGCACGCTGGCGCTGCCCGGGCCGGTCACCATGGCGATCATGCCCGATACCCCCCACGCCACCGAGTTCGCCCGCCAGGCCCACAAGGCCGGGCGCACGGTGATCCTGCACATGCCCATGGACCCCGCCACCGGCCCGTATGCCTGGCACCCCGGCACACCGCTAGAGGAGCTGGCTCGGCGCCTGGATGCAGCACTGGCCAAGGTGCCGTTCGCAGCGGGCATCAACAACCACATGGGAAGCCGCATGACGGCCCAGCGCGAGCCGATGACCTGGCTGATGGGTGAGTTGCAGCGGCGCCAGTTGTTCTTTGTCGACAGCCGCACCAGCGCCGCCACGGTGGCCGCTGCCGAGGCCCAAGCGCAAGGCCTGGCGCATGTATCGCGCGATGTGTTCCTGGATGACGTACGCACCGCCGAGGCCATCACCGCGCAACTGCAACAGGGCATCGCCCTGGCCCGCAGGCAAGGCTCGGCCGTGCTGATCGGCCACCCCTACCCACAGACCCTCGAAGTACTGGAAAAACAGATGCCCCGGCTGAAAAGCCAGGGCATCGAATTGATCGGCCTGCAACAGATGATCGCCGAGCGCAGCAACCAGGCCATGCCCGCCCACGGCAGGCATGGACGCTACAGCAATCGCTAGGCGAGAGGGATCAGCCCGTCGATGTCGGCCAACCTCAGGTCGCCCCGATAGATCGCCTTCATGTCCTTGCGCCTGGCCAGGCGCACCTGGACGTCACGCCCGATCGATAATTGCGACCATAGCTTGATATGGCCTTTGCTGAACTCACGTGGCGGTGTCTCCATGCCTGGATAGTGCAAGTGCACCTGCCATAGGCCTTCGCCGCTGCCTTTACGGCGGACATCGTAGACCTGGAGATAGTCCGAAGCGGTCTTCTTGCGCTTGCCCACGCGCTGCACGGTGATCGCCTGCGCGTCGTGCAGGAAACGCAGGCTGTTGGCCGTGGGGTGCGTGGTGGAGAAATGAAACGTGGTCAATTGATCGCGCCTGAACAGCTGCAGGCGTTCGATGCCCTTGTCCAGGCTGTCGAGCAACGCTTCGGACTCGGGGGTACGCACAAGCTTGCCACGAGCATGCTGCATCTTGTCGATCTGGCCCTCGATCACCGTCTCGAAACCCAAGGGTTCATCGGAAGAGATGTACTGCTTGCCAAGGCTCATGATCGAGTCGACCTGGGCCAGCAGCTCATCGGCTCGCCGGGTATCCTTGACCGGGTCGGCCAGAGGGCTCCAGGGCAGTTTGCTGGACGTGGGGTGTGCGTCCTGCTCGACCCATCCGCCACCCTCCTGGCGAAACGTCTTGAGCACTTGCTTGGTACGAAAATCGCGCTGCTGCACGACTGCCGCGCCATCGACCTCCACTTCCTCGACCACCACGCTGCGTCCGCGATGGGTTTTCGCCACGCGCCGCTTGCCCCCGCGCGAAGGATACAGCGCTGGCTTGGAGACCCTGGGCTCAGCCAGTTCCTTCTCCCGCATCGAAGCTTCAAGGCTACGCTCAGCGCTTTCCTTCAGGTTGGCCAACACACGCTTGTAGGCTTGCAGTGACTCTCCACGAACCGCTACACCACCCAGGCTCAACAGGTAGTCACTCATCGCCGCGGCCTGCTCGTAGGCATCGTGCACCCCGCCGAGCACCTCGATGCACTCGGTCACCGACAGTCCGCTGCCCGTCAGCTCGCCATGGGCGGCACCTGCACTCTTGAGGTCTTCGCCCACCAGGTAGTCAGCGTATTCCTCCAGCACCCGCTCCTCCACGCTCGCCAGCCGATCCAAGCTCAGTTCGCCGAGGTCGAGCAACTGCCGAAACTGCACATCCACATCCGTCAAGCGGCGTTGTTCGATGATATTCCTGACCCAGGTTTCCTTGACCCTACGGTTATCGGCCTCACCTTCGCTCTCACCTTCAGCCTTGAAGACGATCGTATGATCGTTGAGCGTATCTTCGAGCAGGTCGTCGAAGCGGCCGGCCAGCTCGCTGAGTTCGGCCTGCCACTCGACCACCCTCTCCAGCGAAGCACGGAAGTCCCGGTAATGCCGTATTTCCGCCTCGGTTTCCGGGTGGACCACCAGCGACTCGCCAAGCGCTCCCGGGTTTTCGTCGTTGATCAGCTTCGCCAAGTAGTTGTAGTAGCTTTCACAGTGCTCGATCAGGTCCTGGCGCGTGTTGTTGCGCTGCGTGGCAAGGGCATACTCCAGCGTGGCGTCGTTGCGCCGTCTAGCGGCAATGTCGGACAGTACCTGGTTGTGCTCGAGGCCAATGTAGACGAGGTTTTTCAGGTCCTTGGCAATTTCCAGGCGAATGCGCTGGTGAAGACGTCTGACCAGTACCAGCTGATCCAGCTGCAGGTTATCCGTCGACTGCTCGAGCGCCTGGATCTCTTGTGCCCTCTTCAACAGCAGCTCGCGGTGCTGCTTGAACTTGTCCCCTTGCTCATTGAGCATACGGATCAGTTCCTTTTCCCTCGCGTTGAGCGCTTGCAGTTCCTCGCTGTTCTTCTGGACGAGCAATTCCCTACGGGTCTTGGGCATGCCGCCACGCAGACGCAGACCATCATCGACCCGCCAGGCCCCATGCTCGAACACCAGCCATGGGCCAAAGGCGCCTTGCTCGTCCATGATCCGCACCCCTTCCTCCAACACCCTGGCGGGGTAGAAGTCGCCCTCCAGTGTCGCGTAGTAGCGGCCATCGACCTTGTATAACCCCTTGGCACTCCCCGAGGTTTCTGCCACGAGCCCCGTCCGCCCAGGGTCGCGGCGCATGCCGACGATCGCCTCGCGTTGCTGGTGGGTGAGTCGATTGAAACCCCGGCCGCCGCGCCAGGAAAAGTCCAGCGGACGGTGCTCCAGCGCACGCAGCGAACCCGGCAAGCCGACCTTGCCCTGGCTGGGCAGGACTTCGAGCGGCGCGCCAGCATTGCCCCGCGCCAGGGTTGCCGGGAACGAGCTGGCGTGCGCAAGCCTCGTCGCTCGAGGTAGAGGCGCGCTAGGCAGTCGCGCATGCAGCAGCATCATGCCGAGGTTGAGCAATGCATCGACCACCGCTGCAGAACGCTCGAACTCAGTGCCCTGGGTGAACGACTCGACATCCCGGTTGACGCTTTCGATCAATTGCACCAGCCAGGCGATGGTAGCTACGGGCCCGGTCAGCACCACGGTCACGACATCGAACAGCAACCAGGCCCCCTCGCGCAGCAACGCCCAGCGGCTTTCGGCATTGGAAGTCGATTGCAAACCGGCGAGCTCGACCAGAAGATCTCGGTTGGCCGAATAGAGCCGCTCATCCACGTCGTCCAACCAAAAGCGCGTGGCCAGGCTGGCCGGCTTGGGTCGCTCGGGCACATCGAGCGGGTCGGGCCCCAGGTGCGAAATGTGGGGTTCGCGGAACCCACCGTCGGCATAGATGGCACGCGCATGGGCCGGCATCCAGTCCAGCACCGAGTGCTGCAGCGGGCCATCCTCGCAGATCGCCGCCAGCAACGCCTCGAGGCCGGTAAATTCACGAAGCGCTGTGCTGCCGTAAAGGGGGCGGTACAGCACTACCCGAGCAGGTGTTGCCGAAAACAGCACGTACATGGCGCTGACCTGGTCGTGTATCGCAGAATTCGGCTGGCGTTTGAATGCCAGGGGCATCAGGGTCAGGTCCGGCACTTCAGGGTTGATATGGCCTGCGCAGTAGTTGCTGACACATTGCAAGGCAACCTCGCTCAACGTGCCCTCCAGATGCGCGCTCAGCGCACTGAACAGCAGCGAGCAGCGCCACTGACGGGCGAAGCGCTGTGCGCGTTGCGGCCGCTCGGCGGGGTCATCCAGGCACTGCGCGACATAGCGCGGGTAACGTCCACCGATATCGACCCGCGTGACCAGGTTCTTCAGGTAGTCGACCGTCAGCCAAGGCTGGATCAATTGACCGGTACGATGGCGAACAGCAGTGATCAGCGCACCCCTCAACGAGCTCAGGTTGCCGATCGCGAAATCAGTCAGCGTGCTTACGCCAATCGCTTTCAGCGGCTCCCCTCCTCCCGCCCCGGCCCCAGCCCCGCCGGGCATGCCATGGGCAACACTCAACTCGAGCAGCAGGTCGTCGGAGAAATAATTCGCCTCGTGTGGGTAGTCGGCAAGCAGGTGTTGACGCAACTGCTCTTTGGCGTAGCTTTTCAGGTCCTGTATTTCCCCCAGCGCCGCTTGTCCCTGCAGGTTGGCCTGCTCCAGGGTCAGTTCGAACAGGGCGCTCTGGTAGGCGAAGCCGGTGAAGGCAGTGGCGCTGGCAAGGCCTGGGGGGATCGGGATCGGCACGTCGCCAGCCGCGATGTACCCTTCGATGAACCACTGCGCCGGGTCGCAAAGCGCCGTGAACAGTTGTTCCATTTCAGCCGGGTTACCGAGCAGGTTGAAGCGTGCACGACGCACCCGGTCCAGCATGATGTCGAGCAGCAGGGCCACTTGCTGGGCGAATACATCCCCCTCCAGCGCGTAGCGGTTCCAGCGCATGGCATCGAAACGGTAGCGTTCGCCGAGCTCGTCGCGCAGCGCCAGGGCAAAATCATCCAGTGAGTCGAAGGCCCGTACCTGGCTCGAAGGCGAGCACCACAGCACCACCTGGCGCCTATCCCATTCGCCTAGCAACAGCAGGCCGGGCAGCAGCGTCTCGAAGTGTTCATCGCCCAGCTCCAGGCAGGCCTCGACGACGCATGCGTCATGTTTGCGCCCCGTATCGGCAAGCACGTCTCGGACCAATGCCTGTTGCTGCATATCCAGGCCTTGCAACGGCAGGTTGTTCAGCAAGGCGGTCCTGAGCAGCTGTCGCAACCAACGATCACGCCCAACTCCAGCGCTGCCTTGTTCACGCCAGTATTCGACCTGGGCTTGGCACAGGTATTCAGGCAACAACAGCAACAACTCGTCGAGGGCCTGGCCCAGGTCCTCAAGTGCCAGCGCCTGAAAGGCATCGTCGGTGTCGGGAAAGCGGTAAGGCTCGGCCAGCGCCAGGAAATACCCGCGCCCATTCACTGGCGCGAAGTTGATCGCTGCACCATCGAACAGTGCTTGCAGCAACACGTCCAGGAAGGCTCGGTTGTGCCGGTAGTCGCGTGCAGGCTCTGGGCTGAGCAGACGCAAGGGTTCGGCCGAAGTCAACGATGGCTCGGCCCGCCTGAGCAGGGGGTGACGCTCGGTCAGCAGGGCAAGCAACTGCCTGGAGGCAACCTGGCGTAGCGTGGGATAGTCGGCGAACTGCCGCGCCACGGCGTTCCGGAAATCGGGCGCGGCACTGGACGTAGCGTTGGAGGTTGGCATGGGCTCGAGGCTCCTGGGGTGGGTGAACCCCACCGCAGCCTAGAGCGATCGCGGCCCCTCGGGCGCTACATATAGCTAGCCGACGCAGGGCCCGGAAACGCCAGGGGCTCCGCCGTTTCCGGCGAAGCCCCTGGTGCTGCGCGTGAGCGAATCAGCTGTAGACGCGTCCCAGCAACTGACGATGGCTCTCGAACTGGTCGAGCACGTCACGCACCATCTGCTCGGGCGTGAAGCCCATCAGGTCGTACTCCTGGCTGCCGTCATGCAGGTACACCTCGGCGCGGTAGAAACGCTGGCGCACTTCGCCAGCGCCGTCCGCCGACGCCTCGCTGGGCGCGGCCAGGTAGCCGTCCAGGCTCACTTCGTAGACGAAGGGGTTGCCCTCTTCCATCATCACCCGCAGGCCCATCATGCTGCGCGCCTGGCCTATCCGGGTCTCGACGCTGAAACCCTGCACGCGCAACTGCTCGGCGGCTTCCTTGAGCGCAGGGCTGACGTGCTTGTCCATGAAGCGCTGCACTACCGCCTGGGTAGGCTGGAGCTCAAGCTGAGTCAGGCGCTCGCTGAAGCCGCGACGCCCTCGGGCGGCCAGCTCGGCGCGCTCGCTTTCAACCGCCACGTCCTGCTTCATGGCCTTGTACAAGCCGAACATGAACAGCACCAGCACCACCGAGAACGGCAGGCCGGCCAATACCACCATGGTCTGCATGGCTTCGAAGTTGCCGGCGAGGAGCAGACCGATGGTCACCAGGGTGATGACCACCGACCAGAACACCACCATCCAGTGCGGCGCGTCTTCATCGACCTTGCCGCCCTTGCAGGAAAGGTTGGCCATCATCACCGCGCCGGAGTCGGCGGGGGTGAGGAACAGCACGAAGCCGACGAACACCGCCACGCCGATCACGATCTTCGCCGCCGGGAAGTATTCCAGCAGTTGGTAGATCGACATCGATGGCTGCTCCAGGGCGGTCTTGCCCAGCTCAACCGCGCCCTGGTTGATCACCAGATCCAGGGCGGTGTTGCCGAAGATCGACAGCCACGCCAGGGTGAAGCCCAGGGGAATCAGCAGCACGCCGCTGACCAGCTGGCGCACGGTGCGGCCCTTGGAGATCCGTGCGATGAACATCCCCACGAACGGCCCCCAGGAGATCCACCAGGCCCAGTAGAACACGGTCCACAGGCCCAGCCAGCGCTCGGACTTGCCCGCTTCGCCCTCGTACACGTACAGGTCGAAGGTCTTGAGCACGATGCCGTTGAGGTAGTCACCGATGTTCTGCACGAAGCCATTGAGCAGGTGCAGGGTTTCGCCGCCCAGCAGCACGAACAGCAACAGGCCGCTGAACAGCATGATGTTCAGGTTGGACAGACGACGAATACCGTTTTCCACACCCGACACCGCCGCGACGGTGGCCACGCCGGCCATCACCAGGATCACCACCAGCAGGTTGGTCTTGCTGTGGTCCATGCCGAACAGGTATTCCAGGCCCGAAGCCACCTGCATCGACCCAATGCCCAGGTTGGTCACCAGGCCCAGCAGGGTCACGAACATGCCGAAGATGTCCACCGCGTTGCCCGCAGCGCCCTTGACCCAGCGCTCCCCGACCAGCGGGTACAGTGCCGAGCGCAGGGCCAGCGGCTGGTTGTGACGGTAGGCGAAGTAGCCCACGGCCAGGCCGACCAGGGCGTAGATCGCCCAGCCGTGCAGGCCCCAGTGCAGGAAGGTCAGTTGCAAGCCTTGGCGCGCAGCCTCGAGGCTGGCCGGCGTGCCTTCGGGTGGATTGAAGTAGTGGTCCAGCGGTTCGGAGGCGCCGAAGTACAACAGCGAAATACCAATACCCGAGGAGAACAGCATGCCGGCCCAGGCGCCGTAGCTGAAGTCAGGGGTGTCGTCCTTGCCGCCCAGCTTGAGCTTGCCGTAGTCGGAGAAGGCGATGGCGATGACGAACACCAGGTAGCCGCCTATCACCAGCATGTAGTACCAGCCGAAAGTACGTGTCAGCCATTTCTGGGCCACGCCCAGCACCTGGCCGGCGGTTTCGGGAACAGCGATCAACAAGGCAGTCAGAACGAGGATCATCAACGCCGAGGTGAAGAACACCACGCGGTTGACCCTTACCCTCTCGGCGGGGGGTTTGGTTAGGGAGGCAGAACTCATTGCACGAAGGCTCCGGGGAGTGCGGCAGTGGAGGCTAATCAGTGATTTCCCGCGCAATTGGTGCAATAGCCCCACTGCCGCAGGTGTTATAAAAGCAACCTGGAAACCGTGATCCCGAATCGAACCGTTGCAAAAAACAGACTCGGGCCTGCTCCAAAGGCCCTTCCGCGCGGCCTGTGACCGCTCGGCAGAATCTGCAACTCGCCTCGCTCATGCCCGTCAACGCCTTGTATTCCGGGGGTTACGCGATTTCCTGGGGTGCCACTTCGTGCCTTCTTGAACGCCCTTGAGGGTGTCAATGGCACAAATTGTCGCAGAGCTTATTCTTTATTGATTGAACGTTCAATCAAAACAAAATAGACTGGCCTTCGCCGAGGCAGCCGCTCGTCGTCTGCTCGCAGGCCTGAGGAGAATCGCAAGATGCCCAAGGTCGGTATGCAACCCATCCGCCGCCAACAGTTGATCGACGCCACGTTGCAGGCGGTCGACCAGGTCGGGCTGGGAGATGCCAGCATTGCGCTGATTGCCCGTTTGGCCGGTGTGTCGAACGGCATCATCAGTCACTACTTTCAGGACAAGAACGGCCTGATCGCAGCGACCATGCGCCACCTCATGAACGCGTTGAGCGAAGGCACCGTCGCCCGTCGACAGGCCCTCACCGACGACAGCCCGCGGGCGCACCTGCAGGTGATCATCGAAGGCAACTTCGACGCCACCCAGGTCAGCGGCCCGGCAATGAAGACCTGGTTGGCCTTCTGGGCCGCCAGCATGCACCAGCCGTCGTTGCACAGGTTGCAGCGGATCAACGATCACCGCCTGTACTCCAACCTGTGCTTCCAGTTCCGCCGGGTGTTGCCGCGCGACGAAGCGCGCAGCGCGGCCCGCGGGCTGGCAGCGCTGATCGACGGCCTGTGGCTGCGTGGCGCCTTGTCGGGAGATGCCTTCGATACCGACCAGGCAGTACGGATTGCTTACGAATACATGGATCAACAACTGGCTAAGCAGGCCCCGGCCACCCGACCGGCCCCTGAACGATCGCGCGCAGCGCTTGCCAAAACGGCAGGAGCGCGACGCGGCTAGCCGCACATACATTGCACTTGCGAGGACACTATGGCCCGTTTCGGAACGCAAAAACTCTACATCGATGGTGGTTATGTCGACGCTGGCAGCGATGCCACCTTCGAAGCCATCAACCCGGCCAACGGCGAGGTGCTTGCCCACGTGCAGCGCGCTACCCAGGCTGACGTCGAGAAGGCGGTGGAAAGCGCCGAGCGTGGCCAGAAGGTCTGGGCGGCGATGACCGCCATGCAGCGTTCGCGCATCCTGCGCCGTGCCGTCGACATCCTGCGCGAGCGCAATGACGAACTGGCCCAGCTGGAAACCCTGGACACCGGCAAGTCGTATTCGGAAACCCGCTATGTCGATATCGTCACCGGCGCCGACGTGCTGGAGTACTACGCAGGCCTGGTACCCGCGATCGAAGGCGAGCAGATTCCGCTGCGCGAATCATCCTTTGTCTATACCCGCCGCGAGCCGCTGGGCGTCACCGTCGGTATCGGCGCGTGGAACTACCCGATCCAGATCGCCCTGTGGAAATCCGCCCCGGCCCTGGCCGCGGGCAACGCGATGATCTTCAAGCCGTCGGAAGTCACCTCGCTGACCACCTTGAAACTGGCCGAAATCTACACCGAAGCCGGCCTGCCGGACGGCGTGTTCAATGTCCTGACCGGCAGCGGCCGTGAAGTCGGCACCTGGCTGACCGAGCACCCGCGCATCGAGAAGGTGTCCTTCACCGGCGGCACCACCACCGGCAAGAAAGTCATGGCCAGCGCCTCGAGCTCCTCGCTCAAGGAAGTGACCATGGAACTGGGCGGCAAGTCGCCGCTGATCATCTGCGCCGATGCCGACCTGGACAAAGCCGCCGACATCGCCATGATGGCCAACTTCTACAGCTCCGGACAGGTCTGCACCAACGGCACCCGCGTGTTCATCCCGGCGCCGATGAAAGCCGCCTTCGAAGCCAAGGTCGCCGAACGCGTGGCGCGCATTCGCGCTGGCAACCCGCAGGACGAGAACACCAACTTCGGCCCGCTGGTCAGCTTCGCGCACATGGAAAGCGTGCTCGGCTACATCGCCAAGGGCAAGCAAGAAGGCGCCCGTGTACTGTGCGGCGGCGAGCGCATGACCGAAGGTGATTTCGCCAAGGGCGCATTCGTGGCCCCGACCGTGTTCACCGACTGCACCGACGACATGACCATCGTCAAGGAAGAGATCTTCGGTCCGGTGATGAGCATCCTCAGCTATGAAACCGAAGAAGAAGTGATCCGCCGCGCCAACGACACCGAGTACGGCCTGGCCGCCGGTGTGTGCACCAACGACATCAGCCGCGCCCACCGCATCATCCACAGACTCGAAGCGGGTATCTGCTGGATCAACGCCTGGGGTGAGTCGCCGGCGGAAATGCCAGTCGGCGGCTACAAGCAGTCGGGCGTCGGTCGTGAGAACGGCGTCAGCTCGCTGGCCCAATACACTCGCATCAAGTCGGTCCAGGTCGAGCTGGGCGGCTACAACTCGGTCTTCTAAGGCCCTGTTCAGCCACGCCCGCGCCGCTGCGCGCGGGCGTTTTCGCTCCCTGCCTACCGCAAACGAGGGTACTTTCCCATGTCCCAAGAATTCGACTACATCATCGTCGGTGCCGGTTCGGCCGGTAACACCCTGGCCACCCGCCTGACCGAAGACGCCGGCGTCACCGTACTGCTGCTCGAAGCCGGTGGCCCGGACTACCGCTTCGACTTCCGCACCCAAATGCCCGCCGCCCTGGCCTTCCCGCTTCAGGGTCGCCGCTACAACTGGGCCTACGAGACCGACCCGGAGCCGCACATGAACGGCCGCCGCATGGAATGCGGCCGCGGCAAGGGCCTGGGTGGCTCGTCGCTGATCAACGGCATGTGCTACATCCGCGGCAACGCCATGGACTTCGACGGCTGGGCCAAGCTGCCAGGCCTGGAAGACTGGACCTACCTCGACTGCCTGCCGTATTTCCGCAAGGCCGAAACCCGCGACATTGGCCCCAACGACTACCACGGCGGCGAAGGCCCGGTCAGCGTCACCACGCCCAAGGCCGGCAACAACCCGCTGTTCCACGCCATGGTCGAGGCAGGCGTGCAAGCGGGCTACCCGCGCACCGAAGACCTCAACGGCTACCAGCAGGAAGGCTTTGGCCCGATGGACCGTACGGTGACCAGCAAGGGCCGCCGCTCCAGCACCGCCCGTGGCTACCTGGACCAGGCCAAGCAGCGTCCGAACCTGACCATCGTCACCCACGCCCTGAGCGACCGCATCCTGTTCGACGGCAAGCGGGCGGTCGGCGTGACCTACCTGGTCGGCGACAGCGAAGAACGCGTCGAGGCCCGTGCACGCAAGGAAGTGATCGTCAGCTCCGGTGCCATCGCCTCGCCGCAACTGCTGCAACGCTCCGGCGTCGGCCCACGCGCATTGCTGGAAAGCCTGGACATTCCAGTCGTCCACGAGCTGCCGGGCGTCGGTGAGAACCTGCAGGACCACCTCGAGCTGTACCTGCAATATGCCTGCACCCAGCCAGTGTCGCTGTACCCCTCGCTGCTGTGGTGGAACCAGCCGGCCATCGGTGCCGAATGGCTGTTCAACGGTACCGGCATCGGCGCCAGCAACCAGTTCGAGGCCGGTGGTTTCATTCGTACCCGCCCTGAGTTCGAGTGGCCGAACATCCAGTACCACTTCCTGCCGGTGGCGATTAACTACAACGGCTCCAACGGCGTGAAGGAGCACGGTTTCCAGGCACATATGGGCTCGATGCGTTCGCCAAGCCGCGGTCGTATCCAGGCCAAGTCCAAGGATCCGCGCCAGCACCCGAGCATCCTGTTCAACTACATGGCCACCGAACAGGACTGGCAGGAGTTCCGCGACGGCATTCGCCTGACCCGCGAGATCATGGCCCAGCCTGCGCTGGACCCCTACCGTGGCCGCGAGATCAGCCCCGGCGAGCACGTGCAGACCGACGAGCAACTGGACCAGTTCATCCGCGAGCACGCCGAAACCGCCTTCCACCCCTCCTGCTCGTGCAAGATGGGCGACGACGACATGGCGGTGGTCGATGGCCAGGGCCGCGTGCATGGCATGCAAGGTCTGCGCGTCGTGGATGCGTCGATCATGCCGATCATCATCACCGGCAACCTCAACGCCACCACGATCATGATTGCCGAAAAGATCGCCGACCGGATCCGTGGCCGCCAGCCGCTGCCGCGCAGCACTGCCAAGTACTATGTGGCAGGCGATGCGCCGGTGAAAGGCAAGGCGATGCGTGAGGTCAAGCAGGGCTGACCGCAGCGCGGCCTTCGCGGGTAAACCCGCTCCTACAGGTACAACACCGCTCTCGAGGGCAGTGCAAATCCTGTGGGAGCGGGTTTACCCGCGAATAGGCCGGCACAGGCACCCCACACAAAGGCACCTTTACGGTGCCTTTTCTACCTATGCAGAAACGCTTTACAGCCTGCCAATTCATCAGGTTAGAATCGATTGGCACGCGACCTGCTAGTTCTCGTTTTCCAGCACGTCTTCTTCCCCGCGATGTACCGGAGTACTTGCCTTTGGATGCCAGCACCATCAACAGCCTGTTCCTGATCGGCGCATTGCTGGTGGGCGCGAGTATCCTGGTCAGCTCGCTGTCCTCGCGCCTGGGCATTCCCATTCTGGTCATCATCCTCGCAGTCGGCATGGTCGCTGGGGTCGATGGTGGCGGCATCATCTTCAACAACTATCCCGTGGCCTACCTGGTGGGCAACCTGGCCCTGGCGGTCATCCTGCTCGACGGCGGCTTGCGCACGCGGGTGGCGAGCTTCCGCGTGGCGCTGTGGCCGGCGCTGTCGCTGGCCACGGTGGGCGTACTGATCACCACGGGCCTGACCGGCATGGTCGCGGCCTGGCTGTTCGACCTCAGCCTGATGCAGGGCCTGCTGATCGGCGCCATCGTCGGCTCCACCGACGCTGCAGCGGTCTTCTCGCTGCTGGGCGGCAAAGGCCTGAACGAACGAGTGACGGCCACGCTGGAAATCGAATCGGGCAGCAACGACCCGATGGCCGTGTTCCTCACCGTCACCCTGATCGAGATGATCGCCAGTGGCCAGACCGGCCTGCACTGGGGCCTGCTCGGGCACCTGCTGCGCGAATTCGGCATCGGCGGCCTGATGGGCCTTGGCTGCGGCTGGCTGTTGCTGCAAATGGTCAACCGCATCAACCTGGCCGGTGGGCTGTATCCGATCCTGGTGGTCGCCGGTGGCCTGGCGGTGTTCTCGCTGACCAACGCCCTGCACGGCAGCGGCTTTCTCGCCGTGTACCTGTGCGGCCTGGTGCTGGGCAACAAGCCGATCCGCAGCCGCCACGGCATTCTGCACATGCTCGACGGCATGGCGTGGCTGGCGCAGATCGGCATGTTCCTGGTGCTGGGCCTGCTGGTCACGCCCCACGACCTGCTACCCATCGCCCTGCCCGCCCTGGGCCTGGCGCTGTGGATGATCCTGGTGGCGCGGCCGCTGTCGGTGGTGGCGGCACTGCTGCCGTTCAAGGCCTTTCATGGCAAGGAAAAGGGCTTTATCTCCTGGGTCGGCCTGCGTGGCGCGGTGCCGATCATCCTGGCGGTATTCCCGCTGATGGCCGGGCTGCCGCAGGCACAGCTGTTCTTCAACCTGGCGTTCTTCATCGTACTGGTGTCGCTGCTGGTGCAGGGCACCAGTCTGCCGTGGATGGCCAAGCTGCTGAAGGTCACCGTACCGCCCGACCCCGCGCCGATTTCCCGCTCCGCGCTCGAGGTGCATATCACCAGCGAGTGGGAGCTGTTCGTCTACCGCCTGGGCGCCGAGAAGTGGTGCATCGGCGCCGCGCTGCGCGAGCTGAAGATGCCCGAAGGCACGCGTATCGCCGCGCTGTTTCGCAACGAACAGCTGCTGCACCCCTCGGGCAGTACGGTGCTGGAAGTCGGTGACATGCTTTGCGTGATCGGCCACGAACATAACCTGCCAGCGCTGGGCAAACTGTTCAGCCAGGCCCCGCAGCGCGGCCTGGACCTGCGCTTCTTCGGCGACTTCGTGCTTGAAGGCGATGCCGAGCTGGGCGCGGTGGCGACCCTGTATGGCCTGAAACTCGATGGCCTGGACGCGAAAATGCCCCTGGCGCAGTTCATCCGACAGAAGGTCGGAGGCGCTCCAGTAGTAGGCGACCAGGTCGATTGGCACGGCACGATCTGGACCGTGGCGACGATGGACGGGAACAAGATCCAGAAAGTCGGCGTCAGATTCCCCGAAGGTACCCGCCCCGGCCCCGGGTTGTTCCTCTAAACTCGATTTTCCGCCCCGTACAAGATTTCTGCCTATGTCCCTGCGTGTGTCCTTGCGCGTAGCCCTGCTGGGGCTGTGCCTGTCTCTCTCGTTCGCCACCCTCGCGGCCGAGGCGCCCACCACCGCCTCCATCCAGAGCAGCCTCGACAAGATCGCCGAGCGCAAGTTGCCCGAAGCCGAGCAGAAGGCGCTTCAGCAAGTGCTGGAGCAAACCCTCGCGCAGCTCACCAGTCGGCAGGACAGCGAGAACAAGCTCGCCGCCCTCAAGCAGCAGCTGGCCGACGCGCCCCAGGAAACCCGCGATGCGCAGCGCGAACTGGCCAAGCTCAAGGACAGCAAGGTCACCCCGGTTGCCCAGCGCTACGCCGCCCTCGACGTGCCGCAGCTCGAACGCATGCTCAGCGAGCGCAGCACCCAGCAGGGCGAACTGCAAAAGGCGCTGTCCGAAGCCAACAGCCTGATCATCAACTCGCAGACCCGCCCCGAGCGCGCCCAGGCGGAAATCAGCAACAACCAGACCCGCACCCAGCAGATCAACAACCTGCTCAAGGCCGGCAAGGACAACGGCAAGGCCCTGTCCGCCGACCAACGCAACCAGCTCACCGCCGAGCTGGCCTCGCTCAATGCCCTGACCCTGCTGCGCCGCCAGGAACTGGCCGGTAACAGCCTGCTGCAAGACCTGGGCAACGCGCGCCACGACCTGCTGATCGAACGCACCGCGCGCCTGGAGCAGGAGATCCTCGACCTGCAGACGCTGATCAACGAAAAGCGCCTGGCCCAGTCGCAGCAGACCGTCACCCAGCAGTCGATCGAAGCGCAGAAAGCCGGCGGCAGCACGTTGCTGGCCAACGAGAGCGCGGCCAACCTCAAGCTCTCCGACTACCTGCTCAAAAGCACCGATCGTCTCAACGAACTGACCCAGCAGAACCTGCAGACCAAGCAGCAGCTCGATACCCTGAGCCAGGCCGACCAGGCGCTGGACGAGCAGATCAACGTGCTCAAGGGCAGCCTGTTGCTTTCGAAGATTCTCTACAAGCAGAAGCAGGCGCTGCCGCACCTGAAGCTCGACCGCAACCTGGCCGACCAGATCGCCGACATCCGCCTGTACCAGTTCGAGGTCAACCAGCAACGCGAGCAGATCAGCAGCCCGGCCAGCTACGTGGACAAGCTGCTGGCCAGCCAGCCCGAGGAGAACGTCACCCCGGCGCTGCGCAAGGCCCTGCTGGAGGTGGCGATCACCCGCAGCGACCTGCTCGAACGCCTGAACCGCGAGCTGTCTGCGCTGCTCAATGAATCCATCACCCTGCAGCTGAACCAGAAGCAACTGCTGAGCACCGCGCAGAACCTGCGCACCACGCTGGATGAGCAGATGTTCTGGATCCCCAGCAACAAGCCGCTGGACTGGGAGTGGTTGCGCTCGGTACCCGAGCGCCTGGTCGAGCAGGTCGCCAGCCTGCCTTGGGGCTCAGGGGTCAAGGAGCTGGCCGATGGCCTCGGTCAGCGCCCGCTGCTGTTCGTGCCCTTGCTGCTGGCGATCGGTGCGCTGCTATGGCGGCGCAAGTACCTGTACCACCGCCTCAGCAAGGTGCACCAGGACATCGGCCATTTCCGCCGCGACAGCCAGTGGCACACGCCCCAGGCGATCCTGATCAACGTCCTCCTGGCACTGCCGCTGAGCCTGGCCCTGGCGCTGGGCAGCTATGCCCTGCAGATCGACGCTCGCGGGCAGAACGCCAACCTCGGCGCTGCGCTGTGGCAGTTGGCCCAGGCCTGGCTGGTGTTCTACACCGCCTACCGGGTGCTGGCGCCGGGCGGCGTGGCCGAGGTGCACTTCCGCTGGCACAAGCCGCAGGTCGAATTCCTGCGTGGCTGGGTACGCCGGTTGGGCACCGTGGTGCTGGCGCTGGTCGGCGTGGTGGCGGTGGCCGAGCACCAACCTTCAGCGTTGGCCGATGATGTACTGGGTATCGGCGTGGTGCTGACCTGCTACGCGCTGATGGCCTGGCTGCTCAGCCGCCTGCTGCTGAGCAGCCCGGCGCACCGCGACACCTCGCTGTTCCGCAAGGCGGTGGCGGTGGCCTTCACCGCCTTGCCCATCACATTGTTCGTGGCGGTGTGCTTCGGCTATTACTACACCGCACTGAAGCTCACCGACCGGCTGATCTACACCCTGTACCTGCTGATGTTCTGGCTGGTGATCGAGGCGGCGTTCGTTCGCGGCCTGTCGGTGGCGGCACGGCGCCTGGCCTACCAGCGAGCGCTGAGCAAGCGCCAGACAGCCAAGGAAGGGCTGGACGGCGAGGTGGTGGTCGAGGAACCGACGCTGGATATCGAGCAGGTCAACCAGCAGTCGCTGAGGCTGATCCGCCTGGCCCTGCTCGGCGGCTTCATCGGCGGCCTGTACTGGGTCTGGTCCGACCTGATCACGGTGTTCGCCTACCTGAACAACATCACCCTCTACGAATACACCAGCGGCACGGGCGCTGCGGCCAGCATGGTGCCGATCAGCCTCGGCGACCTGCTCGGCGCACTGGTGATCGTCGGCATCACCTTCGCCCTGGCTGGCAACCTGCCGGGCTTGCTGGAGGTGCTGGTGCTGTCGCGGCTGAACCTGGCCCAGGGCAGCGCCTATGCCACCACCACGCTGCTGTCGTACGCCATCGCCGGTATCGGCTTCGTCAGCACCCTGTCTACCCTGGGGGTGAGCTGGGACAAGCTGCAATGGCTGGTGGCGGCGTTGTCGGTGGGCCTGGGCTTCGGCATGCAGGAGATCTTCGCCAACTTCATCTCAGGCATCATGATCCTGTTCGAACGCCCGGTACGCATCGGCGACACCATCACCATCGGCAACCTGTCGGGCACAGTGAGCAAGATCCGCATCCGCGCCACCACCATCACCGACTTCGACCGCAAGGACATCATCGTCCCCAACAAGACCTTCATCACCGGCCAGTTGATCAACTGGTCGCTGACCGACACCGTTACCCGGGTGACGCTGAAGCTGGGCATCGACTATGGCTCGGACCTGGACCTGGTGCGCGATCTGCTGCTCAAGGGCGCCCACGAGAACCCACGGGTGCTCAAGGACCCCGAGCCAATCGTGTACTTCCTGAACTTCGGCGAAAGCTCGCTGGACCACGAGCTGCGCATGCACGTGCGCGACCTGGGCGACCGCAACCCGACCCTGGACGAGCTTAACCGCTACATCAACCGTGAGTTCAAGGCACACAACATCAAGATCTCGGTGCGCCAGGTGGAGGTGTTCCTGATGGACACCCAGGGCGGCAAGCAGCAGTTGATCGTCCAGGAGGGCGGCGACGGCGGCAAGCCCGCGTAACTGGACGCCAACGGGCCTGACCGCCCAGAATGCTGGCGAGGGTTGCGCCCTCGTTCGCGGGTGAACCCGCTCCTACAGAGGCTGCACTGCACCTGTGGGAATGGGTTCACCCCCGAAGGGCCGCACCGCGGCCCCCGCCACCGATCCCGGAGCCGCCTGTGAAAACGCTCGACCAACTCAGCTTCGACAACCGCTTCGCTCGCCTGGGCGACACCTTCTCCACCCAGGTACTGCCCGACCCCATCGCCGAGCCGCGTGTGGTCGTGGCCAGCGAATCGGCCATGGCCCTGCTCGACCTCGACCCTGCCCAGGCCGAACTGCCGGTGTTCGCCGAGCTGTTCAGCGGCCACAAGCTCTGGGAAGAAGCCGACCCACGGGCCATGGTGTATTCCGGCCACCAGTTCGGCTCGTACAACCCACGGCTGGGCGACGGCCGTGGCCTGTTGCTGGGCGAGGTGCTCAACGACGCCGGCGAGCACTGGGACCTGCACCTCAAGGGTGCCGGGCAAACCCCGTATTCGCGCATGGGCGATGGCCGAGCCGTACTGCGCTCGTCGATCCGCGAGTTCCTCGCCTCCGAAGCCCTGAGTGCGCTGGGCATCCCCAGCAGCCGGGCATTGTGCGTGGTCGGCTCCAGCACCCCGGTGTGGCGTGAAACCCAGGAAAGCGCGGCGATGCTGCTGCGCCTGGCGCACAGCCACGTGCGCTTCGGCCACTTCGAATACTTCTACTACACCCAGCAGCACGAGCAGCAGCGCGTACTGATCGACCATGTGCTTGACGAGCACTACCTCCAGTGCCGCGACGCCGAGCAGCCGTACCTGGCGATGTTCCGCAGCATCGTCGAACGCAATGCCGAGCTGATCGCCCGCTGGCAGGCCTATGGCTTCTGCCATGGGGTGATGAACACCGACAACATGTCGATCCTGGGTATCACCTTCGACTTCGGCCCCTACGCCTTCCTCGACGATTTCGACGCCAACTTCATCTGCAACCACTCCGACGACCGTGGCCGCTACAGCTACGCCAACCAGGTGCCGATTGCCCACTGGAACCTCAGCGCCTTGGCCCAGGCACTGACCACGGTGATCGAGGTGGAGGCGCTCAAGGAGGCATTGGCCCTGTTCCTGCCGCTGTACCAGGCCCACTACCTCGACCTGATGCGTCGTCGCCTGGGCCTGACCACTGCCGAGGACGACGACATGGCGCTGGTCGAGCGCCTGTTGCAGCGCATGCAGACCGGGGGCGTGGACTATCACCTGTTTTTCCGCAAGCTGGGCGAGCAGCCAGTGGAGGAGGCGTTGAAGGTGGTACGCGATGATTTCATCGACCTGGCCGGCTTCGACGCCTGGGGCCAGGACTACCTGGCCCGCTGCCAGCGCGAGCCAGGCAACGCGCAAGGGCGACGCGAGCGGATGCATGCGGTGAACCCGCTGTACGTGCTGCGCAACTATTTGGCACAGAAGGCCATCGAAGCGGCAGAAGCTGGGGATTACAACGAAGTGCGGCGTCTGCACCAGGTGTTGTGCAAGCCTTTCGAGGAGCAACCTGGCATGCAGGCCTATGCCGAGCGCCCGCCGGAGTGGGGCAAGCACCTGGAAATCAGTTGTTCGTCATAACGATCACCTCGCCCCTGTAGGAGCGGGTTTACCCGCGAACACCGGCATAGCCGGTGCCAGGCTGCGCGGTGCCGGCTTCGCGGGTAAACCCGCTCCCACAGGGTCCGCGCAAAACAGAACAAGGAGACAACATGCCCGACCCGCTACTGATCCCCTGCCCCCACTGCAACGGCCTGAACCGCCTGCCCGCCGCACGCCTGGGCGACAGCCCCAAGTGCGGTCGTTGCAAGCAGGACATGCTGCTGGCCACCCCCTTCGACCTCAACGAGCGCAGCTACGCCGCGCAAATCAAGGGCGACCTGCCCTTGCTGCTGGATGTCTGGGCCGACTGGTGCGGCCCATGCAAGTCCTTCGCGCCGATCTTCGAGCAAGCCGCACGCCAGCTCAGTGGCCGCTGCCGCCTGGCCAAGCTCGACAGCGAGGCCAACCGCAACCTCGCCGGGCAACTGGGCATCCGCTCGATTCCCAGCCTGATCCTGTTCAAGGACGGCCGCGAAGTGGCCCGCCAGGCCGGCGCGTTTCCCTTGCAGCCCCTGCTGGAGTGGCTGCGCTCGCAGGGGGTCTAGGCGCTCTCTTCGAGCAGCGAATGCAACTCGACGAACTGCTGCGTCAGCTTGTGTCGCGGTTCCAGGTGAATCAGCGGCAGGCTGGCGTGGTGCGACTCACGCATCTTCACCGAGCTGCCCAGGTACACCGGCAATACCGGCAGGCCTTCGGCCAGCAGTTCGTCGAGCATCTGCTGCGGCAGGCTGGCGCGTGACTGGAACTGGTTGACCACGATGCCCTCGACCATCAGCTCTTCGTTGTGGTCGTCCTTGAGCTCTTCGATCTCGGCCAGCAGGCCATACAGCGCCTGGCGCGAGAAGCTGTCGCAATCGAAGGGAATCAACACGCGATCTGCGGCGATAAGTGCAGAGACCGCATAGAAGTTCAAAGCTGGCGGGGTATCGATGTAGATCCGGTCGTAGTCTTCGTCCAGCTCGTCGAGCAATTTGCGCAGCTTGTTGATCTTGTGCTTGGCCTCGAGCTTGGGTTGCAGGTCAGCCAGCTCCGCGGTCGCGGTGACCACATGCAGGTTGTCGAAGGGGGTTTCGTAGATATCGACCTTGTTCTTCTTCGAAAACGGCCCGCTGGACAGGCTCTGCTTGAAGAAGTCGGCAATGCCCATGGGAATGTCGTCACCCGTGAGCCCGGTCAGGTACTGGGTCGAGTTGGCCTGGGCATCCAGGTCGATCAGCAACGTCCTGTAGCCCTCGTTGGCACTCACCGCCGCCAGGTTGCAGGCGATGCTCGACTTGCCCACGCCACCTTTCTGATTGAACACCACGCGCCGCATGCTGAACCTCCGTGTATCAAGGAATGCCCGAGTATGTGTCGCACTCCCGGCATTGGCCAGCATTCTTCATCGCCGTACAAGCCTGGTGCCAAGCAGCCAACACGCTTTTCACAGCCGATTGTCGGAAAAAACGGTTGTGAAAAGTCAACAACGCCGCAACTGCGAATCGCTGTTGTCTGATGGCAAATAGGTAACAGTTATTTGCTACACACCTCCGTCACCGGGATAATGCCCGCCACTCGGCGAAGCGCCACCCCTGCAAGGTCTGTGTTCCGAGTCATCCCACGGCAAGGAAGTCCCTCAGGGCGGGAAGTAACAACCATCGTGATCAGCTTCGATATCAGCCAATGGCGCGCCTGGGCCCCGGGCCTGCAAACGCCTGACGATTGGCAGGCCTGGGCCACTGGAGCCCCCCTCGTACCTGCCGACGGGCAGGCACCGGACGTTTCGTTCCTGCCTGCCATGCAACGCCGCCGCCTCAGCCACCTGGCACGCATGGCCTTCAGCGTGGCCTGGCCGCTGGCCGAGGGCCAGGCGCCGATGCCGCTGGTGTTCGTTTCACGCCATGGCGAAACCCCGCGCACCTTCTCGATCCTCAGTGAACTGGCCGAAGGCCAGCCGCTGTCGCCGACCCAATTCAGCCTGTCGGTGCACAACGCGGTGATCGGCCTGTGGTCGATCATGCGGGGCGAAACTTCCGAGATGACCGCACTGGCCGCAGCCGGCGATGGTTTCGAGCAAGGCCTGCTGGAAGCGGCTGCGCTACTCCAGGAAGGCGCCCCCGCCGTCCTGTTGATCGTCGCCGAGGAGCAACCGCCGGAAATCTATCGTCCCTGGGTGGACGACGTGCCGTTCGCCTATGCCGTCGGCCTGCGTGTCACCTGCGGGCAGCAATGGCAGCTATCGCCGCAACCTGCTGCCGCGAATGCCCCACGCCCCACGCTACCCCACGCGTTGAGCTGGCTACAGGCCTCGCTGGCCGGACAACATTCACTCACCCACACCTGGAAGCGTCGCGCATGGAACTGGCAACGACAGCCATAGACCGGCCCCGCGACGCCTATTACTGGCGCCTGCTGGCCACTGCCCTGAGCTTTGCCCTGTTCGGCATCGGCGGCCTGTGCCTGCGCGTGCTGGTCTTCCCGCTGCTCACCTGCCTGCCAGGCGATGCGGCCCGCCACCGCCAGCGCGCCCGGCGCACCATCGGTTGGCTGCTGCGGCGCTTCATCCATTTCATGCGCGCGACCGGCGTGCTGACCTACGACATCCAGGGCATCGAACGGCTTGGCCGCCCGGGGCAGATGATCGTCGCCAACCACCCATCGCTGATCGACGTGGTGTTCCTGCTCGGCCTGGTGCGCCAGGCCAACTGCGTGGTCAAGCACAGCCTGTTCACCAACCCGTTCACCCGTGGGCCGGTCAGCGAGGCGCAGTACATCGGCAACGACGGCAGCATGGACATGCTCGACAGCACCGTCGCCGCGCTGCAACAAGGCCAGACGCTGATCATCTTTCCCGAAGGCACCCGCACGCCGCCCGGCCAGGCGCCAGCCTTTCATCGCGGCGCCGCGGCCATTGCCTTGCGCGGTGCGAAAATCATCACACCGGTGACCATCCGCGTCAGCCCCACGACCCTGACCAAGTACGAGCCCTGGTACCGCATTCCCCGCCGGCGCGTGCATTTCAGCCTGCACGTCGGCGCCGACATCGACCCACAAGGCTTCACCGCCCTGGGCCCGGCACCGGTCGCCTCGCGGCGGCTCAACGATTTCCTGCACCAGCACTATATGAAGGAGCTCGCCACAGATGAGCGATCCACGACAAGACCTGACCCATGACATCAAGCAACTGATCATCGACGCCCTGGGGCTGGAAGACATCAGCGTGCACGACATCGACGACCAGCAGACCCTGTTCGGCGAAGGCCTGGGCCTCGATTCGGTGGACGCCCTGGAGCTGGGCCTGGCGCTGCAGAAGCGCTTTGGCATCAAGATCGACGCCGATGCCAAGGACACCCGCACCCACTTCACCAACGTCGCCACCCTCGCGGCGTTCGTCACTGCCCGTCAGGCCGCTTGAGACCGCACCATGCAAAACCGTGAAGACATCTTCAACATCCTGCGCGACGCCCTGGTCGAGCTGTTCGAATTGGAACCCGAGCGCATCACCCTGCAAGCCCACCTGTACCAGGACCTGGAAATCGACAGCATCGATGCGGTCGACCTGATCGACCATATCAAGCGCCAGACCGGCAAGAAGATCGCCGCCGACGATTTCAAGGCAGTGCGTACCGTAGGCGATGTGGTCGAAGCGGTGCACCGCCTGGTCAACCCGGCGGCATGAGACGCCTGGTCGGCCTCGGCCTGCTGTTGGCCGGCGTGCTGTACCCGTTCGCGGTGCATTTCGGCATGGCCCATTTCGCCCCCTGGCAGTTCGCCGTGCTGCTCGGCGGGCTGTGGCTGGCCCGCGCGCTGAAGACCCCGCGCCACACCCACGACCTGTGCATGGCCGTGGCGGCGCTGGCGTTCTGCGTGCTGCTGGGGCTGTCCGACAGCCCGCAGCTGCTGCGCTGGTACCCGGTATTGATCAACGCCTTCATGCTGGTGTGGTTCGGCAGCAGCCTGCTGCACGGCATGCCGGTGGCCGAGCGCCTGGCGCGCCTGCGCGAGCCGCAACTGCCGGCGCAAGGTGTGCGCTATACGCGCCGGGTCACCCAGGTGTGGTGCCTGTTCTTTCTGGTCAACGGGCTGATCGCCGCCGGCCTGACACTGTGGGCGCCGCTGGCCTGGTGGACCCTTTACAACGGCCTGCTCGCCTATGCCGCGATGGGCCTGCTGTTCGTTGGCGAATGGCTGGTTAGAGAACGCGTGCGAGGACGCTCATGAACTGGATCAACCTCGAGCATCTGTTGCAACCCGTAGAATCGCCACGGCTGGTCACCCAGGCTCCGCCCCTGGACCACGCCCAATGGCGCCTGCAAGCCCTGCGCCTGGCTGCTGGCCTGCAACGACGCGGCGTGCAGCGCATGGCCCTGCACTTGGAAGACGCCGCCGACCTTGCCACCGCGCTATTCGGTGCCTGGCGCGCAGGCGTCGAGGTGCTGCTGCCGGCCGACCTGCAACCTGCCACCCGTGAGCGTTGGCACAACCAGGTCGACCTGTGGCTCAGCGACCAGCCCGGCGACACCAGCCTTGCCAGCCTGCTCGACGAAGCCCTCGCCCCTGCCGACCTGGACCTCGACACCTGCCGCATCAGCCTGTGCACCTCAGGCTCCAGCGGCGAGCCCAAGCGCATCGACAAGCACCTGCGCCTGCTGGCCAACGAAGTGAGCGCCCTGGAGCAGTTGTGGGGGAAAGACCTGGGCGATGCCTGGGTGATCGGCAGTGTCGCCACCCAGCACATCTACGGCCTGTTGTTCCGCGTGCTGTGGCCGCTGTGCGCCGGGCGCGGCTTCGAGCGCCGCCAGCTGCCCTTCCCCGAAGACCTGCAACGCGCCAGCCGCACACATGCAGCCTTCGCCTGGGTCGCCAGCCCGGCCTTGCTCAAGCGCATGGGCGACAACCTCGACTGGCCGGCCCTGAGCCCGGTGCGGCGAGTGTTTTCCTCCGGTGGCGAGCTGCCAGGCGCCGCTGCGGCGAGCCTGCACCAGCGCCTTGGCCAGTGGCCCACGGAGATTCTCGGCAGCTCGGAAACCGGCGGTATCGCCTGGCGCCAAGGCCCTGCGCCCTGGCAGCCGTTCGCCGATGTGCAATTGAGCCAGGACGAGCATGGTGCCCTGCGCATCGCCTCGCCCTACCTGCCCATCGGGCACACCGAGCAGGGCGCCGATGCGGTCGAGTTCGACAGCGACGGGCGCTTCCGCCTGCTGGGGCGGCTCGACCGCATCGTCAAGCTGGAGGAAAAACGAATCTCCCTGCCCATGCTCGAACAGGCCCTGTGCAGCCACCCGTGGGTCGCCGAGGCGCGCCTGGGAGTGCTCGAGGAAGGCCGTGCCTACCTGGGCGCGCTGGTGGCGCTCAGCCCTCTTGGCGTGCATGCCTTGCGCAGCCAGGGCAGACGCGCCCTGCTCGAAGACCTGCGCCGGCATCTGGCTGCGCACTGCGAGGCGCTGGCCTTGCCACGCCGCTGGCGACTGCTGCGCCAACTGCCTTTCAACGCCCAGGGCAAGCTGCCCAACGCCACCCTGCTGGCCCTCCTGCAAGCCCCGCGCAGCATGGCCCCGGAGCTGCTCGAGCAGGCCATGGAAGGCGAGGCGTTGCAGTTGCGCCTGGCCGTACCGCCAGACCTCGCCTGCTTCACCGGGCACTTTCCCACCAGCCCGGTACTGCCCGGCGTCGTGCAGGTCGACTGGGCCATCGCCCTGGCCAAGGCGCACCTGCAATTGCCGCCACGTTTCGTCGGCATGGAAGTGCTCAAGTTCCAGCAGCTGGTACGCCCGGGCGACGAGCTGCTGCTGACCCTGCGTTTCGATGCCGGGCGCAGCAAGCTGTACTTCACCTACACCTGCGCCGGGCAGCCGTGCTCCAGCGGCCGGGTCATCCTGGAGGCTCCTCGTGCATAAGCCCTGTGCGGTGATCCCGGTCTTCAACCACGAACAGGCCGTGCCCAAGGTGGTGGAAGACCTGCTGCGCGCCGGCCTGCCCTGCGTACTGGTGGACGACGCCAGCCATGCCCCCTGCGCGCTCGTATTGGGCCAGCTGGCCCAGCGTGACGACGTTTACCTGGTGACCCTGGCCGTCAACCAGGGCAAGGGCGGCGCGGTGATGGCCGGCCTGCGCGAAGCTTCCAGGCTCGGCTTCAGCCATGCTTTGCAGGTAGATGCCGACGGCCAGCACGACCTGGCCGATGTAAGCCGCTTCCTCGAGCAATCCCAGGCGTTTCCTCAGGCGCTGGTGTGCGGCTACCCGCAATACGACGCCAGTGTTCCCAAGGGCCGCCTGTACGCGCGCTACCTGACCCACGTGTGGGTGTGGATCAACAGCCTGTCGCTACAGATACCTGACTCGATGTGCGGCTTTCGCGTGTACCCGCTGCCGGTGACCCTGGCGCTGATCGACCGCGTGCGCCTGGGCCGGCGCATGGATTTCGATCCGGAGATTCTGGTGCGCCTGTCATGGCGCGGGCAGCCCATGCGCTGGCTGCCGACCCGGGTGCACTACCCTCAGGACGGCCTGTCGCATTTCCGCCTGTTCCACGACAACGCGCTGATCTCCAAGATGCACGCCAAGCTGTTCTTCGGCATGCTCGTGCGCGCCCCATGGATCCTCTGGCGCAGGTGGCGCACATGAGCCAGCAGCCCGAACATTGGGCAGCGCACCAGGAGCGCGGCAACTTCTGGCTGATGAAGCTCACCGCCACCCTGGCGCGGGTGCTGGGCCGGCGCGTGCTCAGCCCGCTGATCCACGTGATCGTCGCCTATTTCTTCGCCTTTGGCGCCCGTGCCCGGGGCAGCGCCTGGCAGTACCAGCAGCACCTGCACCAGTGGAGTGCCGGGCAGACCGGGGCACCCAGCCACTGGCAGGTGTTCCGCCAGTTCATGGCCTTCGCCGATTCCCTGCTCGACAAACTCGATGCCTGGAATGGCCGATTGCGTCTCGACCAGATCGACATCGTCGACCCGGCCGACCTGCGCCAGCAGATGCGCGGCGCCCGCGGCCAAATGCTGGTGGGCGCACACCTGGGCAACCTGGAGGTGTGCCGCGCCCTGGCCGAACTGGGCGAGCAGGTGACCATGAACGTGCTGGTGCACACACGCCATGCCGAACAGTTCAACCGCTTGCTGGGCGAAGCCGGGGCCAGCCACCTGCGGCTGATCCAGGTCAGCGAGCTGGACCCGGCGGTGATGCTGCAACTGAGCGAGCGTCTGGAGCGCGGCGAATGGCTGGCGATTGCCGGCGACCGTGTGCCACTGCACGGCGGGCGTACCGTCGAGGTGGACTTCCTCGGCAAACCGGCACGGCTGCCCCAAGGCCCGTGGCTGCTGGCCGGGATGCTCGAATGCCCGCTCAACCTGCTGTTCTGCCTCAAGCACCAGGGCCGCTACCAGATCACCCTGGAGCCGTTCGCCGAGCGCCTGCAATGGCGCCGCGGCCAGCGCGACGCGGTGATCAAGGCGTGGGCGGCGCGCTACGCCGAACGCCTGGGGCATTACTGCCGCCAGGCGCCGCTGCAATGGTTCAATTTCTACCCCTTCTGGAAGAGCGATGACGATGCATCCGCATGAGCCCGTGACCTTCGGCGAAACGCCGCTGACAATCGAAGATGTCCTGGCCGTGGCCGAACGCCGCGCACCGTCGCGCCTGCAGGACGATGCCCCGTACCGTGAACGCATCGCCCGCGGCGCACGCTTTCTCGACACCCTGCTGCACAAGGAAGGGGTGATCTACGGCGTCACCACAGGCTATGGCGACTCCTGCGTGGTGGCCGTGCCGCTGGAGCATGTCGAAGCGCTGCCGCGTCATCTCTACACCTTCCATGGCTGCGGCCTGGGGCGCCTGCTCGACGCACAGGCCACCCGCGCGGTGCTGGCGGCGCGCCTGCGCTCATTGAGCCACGGCATGTCCGGTGTGCGCCTGGAGCTGCTGGAACGCCTGCAAGCGTTCCTCGAACACGACATCCTGCCGCTGATTCCCGAAGAGGGCTCGGTGGGCGCCAGTGGCGACCTGACGCCCCTGTCGTACGTGGCCGCCACCCTTTCGGGCGAACGTGAAGTGATGTACCAGGGCGAGCGACGCACCAGCGCCGACGTGCACCGCGAGCTGGGCTGGCAGCCCCTGGTGCTGCGGCCCAAGGAAGCCCTCGCGCTGATGAATGGCACTGCGGTAATGACCGGCCTGGCTTGCCTGGCCTACGCCCGCGCCGACTACCTGCTCAAGCTGGCCACGCGCATCACCGCGCTCAATGTCATCGCCCTGCAAGGCAACCCCGAGCACTTCGATGAACGCCTGTTCGCCGCCAAGCCGCACCCAGGCCAGACCCAGGTGGCCGCCTGGCTGCGCCAGGACCTGGCCATCGACGCGCCGCTGCCCTCGCTGCACCGCCTGCAAGACCGCTACTCGCTACGCTGCGCACCTCACGTGCTGGGCGTGCTGGCCGACAGCCTGGGCTGGCTGCGCGGGTTCATCGAGACCGAGCTGAACAGCGCCAACGACAACCCAATCATCGACGGCGACGAAGAGCGCGTGCTGCACGGCGGGCACTTCTATGGCGGGCATATCGCCTTCGCCATGGACAGCCTCAAGACCCTGGTGGCCAACGTCGCCGACCTGCTCGACCGTCAGCTCGCGCTGCTGGTGGACGTGCGCTACAACCATGGCCTGCCCAGCAACCTCTCGGGCGCCGAGGCCGACCGCGCGATGATCAACCACGGCTTCAAGGCCGTGCAGATCGGCGCCAGCGCCTGGACCGCCGAAGCCCTCAAGCAGACCATGCCGGCCAGTGTGTTCTCGCGCTCCACCGAGTGCCACAACCAGGACAAGGTGAGCATGGGCACTATCGCCGCACGCGATGCCCTGCGCGTGCTGGAGCTGACCGAGCAGGTGGCGGCCGCGACGCTGCTGGCAGCCCACCAGGGCGTATGGCTGCGCACCCGCCAAGCCGACGCACGGCCACTGCCACCGCCCTTGGCGCAGATGCACGAAGCACTGCTGGGCGACTTCGCCCCCGTCATCGAGGACCGCGCCCTGGAACACGAACTGCGACTGTGCCTGGCACGTATCGGCCAGCGCCACTGGAGGCTGCATGCGTAACCCTGGGGTGTTCCACGTCGACAGCGAGGTGGTCGTGCCATTTTTCGACGTGGACAGCATGCACATCGTCTGGCACGGGCATTACGTGAAATATCTGGAGGTCGCCCGCTGCGCGCTGCTCGACCGTCTGGCGCACAACTACCGGCAAATGCAGGCAAGCGGATATGCATGGCCGGTGATCGACCTGCAGGTGCGCTATATCCGCGGCGCCACCTTCGGCCAGCGCCTGAACGTGCGCGCCAGCCTGGTGGAATGGGAGAACCGCTTGAAGATCCACTACCTTATCAGCGATGCCCAGACCGGCGAGCGCATGACCCGCGCCAGCAGCGTGCAGGTGGCGGTGCATATCGAAAGCGGCGAGATGCAGCTGGCCTCGCCGCAGGTGATGCTCGATGCCGTGGCCAAGGTGTTGGCATGAGCCTGGTTTTTTGCGCTGAAGCCACCGGCCTCTTCGCGGGTAAACCCGCTCCCACAGGCACCGCGCAACCTGTGGGAGCGGGTTTACCCGCGAAGAGGCCAGCCGCCTCAACAGTGCTAATGGCTCTGCTGCTGATGCTCGCCAGCCCCCTGACCCAGGCCTTCACCCTCGACGACCTGCAACGCCAGCTCAGCGAACCCGCCGTGGTCACTGGCCCGTTCATCCAGGAAAAACACCTGCGCGCGCTGCCCCAGCCGCTGCAAAGCAAAGGCCGCTTCGTCCTCGCTCGCGACCATGGCCTGCTGTGGCTGCTGCAAACGCCGGTGCGCCAGGACTACCGCATCACCGACAAGGGTATCGCCCGACGCGACCCCAGCGGCTGGCAGCCTCTGCCCAGCGCCAGCGCCGCCACCGAGCAGAACCGCCTGTTCTTCGCTGTCCTGCAAGGCGACAGCAGCGGCCTGCAACGGGATTTCGACCTGAACCTCACAGGCGCCCCCCAGCACTGGCAACTGCGCCTGAGCCCACGCTCGCTGCTGCTCAAGCAGGTGTTCACGCACATCGACATCAGCGGCGGGCGTTTCGTCGAGCGCATCGAGCTGAACGAAACCCAGGGCGACCGTACACTGCTGCGCATGCCTGAAAGCACGGGTGCAGCCAACCTGGACGACGCGCAGCGCAATGACTTTGCCAACTGAACGCCTGCTGCCGCGCCTGTTCGTGGCCCTGCTGCTGGTGATGCTGGCCGTCGCCGGCTGGCAGTGGCGCCACGGCGCGCCGCTGTCGGCCGACCTGATGACCCTGGTGCCGGGCGCCAGCGAAGATGCACGGGTCAAACAAGCCGAGCAACGCATGCAGCAACCGCTCAACCGCGAACTGCTGTTGCTGGTCGGTCACCCCGAGCGCGAGCGGGCCGTCGCCCAGGCCCAGGCATTGGCCGGGCAGTGGCAGGCCAGCGGGCTGTTCGAGACGGTGCAGTGGAGCCTGCAAACCGACTTGCAAGCGGTGCGTGCGCAGCTGCTGCAAGGGCGCCTGGCCATGCTCTCGCCCGCCGACCGCCAGGTACTGGCCGAACAGCCAGAGCGCTTCATCGAGCAACGCCTGCAAAGCCTGTTCGACCCCTTCGCCGGCTTCAGCCTGGTGCCCAGCCAGGATGATTGGCTCGGGCTGGCCGGGCGTATCCAGCACAGCCTGCCAAAGCCTGTGAACGTGCAGCTGGACACCGCCAGTGGCGCGCTCTATGCCAAAGCCGACGGCCAGCAATGGGTGCTGTTGCGTGCCCGCACCCAGGCCGACGCCTTCGACCTGCGCCTGCCGTTGCAGGTGGCCGAGCTGCTCGCCAGCAGCCGCGCCGAAGCCCAGCGCCACGGCGTACAGCTACTGGCCGCCAGTGGCCTGCTGCATGCAGCCGCGGGCCAACAGCAAGCCAGCCGAGAAATCAGCTGGGTGGGTGGCGGTGCCAGCGTGGGCATCCTGCTGCTGTTGCTGCTGACCCTGCGCCGCTGGCGCGCATTGCTGGCCTTCGTGCCGGTGCTGGTGGGCATACTGTTCGGCG
Organism: Pseudomonas sp. LS_2; assembly: GCF_042709235.1. Classification (NCBI taxonomy): domain Bacteria; kingdom Pseudomonadati; phylum Pseudomonadota; class Gammaproteobacteria; order Pseudomonadales; family Pseudomonadaceae; genus Pseudomonas; species Pseudomonas sp. LS_2. Next base: position 93,969 of record NZ_JAVAYC010000001.1, on the reverse strand, counting down.
CGGTGGCCTGCGTGGCGTTGTTCGGCCAGATGCACGTGATGACCCTGGTGCTCGGCTCCAGCCTGATTGGCGTTGCGGTCGACTACCCGCTGCACTACCTGTCGAAAAGCTGGAGCCTGCGCCCGTGGCTGAGCTGGCCTGCGCTGCGGCTGACCCTGCCGGGCCTGAGCCTGAGCCTGGCGACCAGTTGTATCGGCTACCTGGCCCTGGCCTTCACGCCGTTCCCGGCCCTGACCCAGATCGCCGCGTTCTCCGCCGCCGGGCTGCTAGGCGCCTACTTGAGCGCGGTTTGCCTGCTGCCAGCGCTGCTCGATGGCGTCGAACTGAAGCCGGCGCAGTGGCCGCTGCGCATCGCCCAATGCCTCACCCAACTGCGAGCACGCCTGCTGCAAAAAGTACCCAGCGGCGCGCTGTTGGTGCTCGTACTGCTGTTCTGTGCCTCGGGCCTCTGGCAGTTGGAAAGCCGCAACGACATCCGCCAGTGGGTCGCCAGCCCGCCCGAGCTGCTGGATGAAGCCCAGGCGGTGGCGCGCATCACCGGCTACCAGCCCACCAGCCAGTTCTACCTGGTGCGTGCCAGCGACCTGCAACAGCTGCTGGAACGCCTGCAGGCCCTGGGTGGCCAGCTTGATGAACTGGTCGCCCTGGGCAAGCTCAAGGGCTACCTGTCCCTCGCCCAACTGCTGGCCAGCCCCGCGGAGCAGGCAAGCATGCGTCAGGCCCTGCTGGCATTGCCCGAGCACTGGCAGCCGCTGCTGGCACTGGGCGTTCCGCAAGCTGCGCTGGAAGCGGAAGTTGAGCAGCTGCGCCAACTGCCGACACTGGGCATCGACGAAGCGCTGGCCGGCCCGCTGGCCGAAGCCTGGCGCCCGTTGTGGCTCGGCCAGACCGCGAACGGCGTGGCCGCCATCGTCAGCTTGCAGGGCCTGGGCGACAGCGCCTTGCTGCGCTTGCAGAGCGACGGCCTGCCCGGCGTACAGCTGGTGGACCGGCTGGGCGAGCTGAACCAGCTGTTCGCCGCCACCCAGGTCAGCGCTGCCGAGCTCAAGCTGCTGTCGTGCGTGTTGATCCTGGTGCTCCTGGTACTGCCGTTCGGCCTGCGCGGCGCATTGCGCATCGTCGCCCTGCCGCTGCTGGCTGCGCTGTGCAGCCTGGCGAGCCTGGCCTGGCTGGGGCAGCCACTGACCCTGTTCAGCCTGTTCGGCCTGCTGCTGGTAACGGCGATCAGCGTGGACTACGCGATCCTCATGCACGAACGCATCGGCGGCGCCGCGGTGAGCCTGCTGGGCACGCTGCTGGCCGCACTGACCACCTGGTTGTCGTTCGGCCTGCTGGCGCTGTCCAGCACCCCGGCGGTCAGCAATTTCGGCCTGGCGGTAAGCCTGGGCCTGGTATTCAGTTTCCTCCTGGCCCCCTGGGCCGCACCACGCGAAGGAGCGCACGTACACCCATGAATGTCCGCCAACAGCCTTACCTGAGCGACACCTACGTCGAAGAGACGCGCATCGGCTTCTGGTTCCTGCGCAGCCACACCTGGCAGCACCATGTGCTACGGGTGGCCATCGACGACCTGCGCCGCCTGTTCGACGGCCCGCTGCCCCAGGCGCCGGTACTGCTCGATGCCGGTTGCGGCCAGGGCCGCTCGTTCAAGCACCTGCACCGGGTATTCGCCCCGGCACGCCTGCTAGGCACCGATGCCGACCCGCACAGCCTCGCGCTGAGCGCCGCAGAGGCGGACCGACTGGGCCTTGAAGTGGAACTGCGGGGCAGCGACTGCGCCGACTTGCAGTTCCCCGATGCCAGCGTGGATATCCTGTTCTGCCACCAGACCTTCCATCACTTGGTCGAGCAGGAAAAAGCGCTTGCCGAGTTCTACCGGGTGCTCAAGCCCGGCGGCTACCTGCTGTTCGCCGAATCCACCGAGGCCTATATCGATACCTGGGTGATCCGATGGCTGTTCCGCCATCCGATGCACGTGCAAAAGAGCGCCGATGGCTACTTGCAGATGCTTCGCGAGCAGGGCTTCCAGTTCAGCCCGCGCAACGTCTCCTACCCTTATCTATGGTGGAGCCGGGCCAAGGACTTCGGCCTGCTCGAACGCCTCGGCCTGCGCCAGCCGCCACCGGTTGGCCAGCGCGAGGAAACCCTGGTCAACGTAGTGGCGCGCAAGCCCCTGGAGCCGACATGAAAACCTGGCTGGCCGCCCTGTTGTGCCTGGTGCTGACGGCCTGCGCCGCCCAGGCGCCATTGCCCGAGCGCTTGCCGACGCTGGTGCTGCCGAATTCGTTGCACGTGGTGCGTGAGCAGGCTGGCCAACGTCTGGACTGGCTGCTGGTGATACAGGGTGAAGGCCAGCAGCTGCGCTGGTCGCTGCTCGATTTGCTGGGCGTGCCCCAGGCCCGCCAGTTGCTCGAGGGCGAACACTGGAAGGCCGACGGCCTGCTGCCCCCCAACCCCGCCGCGCGTGAACTGTTCGCCGCCGTACTGTTCGCCCTGACCCCGGCACAACAGCTGGCCCAGCTGTACCCGCAAGCCAAGCAAAGCGGCCAGCGACGCTGGCTGGGCGAGCGCTGGCAGGTCAGCTACCAGGCAGCCGGGCGCTTCACCTTGAACCTTGGCCAGGGCCTGCGTTATGAAGTCAGCCCACTGCCCCGCGAGAGCACACCATGACCGCCTTCCTCAATGCCCTCGGTGTGGTCTGCGCCCTCGGCCGTGGCCAGGCACAAGTGGCCAAGCGGCTGTTCGCGGGCGATAGCGCCGGCATGCAACCGCAGGCCGGCTGGGTACCCGGACGCCAGCTCCCGGTCGGGGAGGTGGTGGGCCAACTGCCCGCGCTGCCGCTGCCTGAGCAACAAAGCCGCAACAACCAGTTGCTGTACTGCGCAGCCCTGGAAATCGAGCCAGCCATTCACCAGGCCATCGCCCAGTATGGCCCCGCGCGGGTTGGCGTGGTGCTGGGCACCAGCACCTCCGGTATCGCCGAGGCCAGCGCCGACATCGCCCACTACTTGAATCACGGGCAACTGCCCACGCGTTACCGCTATGACCAGCAGGCCCTCAGCGCCCCGGCCGACTTCCTCGCCGACTGGCTGCACCTGAGTGGCCCGGCCTATGTGATTTCCACCGCCTGCACCTCCAGCGGTCGTGCGCTGCTCAATGCCCGCCGCCTGCTCGACCTGGGCCTGTGCGATGCGGTGCTGTGCGGTGGCGTCGACAGCCTCTGCGGCTTGACCCTCAACGGTTTCAGCGCTCTGGAGGCGGTCAGCGAGCAGCGCTGCAACCCGTTCTCGGCGAACCGCAGCGGCATCAACATCGGCGAGGCGGCGGCGCTGTTCGTGATGACCCGCACACCCAACCCGAGCGGCCCGCGCATCGCCCTGCTCGGCGCAGGCGCCAGCTCCGACGCCCACCATATCTCGGCCCCCGACCCCAGCGGCAAAGGCGCCTTGCAGGCCATGGCCAAAGCACTGGACAATGCAGGCATTGAGCCATCACTGATCGATTACCTTAACCTGCATGGCACCGCCACCGCGCACAACGACGCCATGGAAAGCCTGGCCGTACACGACCTGTTCGGTGCTGGCTTGCCGTGTTCCTCGAGCAAGCCGCTGACCGGCCATACGCTGGGCGCCGCTGGGGCGCTGGAGGCGGCCTTCTGCTGGTTGAGCCTGAGCGAGCACAACCCGCAGGGCCAACTGGTGCCGCATGTATGGGACGGCCAGGCCGACCCGCAACTGCCAACGCTGAACCTGACCGATGGCAGCCAGCGCCTGCCCCGCGGCAGGGCTCGCCACCTGATGAGCAATTCGTTCGCCTTCGGTGGCAACAATGTAAGCCTGATTCTCGGAGACACCCCATGATTGCCTGGCCCGTGGCCGAACTACTGCCCCACGCGGGCGACATGATCCTTATCGATCAGGTCGACAGCTGCGACGAGGAACAGATCCACACCCGCGCAACCGTGCGCCCCGGCGGGCTGTTCAACCGCGAGGACGGCAGCCTGCCGGCCTGGTTGGGCCTGGAGTTGATGGCCCAGAGCGTGGCCGCCTATGCCGGCTGTCGCGCACGTCGCCTGGGCCAGACGGTGGAGCTGGGCTTCCTGGTCGGTACGCGCCAGTTTGAATGCGATGTCGAGCACTTCCCTGCCGGTGCCGAGCTGCACATCCATGCGCAGCGCTCGCTGGAGGACGACAACGGCATGGGTGTGTTCGAATGCCACCTGCGCGGCCCTGGCCTGCACGCCAGCGCGCGCCTGAACGTGTATCGCCCGCCACAGGCGGCCAGCTACCTGGCCGAAGCGGGCCCTGAGGAGTCCCACCATGACTGACACCATTCTGGTCACCGGCTCCAGCCGGGGCATCGGCCGGGCCATCGCCCTGCGCCTGGCACAGGCCGGCTTCGACCTGGTGTTGCATTGCCGCAGCGGCCGCGCCGAGGCCGACGCCGTCGCCGCCCAGGTGCAGGCCCTGGGCCGCCAGGCGCGGGTGTTGCAGTTCGACGTGGCCGACCGCGCTGCCTGCAAGGCCGTGCTGGAGGGTGACGTGGAAAGCCACGGCGCTTACTACGGCGTGGTGTGCAACGCCGGCCTGACCCGCGACGGCGCTTTCCCGGCGCTGAGCGAGGAAGACTGGGACCAGGTGCTGCGTACCAACCTCGATGGTTTCTACAACGTCCTGCACCCGGTGATGATGCCGATGATCCGCCGCCGCGCGCCGGGCCGTATCGTCTGCATCACCTCGGTTTCCGGGCTGATCGGCAACCGTGGCCAGGTCAACTACAGCGCCTCCAAGGCCGGCGTCATCGGCGCCGCCAAGGCTCTGGCCATCGAGCTGGGCAAGCGCCGTATCACCGTGAACTGCGTGGCACCCGGGCTGATCGACACGGCCATGCTCGATGAAAACGTGCCGGTCGAAGACCTGTTGAAGATGATCCCGGCGGGACGCATGGGCACCCCGGAAGAAGTCGCCGGTGCGGTGAACTTCCTGATGTCGCCCGAGGCAAGCTACATCACCCGGCAGGTACTGGCGGTGAACGGGGGGCTGTGCTGATGCGCCGCGTCGTCGTCACCGGCATGGCCGGCATCACTGCCCTGGGCAACGACTGGGCAACCATCGCCGGGCAGTTCGCGGCCCAGCGCAGCGGCATCCGCCGCATGGACGAATGGGACCGCTTCGAAGAAATGAACACCCGCCTGGCCGGCCCCATCGATGACTTCCAGGTGCCTGGCCATTGGACCCGCAAGCAGTTGCGCAGCATGGGCCGGGTTTCGCGCCTGGCGGTGGCCGCTGCCGAGCGCGCCCTGGCCGACGCCGGGCTGCTGGACGATGCGAGCATTCGCGATGGGCGCATGGGCGTGGCCTGCGGTTCGTCCACCGGCAGCACCGACGAGATCAAGGCCTTCGGCAACATGCTGCTCAATTCGGTGGCCGATGGCCTGAACGCCAACTCCTACGTGCGCATGATGCCGCACACCACGGCGGCCAACATCAGCATCTTCTTCGGCCTGACCGGGCGGCTGATCCCCACCTCCAGCGCCTGCACCAGCGGCAGCCAGGGCATCGGCTACGCCTATGAAGCGATCAAGTACGGGCGCCTGCCGATGATGCTCGCCGGCGGCGCCGAAGAGCTGTGCCCCACCGAGGCCATGGTGTTCGACGCGCTGTACGCTACCAGCCTGAAGAACGACACCCCGCACTTGAGCCCACGCCCCTACGACCTGGCCCGCGATGGCCTGGTGATCGGCGAAGGCGGCGGCATGCTGGTGCTCGAGGAGCTCGGGCACGCCCAGGCGCGTGGCGCGCGCATTCATGCAGAGATCGTCGGCTTCGGCAGCAACGCCGACGGCCAGCACACCACCCGCCCAGAACAAGCCACCATGCGCCGGGCCATGGAACTGGCGCTGGAAGATGCCAACCTCGCGCCCGAGGCGATCGGCTACGTCAACGGCCATGGCACCGCCACCGAACAAGGCGACATCGCCGAGACCCAGGCCACCAGCAGCCTGTTCGGCCCGCGTAAGCCCATCAGCTCGCAGAAAAGCTTCCTCGGCCACACCCTGGGCGCCTGTGGCGCGCTGGAGTCGTGGTTCAGCATCGAGATGATGAACAGCGACCAGTACGTGCCCACCCTGAACCTCGACCACGTCGACCCGCGCTGCGGCGAACTGGACTACCTGCAAGGCCAGTTCCGCGCGATGCAGCACGAGCACGTGATGAACAACAACTTCGCCTTTGGCGGGGTCAACACCTCGTTGATCTTCCGTCGCTGGCGCTGATTATTTTTTGACTACTCCTGGAGTGAAAGGAATGACTCGGTTCCACCGCCTATTCGCCGTGCTGGCCATGGCCCTGCTGTTCACAGGCTGCACCAGCAAGCCCGTCTACAACGCCAAGGAGCAGTTCTCCGGCAACCTCAACTTCACCGACGACCAGATGAAACGCGCCATCGTCACCGCCCTGAACGACCGCCAGTGGATCGTGCAGTCGGTGCGCCCAGGCATGGTCAAGGCCGAGATCACCGTGCGCGGCCGCCACCACGCCGAGGTCGATATCCCCTACAGCCCCACCGAGTTCCAGGTGGTGTACCGCAGCAGCTGGGGCCTGGACTACGACGACGGCAAGATCCATGGCAACTACAACCGCTGGGTCAACCGGCTGCGCGACAACATCCTCAAGGAGCTGTCGTTCGACCCGTACGTCGAGCAACTGAACAGCAAGGGCTTCGTCAACCAGGGCGTGGACGAACCCACCTACCTGAGCTTCCGCGAAGGGGTGAAGCGCGCGACCCAAGCCGGCGTGCTCGACGGCAGCGTGAAGTTCTACCTGGCCGGCGAAGCCCTGCCCGCCTCCACCCGCACCCTGAACCCGGTGAGCAGCAGCCGCAAGACCAACGGCAGCAACAAGAGCGACATCGATGCCTGCTACTGGGCCCTGCAATCGGCCCTGGCAACCCTGCAGAATGCGGCGCGCAAGGCCGACGCCAATGCCGTGGTGAACATCGCCAGCGTCGACCAGCGCAACCTGTACAAGGACACCGAGAAGTTCCAGTGCCGCGCCGGCACGTTGATTACGTCGGTGGCGCTGCGCGGCGACCTGGCCCAGGTGGACTGACCCCGCCCAGCAGCTCGGCGAAGGCCCTGGCCATCGCCGAGCCCGCGCCCGCCCGCTGCACCAGCCACACGGCGGTGTCGGCGCCTTCGTCCAGCAGCGTGCGATAGACCACACCGTCGATGCGTATGCGCTGGAACGACGCTGGCAACACCGACACCCCCAGCCCCGCCGACACCAAGCCGATGATGGTCAACGCCTCGCCCGCCTCCTGGGCGAAGTGCGGGCTGAACCCTGCCTTGCCGGCCAGGCTCATCAACTGCGCGTGCAAGCCGCTGCCATAGCTGCGCGGAAAGAACACGAACGGCTCCTGGGCCAGCGCCGCCATGTACACGCCCTGTTCGCTGCCCACTGCCAGCGGGTGCGAGGCATTGAGCACGGCCACCAGCGGCTCGCGGAACAGTTCGCTGACCACCAGCCCCTCCGGCACCGACAGCGGGCGCATCAAGCCAACCTCGATGGACTCGTCGAACACCCCCTCCACCACTTCCCGACTGCTCATTTCCGTGAGGTGCAGGTGCACCGACGGGAAGCGTTGGCGGAAGGCGTGGATCGCCTGGGGGATACGCGAGGTGAAAGGGGCCGAGGAGGTGAAGCCGATCTTCATCTCGCCCAGCTCGCCCAACTGCGCGCGACGCGCCACATCGGCAGCCTTGTCGACCTGGGCCAACACCTGGCGCGCTTCGTCCAGGAACAGCCGCCCGGCCTCGCTAAGCTCGACCCGACGGTTGGTGCGATCGAACAGGCGCGCGCCCAACTCCTGCTCCAAGGCCTGGATCTGCTGGCTCAGCGGTGGCTGGGAAATGCCCAGCTGCTGGGCGGCGCGGCCGAAGTGCAGTTCTTCGGCCACGGCGATGAAATAACGCAGATGACGCAGCTCCATGGCGGGCTCCAAACAAGTCGCAGAACCTATCAAATAGGTCGAACAATATATTGGATCTAATCATTAGGCGGCTATATGCTTTTTTCCAGTCGCATTACCGGCCTCGCGCCATGAGGTACCCTCGTGAAATCCGCCATAGCCCCCCTTTCCATTGCCCCCGAGCCTGCCCCGCTGAACGACATATGGATTGAGAAAGGCACTCCTGCCTTCATGAAGACCGTGCTGGCGCTGTTCAGCGGCGGCTTCGCCACTTTCGCCCTGCTGTATTGCGTGCAGCCGATGATGCCGCTGCTGTCGCAGGAGTTCTCGATCAATGCCGCGCAGAGCAGCCTGGTGCTGTCGGTGTCCACCGGCATGCTGGCCATCGGTCTTTTGATTACCGGGCCGATTTCCGACCGCATCGGACGCAAGCCAGTGATGGTCTTCGCATTGCTGTGTGCCGCGCTGTCGACCATGGCCAGCGCAATGATGCCCAGTTGGGAACTGCTGCTGGCCACGCGCGCGCTGGTGGGCCTCTCGCTGAGCGGTCTGGCGGCGGTGGCGATGACCTACCTGAGCGAGGAGATCCACCCGCAGCACATTGGCCTGGCCATGGGTCTGTACATTGGTGGCAATGCCATTGGCGGCATGAGTGGACGCCTGATCCTCGGCGTGCTGATCGACTTCGTGAGCTGGCACACGGCGATGCTGGTGATGGGCGGTCTGGCACTACTGGCCGCGGTGGTGTTCTGGAAAGTGCTGCCCGAGTCGCGCAACTTCCGCAGCCAGGCCCTGAACCCGCGCAGCCTGCTGGATGGCTTCACCACGCACTTCAAGGACGCCGGGCTGCCCTGGCTGTTCCTCGAAGCCTTCCTGCTGATGGGCGCATTCGTCACTCTGTTCAACTACATCGGCTACCGCCTGCTGGCCGAGCCCTATCACATGAACCAGGCGCTGGTGGGGTTGCTGTCGGTGGTGTACCTGTCAGGCATCTACAGCTCCGCTCAAGTGGGCGCGCTGGCCGACCGGCTGGGACGACGCAAGGTGTTCTGGGCGAGCATCGTGGTGATGGCCGGCGGCATGCTGATGACGCTGGCCAGCCCACTGGCAATGGTGATCGTCGGCATGCTGGTGTTCACCTTCGGCTTCTTCGGCGCGCACTCGGTGGCCAGTAGCTGGATCGGCCGCCGCGCCTTGAAGGCCAAGGGGCAAGCGTCGTCGCTCTACCTGTTCTGCTATTACGTGGGTTCAAGTATCGCCGGGACGGCGGGAGGGGTGTTCTGGCATTACGCGGGGTGGAATGGCATCGGGCTGTTTATCGGCAGCTTGCTGGCGGTGGCGTTGGCGGTGGCGTTGCGGCTTAGCCGGTTGCCTGCCAAGACCCAGTGACGCGGCTCGCTGCGGTGTATGGCACCGGCTCTGCCGGTGTTCGCGGGTAAACCCGCTCCCACAGGTACCCCGCTGACTCTGGAACCAGCGGGGTACCTGTGGGAGCGGGTTTACCCGCGAATGGGCTGTCAAATCACTTGATGATTTCGACGATATCCACATCCACTTCACGGCTCATCAGGTGCTTCTCCACCTCGCCGGTGAGCTTGACCTTGGTCTTTTCATCGAACGGGGTCGGCGGCAGGTCTTCGTTGTCGATCTCGACCGTGATGGTGCCGGTGTTGTCCTTGAACTCGTATTTGTCGTCGTTATCGATCTTCTTGGTCACGAAGCCTTGCAGCACCACAGGGGTGTCGTCGGCGGCTTCGTTGGCGGCAGCGACGGTGCTCACCGCCTGCGCGCCAGGGCCGGTGTAGCTGGAGGCCAGGGCGGCGGTGCTGAACAGTGGCGCGAGGATCAGGGCGAGGTAACGGGCTTTCATGGCGTGGTTCCTGTGTGGGTTTCGATGGGTGCAGGTTAGCGCCGTCGGCTGAAGCCAAACTTAATGGCAATCACCCATCATCGAGGGTCAGTCCGATACGCGCCTGCAACTGGTCGTCGGCTGCCTGCAGGCGGATCTCGCTCAAGGCAGCGCCATCCTGTTCCAAGGCCTGGAGCCAACTCATCAAGGTCTGTGGCGGCCCCTGCACGGTCATCGTCAACTGCTGGCCGTTGCTGTGCAGGTCGACGGTAGCCAGGCCACCGGCCTGCGCCCGCTCGCTCAGCCGCGCGGCGCTCAAGACAGTGCCAGCCTGTTGCGCCACCATCGGGGTGCCCGACAGGCGCGACAAGTGCTGGGCCAGCACCCGCTCCTGACGCAAGAGCGTCTCAGCCTGCTCCAGGCGTTGCTGGCCCGGTAGCCACAGCCCCTGCCAAGCCACCAGCATTGCCAAGCCCCAGGCAGCGGCCTTGAACGCCGAGCGGCGCCTGGGTGGAATCTGCTGCCACTGCCCCACCCACCGATCACCTATGCCGAGCCTCACTGCCCTGCCTCCCAGACCAATGTCGCGCTGACCCGCTGCGCATCCTGGCGCGCCTGCCCGACCTGCACGCCGGGCAAGCGCTCGCGCAAACGCTCCAGGTCAGCGAAGCCTTGGGCGACTACCTCGACCCGCCAGCCTTGGCCGGCCGTGCGCTCGGCCTGCTCGATCCACAGGCCGCTGCTTTCCACCAACGGCTCGCTCAACAGCGCCAGGCGCTGCATCGAGGTGATCGGCAGCGGGCGTTGCGTCAGTTCGATGACCTGGCGCGCCAGATCGGCACGCGGTGGTTGGTCCGGCGCCCAATGCGCAAAAACGCGCAAGTTGTCCTGATGCAACTGCGCGGTTTGCTGCTCAAGCCAACCTGCACGCCAGTGATCAGCCAGGCATACCATCAGCCCGGCCAGCAGGCAGCCCGCCAGCAGCCCCTGCCAAGGCACGGACAGCACAGCTGTCGGCGCGAACGCTCCCTGGCGCAGGTCGATGGCCTGCGTCCGGCCTTCCCAGAGCATGGCGAATGCACCGGCAACCGGTTGGCAGGCGATGCCTGGCACCACTTGCCCAGGTTCTGCCAGCCAAGCCACCTCGGGCAACGAAGCGGCCAGCACCTCGGCAGCCGCCGGGCCGAGCGCCAGGCGCTGGTGCTTCAGCCCCCCCAACAGCCAGCGCCCCTCCAGCCACAGGGCGGTGGGACCAGCAGAGGCCAGAAGGTCGGCATCGACCAGTACAGCCTGGGGCTCGATGCCCTGCGCGCGGACCCAGGCCAGCAGTTGCTCAAGGCACGCGCGCTCGACCGCCAGGCAAGGGCGCGAGCGGCTTTCGTCCGCCTCGCCGAACGCCAGGTGAAGCGCCTCCAGAGGTGTGGCCAGCCGCTCTTCCACGGCAAAGGCCAGGGCCTCTCGACCAGGCCGACGCCCCGGCAGCGGGCCGGTCTGGCAATAGGCGAACAGCTCCATCGGCAACACCAGTGCCACACCCTGCCCAGCCAACGCCGCCAGCTCATCCAACCGAGATCGGTACATCGAGCCGTCGGGGCGGCGAACCAAGGCAGGCCAGCTCGCCTGCGCCGAGCCCACCCCTTCGGGCAGAAGGTATACCGCGTACTCACTCATTCGATACCTGCTTTTCGTACTGTGGAAAACGCGCGCCGCAACACCCGTAGTCGCTTCGTTTCGAAGTCCATCTCCACTTCGCTGTACAGAAACATGCGCCGCCCTTCGAGGTCGGCCTGCAAGGTCACGCCGAACCACCGGCTGCCCACCGCCAAGCCCCGCCCGGTAGCGACCTGGCCGTCGAGCAACGGGCTCTGGAGAAACGCCTGTACGCTGGCATGGCCATCCTCGGGACGCGCTTCGACCAACTGCCGCGCGCTAGCCGACGTCACCCCCTCCAATGCAGTGAGCACGCGCTCATCGGCAGTGTTGATGTTCAAACCTGCCTGCGCAGGCAGCACCGTCACCCAGGGCCTGAGGCGCGCAAGCACCCCGGCATCGACGCCAGGCAGCTCCCTCAGTTGGCTGACGTCGAAGAAGGGTTGCCCGTGCAACGCGGCGAGGTCGGGAGGCGTGACGCCCAAAGCACCGCACAGGCGCTGCCAGCGCTCGAGCAACACCGGGTCCGGCGTGCGGTTGCGGGTCAGCGCCGCGAGGTTGAAGCGTGCCGCCAGGTCCTCGGCCTGCACCCGCAGGTGCACGCCGCCCAGGCTGAACCGCTGTGGCTGCGCCCAAGGTTGCCTGCCGTGAACCACCCGCATTTCCTCCCGCAAGCGCTCGCGCAGCGAGGCCAGCGCCCGGTGCTCCGCCGCCACCAGCAATTGCAGGCCACGCGAGGCCTCGGATTGCTGCGCAACACTGGCGATCAACAGCTGATGACTGCGCAACATGCCGGCGACCAGCATCACCACCAGCGCCATGACCAGCAGCACGGTGATCAGCGCCAGGCCTTGTTGCCGTTTCCCTCTCACAGGCTCGTCCCCGCCAGTGGCAGCACGCGACGAACCTGCTGCACCCGCTCGGTGGACAAGGTGATCTCGACGGCAGCCGGCGGTGCATCCACGCCCGCTGCGCCAGGCCAGTCGGCCTGCCAGCCCGTCCCTGGCACGAAGATCCGCCAACGCAGGCTGGTGACGCCCTCGAGCAGACGCTGTGCACGCCCCTCACCCTTCGCGAGCGTACTGCGTTTGCGCCACAGCACGCCGTCAGCCAGCCAGTACTGGGTCAGGCGCAGGTCGCTGTGGGGTTGCAGATGGCCATCGTAGCCGTTGCTCGACATCCAGCTCAGCCGATGCCCCTGCAACGCCAGGCCATAGTTGTGCTTCTTCAGCGTAGAGGGAAAAAACCCCTGCAAGGCATCGCGCTGCAGCAGGCCCATGGCCCTGGCCAGGCTGCGTACCTCAGCGGCCTGGGATTGCCGGGCCAGGTCGGTACGCACCAACGCATCGAACAACCGTGTGCTGCCCGCGGCCAGCAAGGCGAAGATCGCCACGGCCAGCAGCAGCTCGAACAGCGTGAAGCCACGCTGTCTGCGCTTGGCGAGCGGCTCAGTCCGGTTCACGGGTCAACTCCAGCCAGCCATTGGCCTGGTGCAGTACCTGGCCGTCCGCGGCATGGGCGACCCGTACCTCGACCAGCAGGCCCCCCGCTTCAGGCCGGCGCCGCTCCTCCAGTCGCCAGCGCCGCTCGGCGAAATCGGCGGTGAGCGTGCGCTGGCCCGGCCCTGGCGTAGCCTGAAGACGCATTTCAGTGAGGTGGTTGTCCGCCACCCAACTGGCGTAAAGCCGGTCGCGCAGTTGATGCGACTGCACCAGCATATGCTGCATCGCCAGGCTCGCCGCCGATGCCAACACAGCGAAGATCGCCAACGCGACCATCACCTCCAGCAAGGTGAAGCCCCGCTCAGCAGCCGAGTTGCGCATTGAGACCATCACTGAGCACGCAGGCCAGGGCCTCGTCGGCCTGGATGAAAGACAAGGTGAACGGCACATGCTCTTCATCGCCGGCCAGCACCAATCGGGCAGGCTCGTGCGAAGCCTGTGCGTCGTCCAGGCGCAGCCGCAGCACCAACTCGCTCGACTGCGTTTTGCCGTGCGCATGCCAGCCCTGCTCGGTCAACCGCGACAGTCGGTAGCCGTGCGCGTCGACCTGAATGCCAAGGGTCTGCCCCTGCAACATGGCCTGTTCGCGCACATGGTCGAAGAATTGCAGGAACAGCTGCGCCTCCTGCGCCGCCATGCGCTGCGCATTGCGCGTTGGCGCAAGCCCGGCCATGCCGATCACCACCCCCAGCACCGCCAGCACCAGCAGCAGTTCCAGCAAGGTGAAGCCACGATTGCCTCGCAGCTTCATTGCGACCAATTGCCGATCTCGGCATCCAGCCCCTCGCCGCCCGGCTGGCCGTCGGCGCCGAAGGAATAGAGGTCGAAACCCTGGTTGGAACGGGTACCAGGGCTCAGGTATTGATACGGGGTGCCCCAGGGGTCGACGGGCATGCTCTTGAGGTAGCCCTGGGCATTCCATAGCCGTGGCAGCGGCGCCTGTGTCGGGCGCGTCACCAGTGCCTCAAGGCCCTGCGCAGTGGTCGGGTAGCGGCCATTGTCGAGGCGGTAGATTTCCAGCGCGGTAGAGACCGATTGCAGGTCGGTACGTACCGCAGTGGCCTTGGCGTGGTCCGGGCGGCTCATGACGTTGGGCAGTACCAGGCCGCCCAGTACGCCCAGGATAATGACCACCACCATGATTTCGATAAGGGTGAAACCGCCCTGTCGACGGCGAGAAGTGCGAGGGGACATGTTCAGGAGACCAATTGGTTGAGGTTGAGGATCGGCAGCAGAATGGCCAGCACGATGAACAGCACGATGCCGCCCATGACCAGCAGCATCAGCGGCTCGCACAGGCTCACCAGTAGCGAGATACGCGAAGCCAGGTGCTTCTCCTGGAGATCCGCGGCACGCTCGAGCATGGCGTCGAGCTCGCCGGCCCGTTCGCCACTGGCGATCATGTGCAGGGTCAACGGCGGCAATGCCGCGCAACGTGTCAGGCTGGAGGCCAGGCTGCTACCTTCGGCCACCTCCTGGGCGGCGCTGACAAGACGCTCGCGCAGGACCAGGTTGCTGGTGACCGCCGCGCCGATGCGCATGGCCTCGACCAGGGCTACGCCGCTGCGTCCGAGGGTGGCCAGCGTGGCGACGAATCGCGCGGCATCGCCGGCACGGATGAAATCGCTCCACATTGGCAAGCGCAGGGCCAGCGCATCCCAGCGCGCACGCCGGGCGGGCTGCCGAAGTGCCCAGCGGGCCGCCGTCACACCGCTCAGCAGCGCGATGAGGGTGAGCAAGCCGAAGCGCCCGGTGAACTCGCTGAGGCCGATCAACAGCTGCGTGGCGAAGGGCAACTGTGCCTGGTCTCGGGCAAAAGCCTGGACGACATCAGGCACCACGTACCCCAGCAGGAACCCCACCACCAGCAAAGACACCAGCATCAGGATCACCGGGTAGACCATCGCCAGCTGGATTTTCTGACGCAGCGCCTGCTGGCGCTCGCCGTGCTCGGCCAGGCGCTCGAACACATCCGGCAGGTAGCCCGAGCGCTCGGCGGCCGCCACCGTGGCTCGGTAAACCACGGGGAAGGCGTGCGGGAACTGGCCCAAGGCGTCGGCAAGGGTGTGCCCCTGGGTCACCTGCTCGTTCACCGCGCGCATCAATTGGCTGACTTCACGGTGTTCGCTCTGCGAGGCGACCGCCTGCAAAGCGTCGCTCAACGGCATGCTGGCGTGCAGCAAGGTTGCCAACTGGCGGGTGACGATGGCCAGCTGCGTTGGCCCTAGGCGCTTGCCGGGCATCCAGGCGCTCGGCCACTGCATGCGCACCGGGCGCATCGACAGCACGTGCAAGCCACGTTCACGCAGTTGCTGGCGAGCCTGCCGGGCGCTGGCGGCTTCCAGCGTGCCGCGCTGGCGTGCACCTTGGGTGTCCTGGGCGTAGTACTTGAACCGCATGCCGCTCATTCCTGCCCCGCTACCCGCAGCAGTTCCTCGACGCTGGTCTGCCCCTGGCAGACGCGCTGCACGCCGTGTTCGAACAGGCTGGGCGTGGAGTGGCGAACCAGATCGAGCATCTGTGCTTGCGAAGCACGCCCATGAATGGCCTCGGCCAGTTGCGGCGTCACCAGCACCAGCTCATGCAGCGCCAAACGCCCGCTATAGCCGTGCTGGCAGTGCTCGCAACCCTGCGCACGGTAGACCTGTGCGGGCAGCTCATGGGGCTGGCCGAGCAAACCAGCGATAACGGCGTCCACCTCGACGGCAACCTTGCAGTGCGGGCACAGCCGGCGCACCAGACGCTGGGCCATCACCCCCGACAGCGACGAGGCCAGCAGGCAGGTGTCCACGCCCATGTCGGCCAACCGGGTGATGGCGCCCAAGGCGCTGTTGGTGTGCAAGGTAGACAGCACCAAATGCCCGGTCAGCGAAGCCTGCACGGCGATCTCGGCGGTTTCCCGGTCGCGGATCTCGCCCACCATCACCACGTCCGGGTCTTGTCGCAGGATTGCCCGCAAGCCGCGGGCGAAGGTCATGTCGACCTTGCCATTGACCTGGGTCTGGCCGATGCCGGGCAGGTGGTATTCGATGGGGTCTTCGACGGTGAGGATGTTGCGCGTGACCTGGTTGAGCACCGACAACGCGGTGTAGAGCGTGGTGGTCTTGCCCGAGCCGGTGGGGCCGGTGACCAGGAAGATGCCATGGGGTTTTTCCAGCAGTTGCAGAAAGCTCGCCCGGGTGCGCGGCTGCATCTGCATGTGCTCCACATCCAGGCGCACCGCCTGTTTGTCCAGCAGGCGCAGCACCACCCGCTCGTCATGGGCTGCGGGCAGGGTCGAGACACGCACGTCCACCTCGTGCCCAGCCAGGCGCAGGCTGATGCGGCCATCCTGGGGGATGCGCTTCTGCGCGATATCCAACCGCGCCATGACCTTTATCCGTGACACCAGCAAGGCCGACAGTGCACGGGGCGGAGACAACACCTCGCGCATCACGCCATCGATGCGCATGCGCACGCGCAACTGTTGTTCGAAGGTTTCCAGGTGGATATCCGAGGCCCGCGACCTGACTGCCTCGCTGAGCAGTGCGTTGAGCAGGCGGATGATCGGCGCGTCGTCCTGTTGGTCGAGCAGGTCGCTGGTTTGCGGCAGTTCCTCGGCCAGGCGGCTGAGATCCAGTTGCTGGTCGATACCTTGTACCACCGTTTGCGCAGCGTCCTGAGTGTGGCCGTAGCAGGTGGCCAGGCGCTCGGCGAACCCGTCTGCATCCACATAGCGCAATGGCCAGGACGCGCCGACCAGGCGGCATACCTCGGACAGCGACGCCAGCGAGGCGTCTTCGCGCATCAACAATGCAGGGCGCGCGGCCTGGTGGTCGAACAACACGCCATGACGCCTGGCGAATGCGAATGGCAAGCTCGGTTCGGTCATGGACGCTCGGCCTCGGGGGCGGGGGCGTCGAACAGTTGGCGTACGTCCTCTGGCAGCATGGGCGCACCGGGCGCGCGAACATCCTGGTAGGCGCGCTGCCCGGCCTCGGCTACCTGCTGCTGGCTGCGCAGGATGGTCGGGCGCAGGAACACCATCAGGTTGGTTTTTTCCTCGATGTCCTGCTGCCAGCGGAACAGCCCACCGATCCACGGCAAGCGCCCGAGCAACGGCACGCCGCGCTGTGCGGCCCGCACGCTGTCCTTGATCAACCCACCGAGCACGATGATTTCACCGTCAGCGGCGAGAATGGTGCTTTTAAGCGTGCGCTTGTTGGTGATCAGGTCGCTTTCCAGGCTGCTGGGGGCCAGTTCCGAACTCTCCTGTTCGACTTCCAGGCGCAGGCTGCGGCCCTCGTTGATGTAGGGACGGATCTTCAGGCTGATGCCAATGTCCTTGCGCTCGATGGTGGTGAAGGGATTGTCCGCACCACCGCTGTTGTTGGTGTAGCTGCCGGACCTGAACGGCACGTTTTGCCCGACGAGGATCTGCGCTTCCTGGTTGTCCAGGGTCACCAGGCTGGGTGTGGAAAGCAGGTTGCTGCTGTTGTTGTTGGCCAGTGCGCTGATCAGCACGGCAAACCGATCGGAGCCGATCGCCAGCGCCGCCCCGGGCGGCAGCGTTCCCTCCCCAAGGAGCCCCGACAGGGAAACGTCGCTGTCCGGGAAGCTGATGCCGCCCTTCAGGCTGCCGGCGTCAACGCCCCATTGCAGGCCGAGGGCTTCGCTGATGTTGCCGCTGACTTCGACGATGGCCGCGTGAATCAACACCTGCGCCCGCGGTTGGTCGAGCTGCTGGATGATCTGCTCCAAGCCACTCAACACCTCTGGCTCACCCAGCAACACCAACGCGTTCTGGCTGGCATCGGCCTTCACCGCCGCCTTTTCCGGCAAGCTGCCGAAGCCTTTGCGTTCAGTGCCCGGCTTGCTCTCCAGACGACCGCCGACCTCGGCCAGCACCTCGGCCAGCTGTTCGGCATTGCTGTGCTGCAAACGCACCACGCGCCAGTTCTGCGATGCCTGTGGGGTCGGCACGTCCAGCGAGCGCAGCAGCTGCGCCAGACGCTGCCTGGATTGGACAGGGCCGAGCACCAGCACGCGGTTGCTGCGCGTGTCGGCCAGCACCCGTACGCCACTTTCCGGGCCGCCTGCCGCAGCCTCCACGACCGGCAGCAATTCGCCGGCCTGGCCGTGACGCAAAACCACGACCTCGTAGTCATGGCGTTCACCGCTGTCGAGCTGCTCGACCAGCGCCGTCAGGCGCTCCAGGTTGGCCTGCGAATCGGTCACCACCAGGGCATTGGCCGAACTCGATGGGCCGATATAGCCATTGCTCGACACCAGCGGCCGCAGCAACCCCGCCAAGTCCGCAGCCAGGCTGCCCTGCAGGCTGAAAACCCGAGTCGTGAAAGCCGCCGGGATGGCGTCCATTTGCTGGCTGGCCCAGGCCTTGGCCTCGCTGGCAGGTAGCACCAACAGGCGCTCGTCGTCGTTCACGGCGGCGAAACCATGGGCGTTGAGCACTGAGTAGAAAAGACGGCGAATACCTTCGCGGTCCAGCCGCTCGTTGGACAGCACGGTGATGCGGCCCTGCACGCGCGGGTCGAGAATGATCGGCTGGTCGAGGATCGCGCCCACCTCGCGTACCACATCGCGTACGTCGGCATCGCTCATCGCCATTTGCCAGGTGGCCTCGTCCTGTGCGTGGGCAAATACGCCGGGCACGGCTAGGAAAGCGCTGAGCGAGGCCAGCCGCAGCATTCGCCGAATAGTCATGGGGTGTTCCGTAGGTGAAGAAGTGAAGTAGTCGGTGCCGGTTGCAGGGGGGTATCTGCGCCGACCGGCCGCAGCAACGTGTCGCGTGGCCCCGCCAGCGCCAGGGTTTGCTCGCGGCCCTCGGCCCAGACCGTGATCGCGTGCGACTCGATGCGCCGTACCACGCCACCGCCTGGCAGCCGATCGCCCACGAGATAGATGGCGTCGTGGGAATCGTTGGACACCAGCGCACGCGCCTCGCCGAGGCTGGAGACGAAACTGGCTTTGAGGACGATGTCCGAGCGCGTGGAGGCCTGCGCGCCTGCGCCCTGGAAGCCAAATGCCAGTGCAAGCGCAGCAACTGGCAAGGGGCGCGGCGCATCGACGGCGGCGGGTGCGGCCGATACCGGCATGTCCGCCTGCCAGTCGGCACGCCCCTGGACTTCGCGCCACAACAACAATGACGCCACCAATACAGGTGGCGCCAGGCAGGCTACGCAGTACCACTGCCTTGCCCGGTTCAAAACCACATCCGTCGCAAAACGGCTCGCCCTGACAGTTCGTGCTTGATGACAGCTGCCACATGCAACATCACCAAGGCGGCCAGCAAGGCACAGCTGAACACATGCATGTCGAACCAGAAGTCCAGCCAGAAGTGGTCCTTCAGCAGGGGCTCCAGGGCGAAGAGCGCCAGGTCGATGTCGCGCTCCATCATCAGGATGCCCGACAACAGCACCACGGCCGTCAGGCTATACAGCCCCAGGTGGGTGAAATGCGCGGCCACGGCCTGCCAACCCTCGGCATCGGCGTCCTTGGGCAATGGCCTGACGGCACGCAGGTAGCAGCGCAGTAGGAATACCGGGACAAACACGGTACCGACTATCGAATTGACCTGCGTTATCTGCTCGAATGTGGCGGGGGCCACATCGAGTAGCGAAACGGCGAAACCGCTAACCAGCGCCCATATGATGACGACCGCTGAAAGCCAGTGAAGCAGCATCTGCTGCCAGTTGAATTTTTCGTTGATCATGGCTATGCCTACGAATGAAAGGGGCGTTCAGAAGAACGCCCCTCTGCTCATCAGAGCTTGTCCCACGCCATATCGAAGTGCGAACCTACGCCAGGTTCGTATTGAGTCGCGCTCGGACTCCACTGCTTGCAATAGCCGCTGAACGGGAACGGCTTGCACTCGAACATCTCGCCGGTTTTAGGCTGCAGCACCTTGGTACCGGCCTCGTAAGTGGCGAGTCCATCCGGGAAGACCTTGTGGTCACCGCTTTGCTCGACGAGTTTCACGGCCCGATCTTCCTGCAGAAGAACGTCGTCATCCACGTTCTTGCCGACGATCTTCAGCACGTGATCGCCTCCTACACTCACGGCCTTCAGCTCGAATGGCCTGGTGGTGTCGTTTACTCGCTCGCTCTGGAAGCCGACCTGCTTTTTGTCTGCATCGAACAGCGTGGCGGTGACTTCCAGGTCACGGTTGGTCATTACCTTGAAGCTGACGGTGGCCTCGCCATCCTTGAGCGAATAATCAGGCTTCAAGTCATGCAGGTGCATGTAGGCATCGGGTGGGCTGCCCTCGAAGCCGAACTCATAGCCGGTCACGCCGCTTTCCTGCTTGGCGAAGATGAGGTTGGCACCGCGTACTGGCGCGATATTGCCTTCGGCATCCTTCTGCCCGGCACTCACCAGCATCTGGGTATCGTTGAGCTGCTTGGCCAGCTTGTACGACCAGTTCGCTGCGGCGCCTTCTTCGACGGAGTCGATGTCGATGCTGGCGCTGAACTGCTCGGACTCGCTACCACCGATGAAAGCCCGGGCCTTGACCTTGTCGCCGACCTTCAGGTCACGGTGTGGGTTGATGCTGCTGACCTGGCGCCATTCTGGAGCAGGGCCGCCCTCGGCCTGGATGTCGACATCGATAGCTTTGTAGAACGCACTGGCCGTATCGCCGACGTCCCAGATGGCCAGGATGACGTGGTGCCCCGTACGATCACTTGGAATCGTACAGGTGTGCTTGGGGTGCGAAGGATCGTTGGCAGGCTTGTCATGGCCTTGGAAGGCGCAGAACGGGGTGCTCTCGAAGGAGGCCCGTGCCAGAGGAGCATTGGGATTCCAGTCTGGCTTGGTGACGAAGTACTCCCAACTCCGGGTTCTGTGAGGGGCGGTATAGGCCCAGCGGAATTCGTAGTCGTGGCTGTCGAGACGCACCAGGTGCCAGCGGTTGGCCGTTTGTTCATTCAACAAGGAAAACGTACCGCCACCCCCGATGAGCTGGCCATCGACCGGCCCTCTGGCCGGAAAGCCTTCACTCAACTCGCCAGCACTCTGCGGCTCATACTGGGCCTGCCCACAACCCGAGTTCAAACCCATCTGACAAGCGCGATCCCGCGAGGGCGGATCTTGAACAAAACCATGGGCACTGGCCAACTGCGGCGCCAGCGCCGCCCCGGCGATTGCGGCGTAGATGCTGCTCGCCAAGAATCTGTTTCGTAGAACTGCTTTTTTCATACAAAAACCCCAGACACACTTCAACACTCCAGTCGACCGAAACACCCAGGTGGATGACCGATACGGCCTGGCGGAAAGAGCGGAGAGGTTAGGGAAATCCCACACAGGAAAATGCAGGGATATTCTGATGATGACGCAGCATTTGCCACAGGCACTCCGAAGGCTCGACCCCGTTGCAGGTTCGAGCCTCGCGGCCAGGTTACTCAGCTGTGGTAGCGCGCAGAAAGCTCATGCACGGCATTGATGAACACACCCGCATGCGCCGGGTCGACTTCCGGGGTAATGCCATGGCCCAGGTTGAATACGTGACCACTGCCATGGCCATAGCTTTCCAGAATGCGCGCCACTTCTGCGCGGATCGCCTCGGGCTTTGCGTACAGCACGGTAGGGTCCATGTTGCCCTGTAGCGCGACCTTGGCGCCGACCCGGCGACGGGCATCGCCAATCTCGCAGGTCCAGTCCAGGCCCAGCGCATCGGCGCCAGCCTCGGCGATGCTTTCCAACCACAGGCCGCCGTTCTTGGTGAACAGGATCACCGGCACCTTGCGCCCTTCGTGCTCGCGGATCAGCCCACTGACGATCTTGCGCATGTAGGCCAGCGAGAACTCCTGGTAGGCCGCCGCCGACAGCGCGCCGCCCCAGGTGTCGAAGATCTGCACGGCCTGGGCGCCCGCCAGGATCTGGCCGTTGAGGTAGGCGGTGACCGCCTGGGCCAGCTTGTCCAGCAGCAAGTGCATGGCCTGCGGGTTGTCGTAGAGCATTGCCTTGGTCTTGCGGAAGTCCTTGGACGAACCGCCCTCGACCATGTAGGTAGCCAGCGTCCAGGGGCTGCCGGAGAAACCGATCAGCGGCACGCGCCCATTGAGTTCTCGGCGAATGGTGCTGACCGCGTCCATCACGTAGCCCAGGTCCTTCTGCGCGTCGGGAATCGGCAACGCCTCGATGTCCGCCGGGGTATCGATGACCTTCTTGAAACGCGGGCCTTCGCCGGTCTCGAAGTACAGGCCCTGGCCCATGGCATCGGGGATGGTGAGGATGTCGGAGAAGAGGATCGCGGCGTCCAGCGGGTAGCGGTCCAGCGGCTGCAGGGTCACTTCGCAGGCGAACTGCGCGTTCTTGCACAGGCTCATGAAATCACCGGCCTTGGCGCGGCTGGCGCGGTATTCCGGGAGGTAGCGCCCGGCCTGGCGCATCATCCAGACCGGGGTGACATCTACGGGCTGCTTGAGCAGTGCACGCAGGAAACGATCGTTCTTCAGGGCAGTCATGTCGGCATCCGGGGAAAATGTGCCGGGCATTTTCTCAGACAGCAACGCAAAAGGCACGGCTGAGGCCATGCGTTTTGTCTATCGACTGCCCTGGATCAAGCTCTTTTGTATACAAAACCCATCACAGGAAACGCAATCCCTTATAGGAGCCGGCTTGCCCACGAAGTGTGCGCCGCGCTCGATGGCAACGGCTCCGCCAGTGTTGGCGGGCGAGCCGCTCCTACAGGGAATGCAGGTCAGACTTCGAGATAGTCAAGGATCCCTTCGGCGGCGTTGCGCCCCTCGAAGATCGCCGTCACCACCAGGTCCGAACCGCGCACCATGTCGCCACCGGCGAACACCTTCGGGTTGCTGGTCTGGTGCTTGAACCTGGCTTTCTCTGGCGCGACCACGCGGCCTTGGCTGTCCAGCTGGATATCATGCTGCTCGAACCACGGGGCCGGGCTCGGGCGGAAGCCGAAGGCGATCACCACGGCGTCGGCAGGCAGGATTTCCTCGGAACCGGGAATTGGCTCAGGGCTGCGACGGCCACGGGCATCAGGCTCGCCAAGACGAGTCTCGACCACCTTCACGCCCTCGACCTTGTCCTCGCCGACGATGGCGATGGGCTGGCGGTTGTAGAGGAACTTAACGCCCTCTTCCTTGGCGTTCTTCACTTCCTTGCGCGAGCCCGGCATGTTGGCCTCGTCACGACGATAAGCGCAGGTCACCGACTTGGCGCCCTGGCGAATCGAGGTGCGGTTGCAGTCCATCGCGGTGTCGCCACCGCCAAGTACCACCACCTTCTTGCCCTGCATGTCGACGAAGTCTTCCGGCGACTTCTCGAAGCCCAGGTTGCGGTTGACGTTGGCGATCAGGAAATCCAGCGCGTCGTGCACGCCTGGCAGGTCCTCCCCCGGGAAACCGCCCTTCATGTAGGTGTAGGTGCCCATGCCCATGAACACTGCATCGTACTCGGCGAGCAGCTGTTCCATGGTGACGTCCTTGCCCACCTCGGTGTTCAGGCGGAACTCGATGCCCATGCCGGTGAAGACTTCGCGACGATTGCTCAGCACGGTCTTTTCCAGCTTGAATTCGGGGATGCCAAAGGTCAGCAGGCCACCAATCTCGGGGTTCTTGTCGAACACCACCGGGCTCACCCCGGCGCGCACCAGCACATCAGCACAGCCCAGGCCTGCGGGCCCTGCGCCGATGATGGCGACGCGCTTGCCGGTAGGCTTGACCTTGGACATGTCCGGGCGCCAGCCCATGGCGAAGGCGGTGTCGGTGATGTACTTCTCCACCGAGCCGATGGTCACCGCGCCGAAGCCGTCATTCAAGGTACAGGCACCCTCGCACAGGCGGTCTTGCGGGCAGACGCGGCCACACACCTCAGGCAAGGTGTTGGTCTGGTGCGACAGCTCGGCGGCGGCCAGGATGTTGCCCTCGGACACCAGCTTCAACCAGTTGGGAATGAAGTTGTGGACCGGGCACTTCCATTCGCAATACGGGTTGCCGCAACCCAGGCAGCGGTGTGCCTGTTCGACGGATTGCTGCGGCTTGAAGGGTTCGTAGATTTCCACGAACTCCTTCTTGCGCTGGCGCAGCAGCTTTTTCTTGGGGTCTTTGCGCCCCACTTCGATGAACTGGAAGTCGTTGCTCAGACGTTCAGCCATTTTTCAAAACCTCTTTACCGCAGTTGCCGGCATCCGCCGCAAGCTGCAAGACGATCACTTGAGCCGGGCAGGCCCCGCGCACGGGGCCTGCCACTTGCAGCTGTTGTTACTGCGGGTTGGCACGGGTGCTGGACAGCAGTTGCTTGAGATTGGCCGCTTTCGGCTTGACCAGCCAGAAACGCCGCACGTAGTCGTCCAGGTTCTCGAAGAGCTCGCGCCCCCACTCACTGCCGGTTTCTTCCACGTATTCGCCCAGGACCCGCGCCAAGTGGCTGCGGTAGGCCTCCATCGCCTCGCCACTGATGCGCTGGATTTCCACCAGCTCGTGGTTGAGTTTGTCGAAGAAGGTGTTGTCCATGTCGAGCACGTAGGCGAAGCCGCCCGTCATGCCAGAACCGAAGTTGTAACCGGTCTTGCCCAGGACGCAGACAAAGCCGCCGGTCATGTATTCACAGCAGTGATCGCCGGTGCCCTCGACCACAGCGTGGGCGCCGGAGTTGCGTACAGCGAAGCGCTCGCCCGCGGTGCCGGCGGCGAACAACTTGCCGCCAGTGGCGCCGTACAGGCAGGTGTTGCCGACGATGGCGCTGTGCTGGGTTTCGAACGGGCTACCGGCTGGCGGCACGATGGTGATCTTGCCACCGGTCATGCCCTTGCCGACGTAGTCGTTGGCGTCGCCTTCCAAGTGCAGGTTCAGGCCACCGGCGTTCCACACGCCGAAGCTCTGGCCCGCGGTGCCCTTGAAGCGGAAGGTGATCGGGTTGGCGGCCATGCCTTGGTTGCCGTGCAGGCGGGCGATCTCGCCGGACACACGTGCACCGATGGAGCGGTCGCAGTTGCAGATGTCGAGCGTGAATTCGCCACCGGCCTGGTCGCGGATCGCGGCGTTAGCCATTTCCACCATCTTCTCGGCCAGCTCGCCCTTGTCGAATGGCGGGTTCTTGTCGACTTCGCAGAACTGCGGCTTGTCCGCCGGAATGTGCGAGCTGCCCAGCAGCGGCGACAGGTCGAGGTACTGCTGACGCTCGGTATCGCCTGGCAGCACCTCGAGCAGGTCGGTGCGGCCGATCAGCTCGCCCAGGCTGCGCACGCCGAGCTTGGCCAGCCACTCGCGGGTTTCCTCGGCGACGAAGGTGAAGAAGTTGATCACCATGTCGACCGTGCCGATGTAGTGGTCCTTGCGCAACTTGTCATTCTGGGTGGCAACGCCGGTGGCGCAGTTGTTCAGGTGACAGATACGCAGGTACTTGCAGCCCAGGGCGATCATCGGCGCGGTGCCGAAGCCGAAGCTCTCGGCGCCCAGGATGGCCGCCTTGATCACGTCCAGGCCGGTCTTCAGGCCGCCGTCGGTCTGTACCCGCACCTTGCCGCGCAGGTCGTTGCCGCGCAGGGTCTGGTGGGTTTCGGCCAGTCCCAGTTCCCACGGGGCGCCGGCGTACTTGATCGAGGTCAAAGGCGATGCGCCGGTGCCGCCATCGTAGCCGGAGATGGTGATCAGGTCGGCATAGGCCTTGGCCACGCCAGCGGCGATGGTGCCTACGCCGGCTTCGGCCACCAGCTTGACCGACACCAGCGCCTGCGGGTTGACCTGCTTGAGGTCGAAGATCAGCTGCGACAGGTCTTCAATCGAGTAGATGTCGTGGTGCGGCGGCGGCGAGATCAGCGTCACGCCCGGTACCGCATAGCGCAGCTTGGCGATCAGGCCATTGACCTTGCCGCCCGGCAGCTGGCCGCCCTCACCGGGCTTGGCGCCCTGGGCGACCTTGATCTGCAGCACTTCGGCGTTGACCAGGTATTCCGGGGTCACACCGAAACGGCCGGTAGCCACCTGCTTGATCTTCGAGCTCTTGATGGTGCCGTAGCGGGCCGGGTCTTCGCCGCCCTCACCGGAGTTGGAACGCGCTCCCAGGCGGTTCATCGCCTCGGCCAGCGCTTCGTGGGCTTCTGGCGACAGTGCACCCAGGGAGATACCGGCGGAATCGAAGCGCTTGAGGATTTCCTCCAGCGGCTCGACCTGCTCCAGCGCCAGCGGCTGGTCGGCGACCTTGACCTTGAGCAGGTCGCGGATCATCGACACCGGGCGCTGGTCGACCAGCTCGGTGTATTCCTTGAACTTGGCGTAGTCGCCCTTCTGCACCGCTGCCTGCAAGGTGTTGACCACGTCGGGGTTATAGGCGTGGTACTCGCCACCGTGCACGAACTTCAGCAGGCCACCCTGCTGGATCGGCTTGCGCGCGCTCCAGGCTTCGGCTGACAGCAGCTTCTGGTCGCTTTCCAGATCTTCGAAGCGGGCGCCCTTGATACGGCTTGGCACACCCTTGAAGCTCAGGCTGGTGACTTCGTCGGACAGGCCAATGGCTTCGAACAGCTGGGCGCCGCGGTACGAGGCGATGGTGGAGATGCCCATCTTCGACAGGATCTTCAACAGGCCCTTGGAGATGCCCTTGCGGTAGTACTTGAACACCTCGTCCAGGTCGCCCAGCACCTCCCCGGTACGGATCAGGTCCGCCAGCACTTCGTAGGCAAGGTACGGGTAAACGGCCGAGGCGCCGAAGCCCAGCAGCACGGCGAAGTGGTGCGGGTCGCGGGCAGTGGCGGTTTCCACCAGGATGTTGCTGTCGCAACGCAGGCCCTGCTCGGTCAGGCGATGGTGCACCGCGCCGACGGCCAGCGAAGCATGCACCGGCAGCTTGCCCGGCGCGATGTAGCGGTCGCTCAATACCAGCTGGGTCTTGCCGCTGCGTACCGCTTCCTCGGCCTGGTCGGCGATATTGCGGATGGCCGCTTCCAGGCCGACGCCTTCTTCATAGTTGAGGTCGATCAGCTGGCGCTCGAAGCCTTGGCGGTCGAGGTTCATCAACGAGCGCCACTTGGCGGGCGAGATGACCGGCGAGCTGAGGATCACCCGCGAGGCGTGCTCGGGGGACTCCTGGAAGATGTTGCGCTCGGCGCCCAGGCAGATTTCCAGCGACATCACGATCGCTTCGCGCAGCGGGTCGATCGGTGGGTTGGTCACCTGGGCGAACTGCTGGCGGAAGAAGTCGTACGGCGAACGCACGCGCTGGGACAGCACGGCCATAGGCGTATCGTCGCCCATCGAGCCGACCGCTTCCTGGCCTTGCTCGCCGAGCGGGCGCAGCACCTGGTCACGCTCCTCGAAGGTGACCTGGAACATCTTCATGTATTGCTTGAGCTGGTCGGCGTCGTAGCTGGCCACGCCCTGGTCGTCGGTCAGCGTCGCCTGGATACGCAGGGCGTGCTGACGCAGCCAGCGCTTGTATGGGTGACGCGACTTCAGGCGGTTGTCGATGGCATCGGTGTCGAGGATCTGGCCGGTCTCGGTGTCCACGGCGAAGATCTGCCCCGGGCCGACACGGCCCTTGGCGACGACGTCTTCGGGCTGGTAGTTCCAAACGCCGATTTCCGAAGCCAGGGTGATGTAGCCATTCTTGGTGGTGACCCACCGCGCCGGGCGCAGACCATTGCGGTCGAGCAGGCACACCGCGTGGCGGCCTTCGGTCATGACGATACCGGCCGGGCCATCCCACGGCTCCATGTGCATGGAGTTGTATTCGTAGAAGGCGCGCAGGTCGGCGTCCATGGTCTCGACGTTCTGCCAGGCTGGCGGTACCAGCATGCGCACACCGCGGAACAGGTCGATGCCGCCGGTAACCATAAGCTCGAGCATGTTGTCCATGCTCGAGGAGTCCGAGCCCACGCGGTTGACCAGCGGGCCAAGCTCTTCGAGGTCGGGAATCAGGTCGTTGGCGAACTTGGTGCGACGGGCCATGGCCCAGTTGCGGTTGCCGGTGATGGTGTTGATCTCGCCGTTGTGGGCGAGGAAACGGAACGGCTGAGCCAGCGGCCATTTTGGCAGGGTATTGGTGGAGAAGCGCTGGTGGAACACGCAGATCGCGGTTTTCAGGCGCTCGTCGCTGAGGTCTGGATAGAAGGCGGTAAGATCCGCCGGCATCATCAGGCCTTTGTAGATGATGGTCTTGTGCGAGAAGCTGCAGATGTAGTGGTCGGCGTCGTGGGCGTTGGCCACCGACGAACGACGACGGGCACTGAACAGCTTGATTGCCAGTTCCTGGTCGCTCAGGCCTTCGCCACCAATGAACACCTGCTCGATCTGCGGCAGGCGCTCCAGGGCCAGGCGGCCAAGGACGCTGGTGTCGATCGGCACCTTGCGCCAGCCCACCAGGGTCAGGCCGGCAGCCAGGATCTCGCGGTCCATGTTGGCACGGGCGGCTTCGGCTTTGACCGGGTCCTGGTTGAAGAACACCATGCCGACGGCGTACTGCTTGGGCAGCTCGACAGTGAAGTGCTCTTGGGCCACGGCGCGCAGGAACTGGTCGGGCTTCTGCATGAGCAGGCCACAACCGTCACCGGTCTTGCCGTCTGCGTTGATCCCACCGCGATGGGTCATGCAGGTAAGGGCCTCGACGGCAGTTTGCAGAAGGTGGTGGCTCGGCTCGCCCGTCATGTGGGCAATCAGGCCGAAACCACAGTTATCCTTGAATTCTTCGGGATGGTACAGACCTGTTTTCATAGACACTTTCTCACCAGGTTCGCCTCTCAACCAAGGCAAATCTCTTTTTAGTACAACCACTTACCATCCACGCCAGTCGAATGCCAGCTTTTTGCGGTGGGCAATGGGAAACCATTGTTGCACAGCGACAGGGAAGCTCACAAATTTTAACGACGCATCGTTGAAAATTTATGTCGCATTTTTGAATGTTTTTGAGCCCTGGGCCGTGATGCGGCTTGGCTTCGATCTGAAGCGATTCAGACGTGACTGCTACGAAAGGCTTTTGGCCGGCAGTCTGGGACAGAAAAGCCTGCCGCGCACAAGCGCAGCAGGCTGGTCGGTATCCGGGATTCGCTCAGCAACTGGGCGGCGGGGTGGTGCCACCCGGAAGGTTTCAGCGGGCCGTGGCCAGCTCTTGTTGGACGCTGGCGACAGTACGAGGCCAAGGTTTACCAGCCTGGACCTTGGCTGGCAAGTTCTTGATTGCCGCTGCGGCCGCATCACGGTTGGCGAAACTGCCATAGGTGACCACATACAGCGGCTTGCCCTGCAGGGTTTTCTTGAAGTAGCGATAGTCGCCACCCTGCTCCTTGATGAACGACTGGGCTGAGGCTTCGGAGCTGGTACCGAGGATCTGCACCACGTAGTTCCCGGGTTTCTGGCCTGCATACCAGCTGCTGTTGCCCGCGCCACCGGCAGCGGGTTTGTCTGCTGGCTTGGCGCTGGCAACCTGGGTAGGCGCTGGTTTGGCGGGTGCAGGCGCAACCGGCTTCGCAGGCTGGGTTGCAACCGGGTTTTGCGTCGGCGCAACCGAAGGCGCAGCGGCGATCGGCTGAGCCGGCGTCGGCGCCGGGCCAGCGGTTGCACCTTGCGGTGGTGCAGTGGTGGTGACCGTTGGCGGAACAGCGGCGGATGGTGCGGACGGTTGCAGCGCGGTGTCTCCCGCAGGGCCACCCTCCTCACCATCGCCCATACCTGCCGCCTGGGCCAACGGCTCGCGCATCACGGGCTGCGACTGCCCTACCAGTGGCAATGGCATCGGCTGCGAATTGCCAGAGAACTCGATGGCTGGGCTACCGCTACCGGATTGGCCGCCCTGGCCCAGCGGCAACTGGGCCTGCGCGGCAGGTGCGTCGGTTGGCGCCTTGTCGCTTTTCTTGGGCATCAGGACTGCGGCTGCGACAGCCACCACGACGACAGCAGACAGCGCGAGCACGTGTTTCATAGGCATTTTGAACCCCATGGATGGTCGCTTCGCCGTTGTACGGCTGGCGATCATGGTTTCGATCAAGGTATCGCGGGCGACCTGGTTGATGTTTCCTGGCCAGCCGTCGGAGTTTTCATGAATGTCGACGATCTGCTCGCGGGTGAACACCTCGATGCCCCGGCCTGCGCCTTCCAGGCGCTGCTCAAGGTACTCGCGGGTCTCCTCCTCGCTATAGGGCGCGAGCTCGACGATGTGGAAGCGTTCTTCCTCGACATTGAGCTCTTCCAGCCCTGCGATCAGCGATGGCTCGCCAAACAGGAACACATGCGGGCGACCTTCCGGCACGCCCCCGGCCAGCTCCAGCAACGCTTGGAGTGCCGACTCGTCGAGTTGTTCCGCGTCGTCCACCAATAGATAGACTTCCTGCCCGGTCAGCGCCAGCTGCACCACCTGGGACAGGATCGCCTGTACTTCGACCTGGGCCACGTTCAGCGCCTGGGCAACCTGGCCCAGCACGCTGGCGGCGTCGGTTGCAGTGCGCGCGGAAACCACCACGCTCTGCACCGACTGTTTATTGGTGCTGGCCACAAGGGCCTGGCGCAGCAAGGTCTTGCCGCTGCCCACGGGTCCTGTGACCACCAGCATCAGCTGGCTATAGCGGGCCAGGTGATGCAGTTGACCGAGCACTGGCTTGCGCTGGGCCGGGAAGAACTTGAAGCCGGGCACACGTGGCGCAAACGGATCGTGGCTCAACTGGTAGTGGTCGAGAAACGCCTCATCGGCATGCAAACTGGTCATTGCGCTGTCACAACCTCAAAGCTGCGCCACGATAGCGCGGTAGTCCGCTGCCAAGGTGGCCTGAAGAATCTCTTTCGGATAGTCGTCGGTTACCACGGCCTCGCCCATCTGGCGCAACAGCACCAGGCGCAAGCGTCCGTCGAGTACCTTCTTGTCGACCGCCATATGCTCCATGAAATGCGCCGGGGTCATTTCCTGTGGTGGCACCACCGGCAAGCCTGCATCCTGCAACAGGCGAATTCCGCGATCACGCGCCGACTGGTCGATCCAGCCCAGGCGCATGGACATTTCCAGGGCCATTACGGTCCCGGCAGAGACGGCCTCGCCATGCAGCCACACCCCGTAGCCCATATGGGTCTCGATCGCGTGGCCGAAGGTGTGGCCAAGGTTCAGGGTGGCACGTACGCCGGACTCGCGCTCATCGGCACCGACCACTGCGGCCTTGGCAGCGCAGGAGCGGCGGATGGCCTCGGTCAGGGCGACGGGCTCAAGCTTGCGCAAGCCGGCCATGTGATCTTCCAGCCAGCCCAGGAACGGCTCATCGCAGATCAGGCCGTACTTGATGACCTCTGCAAGGCCCGCAGACAGCTCGCGGGGCGGCAGGGTGCGCAGGCTGGCGGTGTCGATCAGCACCGCGTTGGGCTGATAGAAGGCGCCCACCATGTTCTTGCCCAGCGGGTGGTTGATACCGGTCTTGCCGCCCACCGACGAGTCCACCTGGGACAGCAGGGTGGTCGGCACCTGGATGAAATCGACACCGCGCTGGTAGCAAGCGGCCGCGAAACCGGCCATGTCGCCGATCACCCCGCCGCCCAACGCCACCACGGTGGTGCGCCGGTCATGGCGGGCGCCGAGCAGGGCGTCGAAGATCAACTGTAGCGTTTCCCAGTTCTTGAAGGCTTCGCCGTCGGGAAGCACCACCGGCAATACCTTATAAGCACCCAGGGTGCGAGAGAGGCGCTCGAGGTACAGGGGGGCGACGGTTTCGTTGGAGACGATAGCGACCTGCCGCCCGGCAATGTGCGGTGCCAGCAGTTCGGGCTGGTCAAGCAAGCCCTCGCCAATGTAGATCGGGTAGCTACGTTCGCCCAGGTCGACCTTAAGTGTCTGCATGTATCCCCACAATATCTTCTGGCGCGGCCTCAGTGAGCGACCCGCGCGGTCACGTACAAGCTCGGCTCGGCGCTGGTCGCCGAGGATAGTCCCGGGTTAGCGGGGCGGCAACTGCTCCAGGCGCTCGAGGATGTCGAGCACCACCATACGCGGTGGCCGTTCGTCGGTTTCCACCACCAGGTCGGCGATCTCGCGATAGAGCGGGTCGCGCGCCTCCAGCAGGGCACGCAGGGTCGCCTCGGGGTTGGCGGTGCGCAGCAGCGGCCGATTGCGGTCACGCGCGGTGCGGCCGACCTGCTGCTCCACCGAGGCGTGCAGATAGATCACCCGCCCGCCCTCGCGCAATGCGGCACGGTTGGCATCGCGCATCACCGCACCGCCGCCGGTCGCCAGCACCACGCCATCAAGGGCGCTGAGCTCGGCGATCATGGCCTGTTCGCGATCACGAAAGCCCGGCTCGCCTTCCTTGTCGAAGATCCACGGGATATTGGCGCCGGTTCGCAGCTCGATTTCCTTGTCGGAATCCTTGAACGGCAGGCGCAGCTCTTTGGCCAGAAGGCGACCGATGGTGCTCTTTCCAGCACCCATGGGCCCCACAAGTATCAAATTTCGCACAGAATCAACGACTCACAGCAATCGCCTGGTCACCCATGATACGCGGAGTCAGGAAGACCAGCAGCTCGGATTTTTTCTCTTGTAGTACATCGCGTCGAAACAGCCGTCCAACATACGGCAGATCGGCAAGAAATGGCACCTTGTCGACGATATTGTTTTGCGACGTCGAATACACGCCGCCGATCACAATCGTCTCGCCATCGGCCACGCGAACCTTGGCGTTGACCTCGTTCTTGCGGATAGGCGGCACGTTGTCGAGGGCATTGACGTAGTCGGGCTCGTCCTTGGTCACCCGCACCGCCATGATGACCTTGCCATCCGGGGTGATCTGCGGCGTCACCTCCAATGACAGCGACGCCTCGCGAAACGCCACGGAGGTGGCGCCGCTACGGGTGGATTGCTGGTAGGGCACCTCGGTGCCCTTGAGGATGCGCGCGGTTTCCTTGTCGGCGGTGACTACCTTGGGCTGAGAGATGATTTCGCCGTTACCGCTCTTTTCCATGGCGGTGAGCTCAAGGTCCAGCAGCACATCCCCCCGCAGCACGCCCAACCCAATGCCTGATGTGGCCTGTGCGACGCCCAGGTCGACGAACGCGTCGCCAGCCAACCTCGACGCGGCCCCCGGCTGGCCTCCCCAGCGCACCCCGAGCGCCTTGTCAAAGTCGACATTGGCCTCGACGATCCGGGCCTCGATCATCACTTGGCGTACCGGCACATCCAGTTGCTCGACCAGTTTGCGCAGTTCGCTGAGGCGCTCGGCAGGCTGCGTGACGACCAGCGTGTTGGTGCGCGTATCCACGCTCAGGCTGCCCCGCCCGGCGAGGATGCCGTCATCGGCGAGGCTGGCCAGCAACAATTCGGCCAGCTCGCCGGCGTCGGCGTGATGAATCGACAGCAACTCCCGCTGCAAAGGCTGCAACTGGGCATCCCAGGCCTGGCCCAGGCGGGCCTCGCGAGACTGTTCGGCCAGCTCTGCGGCAGGCGCGACCAACAGCACGTTGCCTTCCTCGCGTCGGGCCAGGCCCCTGCTGCGCAGCACCAGGTCGAGGGCCTGATCCCAAGGGACGTCCTGCAAGCGCAGGGTGACGTTGCCCTGCACACTGTCACTGGCTACCAGATTGATACCGGCGTAGTCAGCCAGTACCTGCAACACCGAGCGCACCTCCACATCCTGGAAATTCAGCGACAGCGGCTCTCCTTTATAGACCTTCGCCGAAACGCCCATCGACAGGCCCAGGGTCATCACCCATGCCAACAGCAACCTTACGCTCATCCATGACCTCCTGGTCTTTGTGCCCGCGCAATACCAGATACCTCGAGCGCCCCTGCCAACGACCCGCAACGAACACGCGCTCGCGGATTTCCAGCCGGCCCTCGTCGATTTGCGCCACGACACCGTCGTCACGCCCCAGCCGATCGCCCTCGGTGACCCGGTGGAGGCGCCCTGAAAACTCCAGCAAGGCATGGATGCGCCCGTCACGAGACAGGCTGCCGACCATCTGCAGTTGCTCCACGGGGACGCCTACCAAACCCTCCACCGCCTGGCGTGACGACCAGGGTACGAATGGGTCTACACGGGGGGCCGGCAAGGCGATATGGGCAGGTTCATCCACCAGCGATGCCGGACTCGGCAACGCTTCGCCGGCGTGAAACGCGTGCACTGCCAGCTGCAGTTGCAATTGCCCTTCCTGCCCGTCCACCTCGCTCATCGACAGGCTGGAAACCTGGAGCGTGCGCATCTGCCGCCCCCATTCCTCCAGCCACATCCGCAAGCCCTGGTAACGGCCCGACACGGACATTTGCAAAGGAATCCGCAGGTAATCGTCTTCCCTGATCGGCACCTCGCTCTCGAAGCGCTCGAGCGTCAGGCCGTAGGTTCGCCCGGAAGCCGCCACGTGTTCGAGCAAGTCCTCCATGCCTGCCCCCGCCGACAGGCGCCAACGAGCGTCCTGCAACCGCGCCCGGGCCAGCGCCAACGCTTCGTTCAGGTGCTCGCGGCCAACGACTTCAGCGGCCTTGGCCTCCCGCACCTGCTCAAGAGACCGCGTATCTGCCACTGCCTGGCGGTAGGCCTCGCGCACCTCGTGCAAGCGAAAGAGATACCCAAGCACGAGTGCGCCAACCAGCACACCCAGGATGACCAAGTACCTGGACCTGCGCGAGTGCACGACGTATTCGCGCACTCTCGCTATCAACCCGGCATTCACGAAGCGAACGCCTTGAGGCGAGCGGTCAACAGGAAACCATCCCCACCGGGTAGCCCCTGCACGCGCTTGAGCTCCAGCCCATGCAAGGTGGGGGAGCGTTGCAGGTCACGCATGAACTGCGCCAGCACGGCAGAGGAAACCGCCAGGCCACTGAGCGACAACTGTTCGTCTTGCAACTGCACAACCGTCAAGCGCATGCCCGGCAGTAGTGCCTGCTCGATATCCAGCAGCAACTGCGCCACGCCTTCTTGCCCCGTGCGCAACCCCGCCAGCTTTGCGTGTTGCGCGTGCACCATCGCCAGGCTGGCACCAGCTTCATCGAGGCTTCGCAACGTCGCATCCAGACTACGCACCTGGGTTTCCCGTGCTGCATTGGCCATGGCCTGCTGCTTCAGGCGTAGATGTGCGAGCCGATCGATCACCATCACCCCGACGAAGGCTGCCAGCAGGCTGGCCATCAAGGCGAGGCGAAACCTTTGCAAGGTCGCCAGCCGCTTTCGTTCACGCCAAGGCAGGAGGTTGAGCCGCACGTTCATCGAACAGCCCCCAACGCCAAGCCACACGCAAGGGTCATCGAAGCAGATGCCTGGGCCAACGCCTGGGAGCGCTCGAAGGCCCCAAGGTCCAAACCACGCAGCGGCTGCGCAAGCTCGCAGGCAACGCCCAGGTGCTCGGTCATCGCCTCAACCCACGCCTGGTTGGCCGCGCCACCCGCAACCAGAAGCGTGTCGCCGGCCAGCAAAGGGCTACCGATGGCCAGCAAACGCTGGATATCGTCCAGGCGCTGCGCAGAGTCCCCTGCACCACTCCAACGCCTTGCATGACGTATCGGCAGCGGCCCGTCAGGCCACGTATGCAACGCCATGCCATCGGCCTCGAGCAGCAGAAGCCGCCTCGACGGCGCGCCGGACGATGCCAGTGACGCTGCACGCGCCAGGGCGATGCTATCGACCTCGACCGCCCCCAACTCAAGGCCAGCCGCCTCGAGCCTGAGCGACAGGCGCTCCAGCGTGCTGTGGCGGCACGCGGCAACCAGCACCTCCAGCTTGTCGGGCGCGTTGCGGGCCGTCCCCAATACCTGGAAGTCCAGGGCCAGGTCGTCCAGCGGAAAGGGGAAAAGGCCCTGCGCCTCGGCCAGCAGGTACGCTTCCTGCTCGAACTCGCACAGCCCGAGCGGTAAGGTATGCCGCTTGCAAATCACCTGTGTGCCCGGCAGGGCCATCGCCAGGCGCGGGTGGCCACTGCCACAACCGGCATGCGCCTCGCGCAAGGCAGCCACCAGTTCGGGCTGTTCGAGCCAGTCACCGTGCAACGGCACGGGCAATGCTTGCCGGGCCCAGGCTGATACGCGATTGCGGCCCCGGGCGCGCTGCAATTGAAGCATCCGAATGGAGTCCGGGGCGATTTCCACCCCCAGGAGTGAACCGGCATCCTTGCCGCAGCGTCCTAGCATCGTCGTTCCCTTTTCATCGTGACGGCCGGTCGATACCTGTATGCCACCGGCCGCGCCTCGCCCGGGCGGTCACCCGGTGAAGCGAAAAATGCTTATAATGCCCAGCGTTTTTCCCTGTCCGCCGGCCCCGCGCGCAACCCACTTCACAACCTGGACACCCAAAAGCCTTGATACGCCTGCTGAAGTTCTTCTGGTGGTCTTTCGTCGCAGTCATCTGTGCGCTCGTACTCGGTGTGAGCGGTGCGTTTCTGTATCTTAGTCCCAGCCTGCCCTCGGTCGAGTCGCTCAGAAGCATCCAGTTGCAGATACCCCTGAGGGTGTACAGCAGCGACGGCAAGCTGATTGCCGAGTTCGGCGAAATGCGCCGCTCGCCGATCCGCTTCGCGGAAATTCCCCCACAGTTCATCCAGGCACTTCTGTCAGCCGAGGACGACAATTTCCTCAATCACTACGGGGTCGACCCGGGCAGCCTCATGCGCGCCGCGACCCAATTGGTGAAGTCAGGTCATATCCAGACCGGCGGCAGCACCATCACCATGCAGGTGGCCAAGAACTTCTTCCTCAGCAGCGAACGCAGCTTCTCGCGCAAGACCAACGAAATTCTCCTGGCCTTGCAGATCGAGCGCGAACTGACCAAGGACGAGATCCTCGAGCTGTACGTCAACAAGATCTACCTGGGCAACCGCGCCTACGGCATCGAGGCGGCGGCTCAGGTGTACTACGGCAAGTCGATCCGCGATGTGAGCCTGGCGCAGATGGCGATGATCGCCGGGTTGCCCAAGGCGCCGTCGCGCTTCAACCCGCTGGCCAACCCGGTGCGCGCCAAGGAACGTCGCGACTGGATCCTCGGCCGCATGCACCGGCTGGGCAAGATCGACGACGCCAGCTACCAGGCCGCTCTGGCCGAGCCGCTGAACGCCAGCTACCACGTGCCGACGCCAGAGGTGAGCGCGCCCTACGTGGCCGAAATGGCCCGTGCCGAAATGGTCGGTCGCTACGGCAGCGAGGCGTATACCGAAGGTTTCCGGGTGACCACCACGGTGCCCAGCAACATGCAGGAAATGGCCAACAGCGCGGTGCTCAACGGGCTCTCGGAATACGACGAGCGCCACGGCTACCGCGGCCCCGAGGCCCGCCACCCGGGCAAGAACCTCGCCGCCTGGCAGCAGGAACTGAGCAAGCAACGCAGCCTCGGCGGCCTGGAACCGGCCATCGTCACCCAGGTAGAGCGCAGCGGTCTGAAGGTCCTGACGCGCGGGGGCCAGGAACAGGACGTGGCCTGGGACACGATGAAATGGGCACGACCATTCATCAACAGCAACTCCCAGGGCCGCTCGCCACAGTCGCCCGCCGAAGTGGCCCAGGTCGGCGACCTGATCCGCGTGCAGCGCCTTGAAGACGGCAAGCTCAAGTTCAGCCAGGTACCCGTTGCGCAAAGCGCGCTGGTAACCCTGGACCCGCACGACGGCGCGATTCGCGCCCTGGTCGGCGGCTTCTCGTTCGAGCAGAGCAACTACAACCGCGCCATGCAGGCCAAACGCCAGCCAGGCTCGAGCTTCAAACCCTTCATCTATAGTGCGGCGCTGGACAACGGCTACACCGCCGCCAGCCTGGTAAACGACGCGCCGATCGTATTCGTCGATGAATACCTGGACAAAGTCTGGCGGCCGAAGAACGACACCAACACCTTCCTCGGCCCGATCCGCATGCGCGAGGCGTTGTACAAGTCGCGCAACCTGGTGTCGATCCGCCTGTTGCAGGCCATGGGCGTAGACAGCACCATCGACTACATCGCCAAGTTCGGCTTCAACAAGCAGGACCTGCCGCGCAACCTGTCCCTGGCCCTGGGCACAGCGACCCTGACGCCGATGGAAATCGCCACGGGCTGGAGCAGCTTTGCCAATGGCGGCTACAAGATCAGCCCTTACCTGATCGAGCGCATCGAGAGCCGCAACGGCGAGACCTTGTTCACTGCCAACCCAGCGCGAGCCATGCAAGGCAACCAGGACCAGGCAGGTCTCGCTGCGCCCGAACAGCCGATCACTACCGCAGCGCAGCCAGACGCTGCGCCTTCGGTGTACGGCCAGACCGCTCCGGCGCCACAAACCCCAGTAGCAGCCGAGCGCATCATCGATGAGCGCACCAGCTACATCCTCACCAGCATGCTCCAGGACGTGATCAAGCGCGGTACTGGCCGTCGCGCCCTGGCCCTTGGCCGTGCCGACCTGGCTGGCAAGACCGGCACCACCAACGAGTCCAAGGACGCCTGGTTCTCTGGCTACAACGCCGACTACATCACCACCGTGTGGGTTGGATTCGACCAGCCGGAAACCCTGGGTCGTCGCGAATATGGCGGCACGGTGGCCTTGCCGATCTGGATGCGCTTCATGGGCGCAGCGCTCAAGGACAAGCCCGAGCACGCCCCGGCAGAGCCCGAGGGAATCCTCAGCCTGCGGGTCGACCCGGTGAGCGGCCGCGCCGCCACGCCGAGCACGCCAAATGCCTACTTCGAACTGTTCAAGGCCGAAGACTCGCCGCCTTCGGTGGATGAACTGGGCAACGGGGCGATTCCAGGCAGCCCACTGCCTGCGGATGAAGCGGCGCCGATGGACCTGTTCTAACCAGACCCGCACAAACCGCAGAGACAAAAAAGCCCCGGTTCTCAGAAACCGGGGCTTTTTTCATGACGCTACGGCATCAGCCGTTGAACACGTCATCCACGCTCTTGAGCGGGTAGTGCTTCGGATACGGCAGGGTAGCAACGCCGGACTCGATGGCTGCCTTGGCCACGGCGTCGGAAACGACGGTGATCAGGCGTGGGTCCAGCGGCTTCGGAATGATGTACTCACGGCCGAATTCCAGGGCCTGGACGTTGTAGGCGTCGCACACTTCCTTCGGCACCGGCAGCTTGGCCAGGTCTTTCAGAGCAATGGCGGCGGCGATCTTCATTTCTTCGTTGATGCGCTTGGCACGCACGTCCAGGGCACCGCGGAAGATGAACGGGAAGCCCAGCACGTTGTTGACCTGGTTCGGGTAGTCGGAACGACCGGTAGCCATGATTACGTCGCTGCGGGTCTCGTGGGCCAGCTCCGGCTTGATTTCTGGGTCGGGGTTCGAGCAGGCGAACACGATCGGGTTGGCGGCCATCGACTTCAAGCCTTCCGGGCTCAGCAGGTTCGGGCCGGACAGGCCGACGAACACGTCTGCGCCTTGCAGGGCATCGGCCAGGGTGCGCTTGTCGGTGGCGTGGGCGAACTGGGCCTTGTACTGGTTCAGGTCGTCACGGCCAGCGTGGATCACGCCGCTGCGGTCGATCATGTAGATGTTCTCGACCTTGGCGCCCATGCTCACCAGCAGCTTCATGCAGGAGATGGCGGCAGCGCCGGCACCCAGGCAGACGATCTTCGCTTCTTCGAGCTTCTTGCCGGCGATTTCCAGGGCGTTGATCATGCCGGCGGCGGTAACGATCGCGGTGCCGTGCTGGTCGTCGTGGAAAACCGGGATGTCGCACTGCTCGATCAGGGCGCGCTCGATCTCGAAGCACTCAGGTGCCTTGATGTCTTCGAGGTTGATGCCGCCGAAGGTGATGGAGATGCGACGGACGGTGTCGATGAAGGCCTGCGGGCTTTCCGACTCGACTTCGATGTCGAAAACGTCGACACCGGCGAAACGCTTGAACAGAACGCCCTTGCCTTCCATGACCGGCTTGGAGGCCAGCGGGCCGAGGTCGCCCAGACCGAGGATGGCGGTGCCATCGGAGATCACCGCGACCAGGTTGCCCTTGCCGGTGTATTGGTAGGCCAGCTCGGGGTCACGGCCGATCTCGCGCACAGGCTCGGCGACGCCTGGGCTATAGGCCAGGGCGAGGTCGCGGGCGGTGGCGGTGGGCTTGGTGAGCTCGACGCTCAGTTTCCCCGGGCGGGGTTGAGCGTGGTATTCGAGAGCGGCGGTTTTCAGGTCTGACATGATGGGCATTCCGCTTGTTTACTGTTCTGACGGACCGCCGAGGATACGCAAAGAGCCGGAGAGCGACAAGACTGACCGGTCACATGTGTCAAGGCCTCTGGCCTACGACTTTATGCTACAACCCACGGGGCGCACGGACTTCAGTGTGTACAATTGCAAACTTAAATGTCTACAATTTTTTAGCTGGAGATTCGCTCGAGCATGCTCGGGTCGGTGAGCGGCAATAGCCAACGTCTCTGGCCCGGTTTTAGAGCACCCTTGCGGGAACGGTCCAGCACCCAACCCCGCGCCTCGACCTGCCGCCCCTTGAGATTATCGAAGAAGCCCGAGGGGAAGTGCTGGCGCAGACGAGCGGGTACCTGCAGCACCAAACCCCCGTCCATTTCCAGCCAGAAACCGGCCTGGTTACGTTCGATTGCCGTCACTTTGCCGCCGATCACCGCAAACCCCGATTGCTTCAGCTGCCCCGCCCGCACCACCGGCGACTGCCGCCACACCCCTATACGCGCCTGCCGCGCCACGCGCTCGGCTTGCTGCTGGCACCCGGTCAATTGCACGTTGGGCGCCACGGCAACGCGGTAGCCAAGGCCTTCGCTCAGCAGTTGTGCTTCGAGATTGTCGCCATTGCGTGCATAGATGTGCGCCAAGGTGCGACCGTACTTGTCCTTGGCCTCTCTGCCCGGCACCAGCGCGACGCGCCCATCGCTGGCCTTGATCAACGCTTGCAGACGGCGCTTGGCCAGCTCGGCATAGGGCTCGCTGGCGCGCCCTTTGCGACCGATTTCCGGGGCATTGATACCAATCATCCGCACGCTGCGCCCATCGCTCAGACGCACGGTATCGCCGTCGACCACTTGGCGCACCGCCACCACCTGGTGCTTGTCCGGCAGCGGGCAAAAGGCCAGGGCCGGGAAATGCCAGATCAGGCCGACAAAAAAGGCGCCCACAAGGGGCGCCTTCTTTTGCCACGACGCGAAACCCGACGGGCTCGCTGTGCGCATGATTACTTCTTGGTACCGAACATACCGAAGCGATCGGCGAACTTCTGTACGCGACCACCGGTGTCCAGGACTTTCTGCTTGCCAGTGTAGAACGGGTGGCACTGGGAGCACACGTCGAT
Organism: Pseudomonas sp. LS_2; assembly: GCF_042709235.1. Classification (NCBI taxonomy): domain Bacteria; kingdom Pseudomonadati; phylum Pseudomonadota; class Gammaproteobacteria; order Pseudomonadales; family Pseudomonadaceae; genus Pseudomonas; species Pseudomonas sp. LS_2. The sequence continues at coordinate 52,871 of NZ_JAVAYC010000001.1, read as the reverse complement.
CGCCAGCGGCTTGGCCAGGGTCGAACGGGTTTCGAATTTGTTGCCGCAGCTGCAGGTGACTGCAACTACTTCGTAGTTCGGATGAATATCTGCTTTCATGGTCACTTCCTCGGCTGCGTGCCGCCATCCAACACCATTGTTGAATACCGCACGTAATTAGGCGGCGAATAATACCAGAGCGAGGCGCCAGCGCAAGTTGTCGCTTGCACCGACCGTCGTCTGCTAGGCTCGCCGGATCGAGCGACAACCCCGAAATACCCTCCAGAGAACTTCCGCGTGTCCGACGTCATCTTGCGCCTTGCCCTGCCCTCGCCCCTGCGTCGCCTGTTCGACTATCGGGCACCGGCCGCCATGGCGCGCCAGCCGCTGACACCGGGGATGCGCATTCGGGTGCCGTTCGGGCGACGCGAGATGATCGGCGTGCTGGTGGAGGTATGCGAGCAGAGCGAGGTGCCCGCCGACAAGCTCAAGCCGGCCAGCAAGCTGCTCGACCCGGTTTCGCCCCTGCCTCCTGCGCTGTTCAAGCTGTGCCTGTGGACTGCCCAGTATTATCAGCACAGCCTGGGGGACACCTTGAGCTGGGCGCTGCCGGTGCTGCTGCGCCAGGGCGAGCCCGCCGAAGTGCGCCAGGAGCGGTTCTGGCACGCCGTCCAGGGCGCGCGCCTGGACGATCCGCGCATCGCCCGCGCGCCGCGCCAGCGCGAGGCTCTGCAAGCGCTCGCCCAGCATCCCCATGGCGTGGCGCACAGCGTGCTGGGCAAGCTTGGCCTGAACAAGGACAGCCTGGACCTGCTGCTGGCCAAGGACCTGGTGCAAGTCGAGGTACGCCGCCATCTTCCCAGCGCACGCCACGAGCATTGGCTGGCGCAGCCGGAGCTGCCGCTAAACGAAGAACAGCGCGCGGCGTTCGAAGCCGTGCGTTCCGGGTTCGGCAGCTTCCATGCTTTCCTGCTGGCCGGGGTGACCGGCAGCGGCAAGACCGAGGTCTACCTGCAACTGATCCGCGAGACGCTGGAGGCCGGCAAGCAGGCATTGATCCTCATCCCCGAGATCAACCTCGGGCCGCAGACCCTGGCGCGCTTCGAACAGCGCTTCAACGCCCGCATCGCCCTTCTGCACTCGGCGGTCAACGACCGCGAACGCCTGGACGCCTGGCTCGCAGCGCGCGATGGCGAGGCCGACATCATCATCGGCACCCGCTCGGCGCTGTTCACCCCGATGAAGAACCCAGGGTTGATCATCATCGACGAGGAACACGACGGCTCCTATAAACAGCAGGAAGGCCTGCGCTACCACGCCCGCGACCTGGCGGTGGTGCGTGCGCACCAGGAGAACATCCCGATCCTGCTGGGCTCGGCCACACCCTCGCTGGAAAGCCTGCACAATGCCCACACTGGCCGCTACGGCCTGCTGCGCATGAACCAGCGGGCGGGCGGTGCGCGCCAGCCGCGCTTCCTGCGCCTGGATGTACGCAGCCGCCCGCTGGACAGCGGCATCAGTGGCCCGCTGCAACAGGCCATCGGCCAGACCCTGGAGGCCGGCCAGCAGGTGCTGGTGTTCCTCAACCGTCGCGGCTTCGCACCCACGCTGCTGTGCCACGACTGTGGCTGGTTGTCCGAATGCCCGCGTTGCGATGCGCGGATGACCGTGCACCAACGCTCCGGCGTGCTGCGCTGCCACCACTGCGGCTATGACGAGCGCCTGCCGCTGCAATGCCCACAGTGCGCGCACGTTGACCTGCGTCCGGTAGGGGCCGGCACCGAGCGCGCCGAAGAGCGCCTGAAGACCTTGTTCCCGCAGTACCCGGTGCTGCGGGTGGACCGCGACAGCACCTCGCGCAAGGACGCCATGCAGCAGCTGTTCTCTACCATCCAGCGCGGCCAGCCAAGCATCCTGGTGGGCACGCAGATGCTGGCCAAAGGTCACCACTTCCCCAAGGTGACCCTGGTGGCCATCCTCGATGCCGACGGCGGCCTGTTCTCTGGCGATTTCCGCGCCAGCGAGCGCATGGCCCAGCTGATCGTGCAGGTGGCCGGACGCGCTGGACGTGCCGATGAGCCCGGCAAGGTGATCGTGCAGACCCACCTGGCCGAACACCCACTGCTGGTGCAGTTGACCGAGCAGGGCTACTTCGCCTTCGCCGAGCAGGCGCTGAGCGAGCGACGGGCGGCGGGCCTGCCGCCGTTCTCGCATCTGGCGCTGCTGCGCGCCGAGGCGCACAAACCGGGCCAGGCCGAGGGCTTTCTCGACGAGGCCTGCGCGGGCGCAGAACGCCTGCTGGCCGAACAAGGCGCGCAGGGCATCGAACTATTGGGGCCGGTTCCGGCTCCGATGGAACGCCGGGCCGGACGCTTCCGCGCGCAGTTGCTGATCCAGGCCAATGCCCGGGCGGCGCTGCATCGCCTGATAAGCAGCTGGCTGCTAGTGTTGGAACAGATGCCATCGGGGCGCCAGGTGCGCTGGTCACTGGATGTGGACCCTGTCGACCTTTATTGAATGCCCCCAAAGGTTGGCAACCACGCCCCAGCCACGGATAATGCCCCGTTTTTCCACCTGCGCATCGAAGCGCCCCACCGCGCTTGCGGTCGAAAAGAGATCCCGATGAAAGACACCATTCGCCAGCTGATCCAGCAAGCCCTCACCCAACTCGTCGCCGACGGTGCGTTGCCTGAAGGCCTGACCCCGGCGATCCAGGTGGAAAACGCTCGCGACAAGACCCACGGCGACTTCGCCAGCAACATCGCCATGATGCTGGCCAAGCCCGCGCGCATGAAGCCGCGCGACCTGGCCGACAAGATCATCGCCGCCCTGCCGGCCAGTGCCGACATCAGCAAGGTCGAGATCGCCGGCCCCGGCTTCCTGAACTTCTTCCAGAATACCGATGCCCTGGCCCAGCGCCTGGACGCCGCCCTGGCCGATGCTCACCTGGGCGTGCGCAAGGCCGGCAGCGCCGAGAAGGTGGTGGTCGACATGTCGGCACCGAACCTGGCCAAGGAAATGCACGTTGGCCACCTGCGCTCGACCATCATCGGCGACAGCGTCGCGCGGGTACTGGAGTTCCTCGGCGACGAAGTGATCCGGCAGAACCATGTGGGCGACTGGGGCACCCAGTTCGGCATGCTGCTGGCCTATCTCGAAGAAAACCCGATCACCAGCGACGAGCTGTCTGACCTGGAGAATTTCTACCGTGCCGCGAAGAAGCGCTTCGACGAGTCGGAGGAGTTCGCCACCCGCGCCCGTGGCCTTGTGGTCAAGCTGCAAGCCGGCGACCCGGATTGCATGGCCCTGTGGACGCGCTTCAAGGACATCTCCCTGTCGCACTGCCAGAAAACCTACGAGCTGCTCAACGTCAAGCTGACCATGGCCGATGTGATGGGCGAAAGCGCCTACAACGCCGACCTGGCCAATGTGGTCGCCGACCTCAAGGCCGCAGGCCTGCTGGTCGAGAGCCAGGGCGCCCAGTGCGTGTTCCTCGAGGAATTCAAGAACACCGAAGGCGAGCCCCTGCCGGTGATCGTGCAGAAGGCCGACGGTGGCTACCTGTACGCCACCACCGACCTTGCCGCCGTGCGCTACCGCAGCAACACGCTCAAGGCCGACCGCGCGCTGTACTTCGTCGACCAGCGCCAGGCGCTGCACTTCAACCAGGTGTTCGAGGTGGCCCGCCGCGCAGGCTTCCTCGGCCATCCGATGCAGATGGAGCACATGGGCTTCGGCACCATGAACGGCGCCGATGGCCGCCCCTTCAAGACCCGCGACGGCGGCACGGTCAAGCTGATCGACCTGCTGAACGAGGCCAAGGAGCGCGCCTACACCGTGGTCAAGGAGAAGAACCCTGGCCTGCCCGAGAACGAACTGCGCAAGATCGGCGAAGTCGTCGGTATCGGAGCGGTCAAGTACGCCGACCTGTCCAAGCACCGCACCAGCGACTACAGCTTCAACTTCGAACTGATGCTTGCCCTCGAGGGCAACACCGCACCTTACCTGTTGTATGCCTACACCCGTGCAGCAGGGGTGTTCCGCAAACTGGGCAAGGAAGAACAGGACGCCCTCGACGGCAAGATCGTCCTCGCGGCCAGCCACGAGCAGGAACTCGGTGCCCGCCTGGCCCAGTTCGGCGAAGTGCTCAACAACGTGGCCGAAAAAGGCACCCCGCACGTGCTGTGCAGCTACCTGTACGACATTGCTGGCCTGTTCTCGAGCTTCTATGAGCACTGCCCGGTCCTCACTGCCGAAACCCCCGAGCAGCAGCAGAGCCGCCTGCGACTGACCGCCGTGACCCGCCGCACCCTCAAGCAGGGCCTGGAACTGCTCGGCCTGGAAACCCTGGAGCGCATGTAAGTTGGCTGCCAAGAAAAAACCCGCACCGAAGCGCGGCGCGAGCCGTTACCAGGCGCCGGCCAAACAGCCGATTCCGGGCTGGGTGTGGCTGGCGGTCGGCCTTACCGTGGGCGCCTTCATCGTCTTCCTGATGAAGCTCGAGCCTGGTGGCGACGACATCAAGCGCGCCAAGCCCGAGCAGCAGAAGCCGGCCAAGGTTGCCGAGGCGGAAAAATCCGCCACGGCGCAGCAGCCGGTGAAGCCCAAGTACGACTTCTATACCTTGCTGCCGGAATCCGAGGTGATCGTGCCTCCTGAGGCCGTGCCGGAGAAAACCCCGCCGGTACCGGCAGTACCGACCACGCCGGTGACCCCGGCCGAGGCGGCGAAGATCGACACCGCCCGCGCCCAGGCCGCGCTGATGGGGCAAACCCCACCACCAGCGCCGCCGGTAATAAAGCCTGCGGCCACCACGCTGTTCTTCCTGCAGGCCGGCTCGTTCCGCAAGGAAGCCGATGCCGACAAGGTGCGCGCGCAGATCATCCTGCTGGGCCAGGTGGTGAAGGTGGAGTCCGGTACGGTGAAGGATGAGACCTGGTACCGCGTGCTGGTCGGCCCGTTCAGCAACCGGGAGCAACTGACCGTAGCGCAGAAACAACTGGCCGGGGCGGGGTTCAGTAACCTGCTGCTACAGCAGCGACAGACGCGGCAGTGACGCGATAAAGCAAAAGGCCTTGCCGGTGACGGCAAGGCCTTTTGCTTACTGGGCTCAGCGCCGCTCGCTGTTGACCAGCGACGCTTGGGTGTTCAGTGTCCAGAAGTCATATAGCACGCCGATCAGGAACAACCCGCCGGTGAAGAAGTAGATCACCGCAGTAATCCACTTGCCCATGTACAGACGGTGCACGCCGAAGATCCCCAGGAAGGTCAGGAGGATCCAGGCGACGCTGTAGTTCACCCGCCCCGACTGGAAGCGCAGGTCCGCTTCGCGGTCCATCGACGGGATCAGGAACAGGTCGATCAGCCAACCAATGCCGAGCAGGCCCAGGGTAAAGAACCAGATGGTCCCGGTGACCGGCTTGCCGTAGTAGAACCGATGCGCCCCAAGGAAACCGAAGATCCACAGCAGGTAGCCAATGACTTTGCTGTGGGTATCGTGCGCTGGCGCACCGTGCTGATAGGTATGCATGCCTAGACCTCTTGCAATAGCGGAAAATTTTCTAAGAAAAAATGTGACTTTTTCATTTTGAGCCGACGTATGGCACCGGAACAAACGACCAACGGACCAGAATAGAGCAAAAAAGCTGTTATAAAGTTGCGCGCCAACACTTATAAAGAGCTTCAACTATGCCGCCTTCGATCAAGACATGGCTGACCCTCTGCCTTTTGTTACCCCTGGCCGCCCACGCCACCAATCGTGAGCAAAGACTTCCAAACGGTTTTACTGGCTACACGACCAACGCCAGTGCCACTGTGAAACGCACGCCGGTCAAGCAGGCAGTAGTTCGCAACCGCCCGGCCAATGCCGCCAAGAACCACGAACTGCAAAAAGTGGCGGCCATGTCGCCCAAGCAAAGCAGCGAAGTGCTCAGCCGAGCAGTGAACGAGCTCGGCACGCCCTACCGCTGGGGCGGCAGCACGCCTGGCAAGGGCTTCGACTGCAGCGGCCTGGTCAAGTATGCCTTCAACGACGTCGCCAATGTCGACCTGCCTCGCACTTCCAACGCCATGGCCCAGGGCCACGGTGTGAAGGTTGCACGCAACGACCTTCAGCCGGGTGACCTGATTTTCTTCAAGATCAAGAGCCGCCGTGTTGACCACGTGGCCATCTATCTGGGCAATGACCGGTTCATCCATGCGCCCCGGACGGGCAAGCGGGTGAGCATCGACAGCCTGGAGAAGCCCTTCTGGCATAAACGCTATGTGGTGGCCAAGCGGGTGCTGCCAAAAGAGCAGGAAGCGCTGCGCCTGGCCAAGCGCTGAAGAAGTTTTTCGGCCAGATCGCGCTGCCTGTGCGGCCGTACGGATTCTCTAGGAGCGGGCTGGCCCGCGAAGAGTCCTGCAGCTTCACTACTGCACATTGATGATGCCCTGGGCCACCAACGCCGCCACGGCCGCCTCCATCGTAACCATCCCCTGCGCCCCACCCATCTGCATCGCCGACGCCAACTGCGCCATGCGCCCCTCGCGGATCAAGTTGCGCACCGCAGGCGTCGCCACCAGCACCTCCCGCGCCGCCACCCGGCCACCGCCGACCCGCTTGAGCAGCACCTGCGCCACCACCAGGCGCAGTGAATCGGCCAGCATGCCGCGCACCAACGCTTTCTCCTCGGCGGCGAACACCTCCACCAGCCGGTCGATGCTGCCCACCGCGCAACGGGTGTGGACGGTGGCCAGCACCAAGTGCCCGGTTTCCGCGGCACGCAACGCCAGGCGGATGGTTTCCAGGTCACGCAACTCGCCAATCATGATCACGTCCGGGTCCTGGCGCAGGGCGCTGCACAAGCCCTGGGCAAAGTCGCGAGTGTCTCGCCCGACTTCCCGTTGGCTGACCAGGCTGCGCTGGCTGGCCTGAAGGTATTCGACCGGGTCCTCGAGTGTGACGATATGCCCGGCGCGCATGCGGCCCAACTGGTCGAGCAGTGCCGCAAGGGTGCTCGACTTGCCGCTGCCGGTCGGGCCACCCACCAGCACCAGGCCATCGCGATACGAACACATCACACGAAACACATCTTCCAGGCCGAGCGCTTCGACACCTGGAATGCACGAGGGAATCAGCCGCAGGCTCGCTGCCAGGCCCTGGCGCTGGCGGAACAGGTTGGCCCTGACCCGCCCCACGCCGGGCACACTCAGCGCCAGGTCAAGCTCATCGCAGGACGCCCAGTCATTGCAGTGTTGCTGGTCGAGAAGACGCGCCATGCCCTGCTCCAGGGCCTGCGACGTCAGGCGCGGCAACTCCAGCCGCTGCAATTCGCCATCCACACGCAGCAGCGGCGGCTCCCCCACCGCCAGGTGCACATCGGAAGCACCCGCGCCCAGCGCGCGGGCCAGCAGGTCGGTCACATCCATGAGACTCCCCAAAGGCCATCAAGCAGGTAGAATGCCGCAGACTCTTTCACCGCCGGCAGCGATCCATGTCCACCATAGCAGACAACCTTGGCGCCCTTGCCGCCCGCATCGATCGTGCGGCAAAGGCCGCCTCACGCGCTCCGGGCAGCGTTCAGTTGCTGGCCGTAAGCAAGACCAAGCCAGCCAGCGCCATTCGCGAAGCCTACGCCGCCGGATTGCGCGACATGGGCGAGAACTACCTGCAAGAGGCCCTGGCCAAGCAGCAGGAGTTGCGCGACCTGCCCTTGATCTGGCACTTCATCGGCCCCATCCAGTCGAACAAGACCAAGGCCATTGCCGAACACTTCGACTGGGTACATTCCGTGGACCGCCTCAAAGTCGCCCAACGCTTGTCCGAGCAACGCCCGGCGGGCCGTGCGCCGCTGAATATCTGCCTACAGGTGAATGTCAGTGGCGAGGCCAGCAAGTCCGGCTGCTCGCCCGCCGAGCTGCCCGCCTTGGCGGCAGCGGTCGCCGGCCTGCCCAACCTGCACCTGCGTGGCCTGATGGCCATTCCCGAGCCCACCGACCAGCGCGCCGAACAGGAAGCAGCCTTCGCTCGCCTGCGCCAGTTGCAGGAAGGCCTGGGGCTGGGCCTGGATACCCTGTCCATGGGCATGAGCCACGACCTGGAGGCGGCGATCGCCCAGGGCGCGACCTGGGTACGTATCGGCACCGCCCTGTTCGGCGCCCGTGATTACGGGCAGCCCTGATCCATGTTCTACTCTCTTTTTCCTTAAGGACCCGACATGAGCAAGACGCGTATTGCCTTTATCGGCGCAGGCAACATGGCCGCCAGCCTGATCGGCGGCCTGCGGGCCCAGGGCCTGGATGCCACGCAGATCCGCGCCAGCGACCCGGGTAGCGAGACTCGCGCACGCATCAGTGCCGAGCACGGCATCGAAACCTTCGCCGACAACCAGCAGGCCATCGACGGCGCCGAGGTGATCGTCCTGGCCGTCAAGCCACAAGTCATGAAGGCCGTGTGCGATGCGCTGCAAGCGCACCTCGAACCAGGCCAACTGGTGGTTTCCATCGCCGCCGGTATCACCTGCGCCAGCCTGCAAGCCTGGCTGGGGCAGGTTCCCGTGGTGCGCTGCATGCCCAACACCCCCGCGCTGCTGCGCCAAGGCGTGAGCGGCCTGTTCGCCACCAGCGAAGTCAGCCCGGCGCAACGCGAGCAGGCCGAGCAATTGCTGTCGGCCGTGGGCACCGCCCTGTGGTTGAGCGAAGAGCAGCAGCTGGACGCCGTCACCGCCGTGTCCGGCAGCGGCCCAGCGTATTTCTTCCTGCTGATCGAGGCCATGACCGCCGCAGGCGAAAAGCTCGGCCTGCCGCGCGAAACCGCGTCGCAACTGACCCTGCAAACCGCGTTGGGCGCCGCGCGCATGGCGGTGGCCAGCGATGTCGATGCCGCCGAGCTGCGCCGCCGTGTGACCTCCCCCGCAGGCACCACGGAAGCGGCTATCAAATCTTTCCAAGGCAACGGTTTCGAAGCCATCGTCGAGCAGGCGCTGCAAGCAGCAGCCACCCGCTCCGCCGAGCTGGCCGAACAATTGGGCAAATAAGGAGCTGTCGATGAATGCACTGTCCGGCGCCACGATCTTCGTGGTGCAAACCCTGGTCAGCCTGTACCTGGTGATCGTCCTGCTGCGCTTCGTCCTGCAGTTGGTCAAGGCCGATTTCTACAACCCACTGTGCCAGTTCACCGTGCGCGCCACCCAGCCGCTGCTTAAGCCGATCCGCCGCATCATCCCCAGTATCGGCGGGCTGGACACCTCCTCGCTGCTGCTGGCGATCGTGATCCAGGCGCTACTGATGGCCTTCGTGCTGATGGTCAGCTACGGCGCCTTCGGCGACGTCCTTTATCTGCTGCTGTGGGCCATCATCGGCATCACGTCGCTGTTCCTGAAGATCTTCTGGGTGGCGATGATCATCATGGTGATCGTCTCGTGGATCGCGCCGAACAGCCACAACCCCGCCGCCGAACTGGCCTACCAGATCAGCGAGCCGGTGCTGGCGCCGTTCCGTCGCCTGATTCCCAACCTGGGCGGCATGGATATCTCGCCGATCTTCGCGTTCCTGGCGATCCAGGTGATCCAATCGTTCGTCATGCCCCCGCTGGCAGCCTATGCCGGCATGCCGCAGGAGCTGTGGCGGATGATCTGACCCAGCGCTACCCCCAGCGCTTGCCGCTGGGGGTAGCGCTCTTTAGACTTACGCCTCCGTCAAGCGTGAGCAGGGTCGATGTCCACTGTCCTTCCCGAAGATTCCGTCGGCCTGGTAACCCCCCAGGTCGCCCGGTTCGAAGAGCCCCTGGCCCTGGCCTGTGGCCGCGCCCTGGCCAGCTACGAGCTGGTCTATGAAACCTATGGCACCCTCAATGCCAGCGCCAGCAATGCGGTGCTGATCTGCCATGCGCTGTCCGGCCATCACCATGCCGCCGGCTACCACAGCCCGGACGACCGCAAGCCAGGCTGGTGGGACAGCTGCATCGGCCCCGGCAAGCCGATCGACACCAACCGTTTCTTCGTGGTCAGCCTGAACAACCTGGGCGGCTGCAATGGCAGCACCGGCCCGAGCAGCACCAACCCTGCGACCGGCAAACCCTATGGCGCCGAGTTCCCGGTACTGACCGTGGAAGACTGGGTGCACAGCCAGGCACGCCTGGCCGACCGCCTCGGCATCACGCAGTGGGCGGCAGTGGTCGGCGGCAGCCTGGGCGGCATGCAGGCCCTGCAGTGGACCATCACCTACCCCGAGCGCGTGCGTCACTGCGTCGATGTCGCCTCGGCCCCCAAGCTCTCGGCACAGAACATTGCCTTCAACGAAGTCGCCCGCCAGGCCATCCTCACCGACCCGGAATTCCACGGCGGCTCGTTCCAGGACCAGGGCGTAGTGCCCAAGCGCGGGCTGATGCTGGCGCGCATGGTCGGGCACATCACCTATTTGTCCGACGACTCGATGGGCGAGAAATTCGGCCGCGAGCTGAAAAGCGACAAGCTCAACTACGACTTCCACAGCGTCGAGTTCCAGGTCGAAAGCTACCTGCGCTACCAGGGCGAGGAATTCTCCGGGCGCTTCGATGCCAACACCTACCTGCTGATGACCAAGGCGCTGGACTACTTCGACCCGGCCGCAGCCAAAGGCGGCGACCTGTCCGCAACGCTGGCCCATGTCACGGCGGACTATTGCATCATGTCGTTCACCACCGACTGGCGCTTCTCGCCTGCGCGCTCCCGGGAGATCGTCGACGCCTTGCTGGCGGCACGCAAGAACGTCTGCTATCTGGAGATCGACTCTCCGTACGGGCACGACGCCTTCCTGATCCCGACCCCTCGCTACATGCAGGGTTTCGCGAACTACATGAACCGCATCGCCATCTGAGGACCGCATGAGAGCCGACCTGGAAATCATCCACGACTGGATCCCCGCCGGCAGCCGGGTACTCGACCTGGGCTGCGGCAACGGCGAGCTGCTGGCTTCGTTGCGCGAGCGCAAGAACGTCACAGGCTATGGGCTGGAGATCGACGCCGATAACATCGCCTCCTGCGTGGCCAAGGGCGTCAACGTCATCGAACAGGACCTGGACAACGGCCTGGGCAACTTCGCCAGCAACAGTTTCGACGTGGTGGTCATGACCCAGGCCCTGCAAGCCGTCGAGTACCCGGACCGGATCCTCGACGAGATGCTGCGCGTGGGCCGCGAGTGCATCATTACCTTTCCCAACTTCGGCCACTGGCGCTGCCGCTGGTACCTGGCCACCAAGGGCCGCATGCCGGTGTCGGACTTCATGCCCTACACCTGGTACAACACGCCGAACATTCACTTCTGCACCTTCGAAGACTTCGAGAACCTGTGCCACGAGCGTCGCGCCAAGGTGCTCGACCGCCTGGCCGTCGACCGCCTGCACCGCAACGGGTGGGGCGGCCGGCTTTGGCCTAACCTTCTAGGTGAAATCGGTATCTACCGGGTCAGCAGCCCAGGGCTGCAGGAGCACCACGTCGCGGTCTGACCCGCTTATCCAGAAGGAGTGGCACCATGCGTCGAGTCGTGATGTTCCTGTTGAGCCTGTGCCTGGCCCTGCCGGCATTGGCCGCCGATGCCGCGCGGCCAGAGCGCAAGGAAGTGTTCGGCGACGTGACGGTGCACTACAGCGCGTTCACCTCGAGCATGCTGCAACCGCAAGTGGCTGCCGCCACGGGGCTGACCCGCAGCAAGAACCAGGGCGTGCTCAACATTGCCGTGCTCAAGGGCGGCAAGCCAGGCATGGCGGTGGTAAGCGGCACGGTGAAAGACCTCACCGGGCGCAGCTCGCCGCTTTCGTTCAGGCAGATTACCGACCAGGGCGCGGTGTACTACATCGCCCAGTTCAAGATCGCGCAGCCGGAAACCCTGACCTTCGAGCTGAAGGTCGAGACGGGCGGCGTCACTCACACCTTAAGCTTCAACCAGGAACTGTTCCCAGGCGAATGATGAACTTCCAACAACTCGTATTGGCCAGCCACAACGCCGGCAAACTCAAGGAGCTGCAAGCCATGCTCGGCGGCTCGGTACAACTGCGCTCGGTGGGCGAGTTCAGCCAGGTGGAGCCAGAGGAAACCGGCCTGTCGTTCGTCGAGAACGCCATTCTCAAGGCCCGCAACGCTGCCCGTTTGTCCGGCCTGCCGGCGCTGGCCGACGACTCGGGCCTGGCCGTGGACTTCCTTGGCGGCGCACCGGGCATCTATTCGGCGCGCTATGCCGATGGCAAGGGCGATGCGGCGAACAACGCCAAGCTGCTCGATGCCTTGAAGGAAGTACCGGCCGAGCAGCGTGGCGCCCAGTTCGTCTGCGTGCTGGCCTTGGTGCGACATGCCGACGACCCGCTGCCGATCCTCTGTGAGGGCATCTGGCCGGGGCGCATTCTGTTCGAAGCCAGCGGCGAGCATGGTTTCGGCTACGACCCGCTGTTCTGGGTGCCGGAGCGCAACTGCTCCAGCGCCGACCTGCCGCCTGTAGACAAGAACCAGCTCAGCCACCGCGCCCGCGCCATGGCCCTGCTGCGTCAACGCCTGGGCCTGGCATGACCGACCAGCCGTCCCTCCAGTTGCGCCCCTGCGGCGCAGCTGGCCTGCTGCTGCCTGAGCTACCGCCGCTAGCGCTGTATATCCACATCCCCTGGTGCGTGCGCAAATGCCCTTACTGCGACTTCAACTCCCACCAGGCCGGCCCGAGCCTGCCGGAAGCGGAGTACGTCGACGCGCTGCTGGCCGACCTCGACCAGGAACTGCCTGCCGTACAAGGTCGCCTCATCAGCACCATCTTCTTCGGTGGTGGCACCCCCAGCCTGTTCAGCGCCGACGCCCTGGGCCGCCTGTTGCGTGGCGTGGAACAGCGCATCGGGTTCGCCCCGGACATCGAGATCACCCTCGAAGCCAACCCCGGTACGTTCGAGCAGGAAAAATTCAAGGCCTACCGCCAGACCGGCATCAACCGCCTGTCAATCGGTGTGCAGAGCTTCCAGCCGGCCAAGCTGGAAAAGCTCGGGCGTATTCACAATGGCGACGAAGCGGTACGCGCAGCCGGCATGGCTCGTGCCGCGGGCTTCGACAACTTCAACCTCGACCTGATGCACGGCCTGCCCGAGCAGTCGCTGGACGACGCCCTGGGCGACTTGCGTCAAGCCATCGAGCTGGGGCCGACGCACCTGTCGTGGTATCAGCTGACACTGGAGCCGAACACGGTGTTCTGGAACCAGCCGCCGGAACTGCCTGAGGACGACATCCTCTGGGATATCCAGGAGGCCGGGCAAACGCTGATGGCAGCGCACGGCTACCGGCAATACGAGGTATCGGCCTATGCCCAGACCGACCGCGCAGCGCGCCACAACCTGAACTACTGGCGCTTCGGCGACTTCATCGGCATTGGTGCCGGTGCCCATGGCAAGCTGTCGTTCCCGGATGGTCGCATCCTGCGCACCTGGAAGACCCGTACGCCGAAGGACTACCTGAACCCCGCCAAGCCGTTCAAGGCTGGCGAGAAGCTGTTGCCCGCCGACGAGCTGCCCTTCGAGTTCCTGATGAATGCGCTGCGCCTCACCGATGGGGTGGAAGCCGGGCTGTTCACCCAACGCACCGGCCTGCCCCTGGCGCAACTGGCCGAGGCGCGCCGCGAAGCCGAACAAAAGGGCCTTTTGCGGGTCGAACCGAATCGGCTGGCGGCCACGCCACGGGGCCAGCTGTTCCTCAACGACCTGCTGCAGTATTTCTTGAATTAAGGATGACCCATGGACCTGGTACTTGACCTGCTCTCGACCGTTTCCCGCTGGAGCCGCAGCAACCTGTCGGAGATTTCCCTGGCGCTGGTAGGCTGTCTACTGGTGCTGTTCGGCACTGATATCAAGAGCTGGGTCGAAGGCCGCCTCGGCAACCTGGCCGGCGCTCTACGGGTGCCGTTCATGGCCTTGCTGGTGATGATCGGCAGTGGCGCGGCGTTGATCTACGCCACCCCATGGGTGGTGAAGGGGCTGAGCCAGTTCAACAACTATGCGCTGGCACCGGTGTTGCTGGTGGTGCTGGTGTTGATCGGCGTGGTGGCCGATCGGCGGGGGTGATCCAAAAAGGCCGCCCAGGCAAGCCAGGGCGGCCTTCTCACTCGACTAATCCTTAGAGGGAGTCGTCAAAGTAATCACGCATGAAATCTCGTGCGGTCTTGCAAACCACCAAGATTCGCACAAGCGTCCACACGCGGCTCAGTGCATCAAGCAAACGCTTCATACGCCTTGGCCTCCGTGTTGGCGGGCCAGTCTTCCAGCATCTAACCGGTACTTCGATGCCTTCGGAAAACATGTGGTTGTTTCCAGTGAAGTGGCCAGGTTAATGGCCCTTCGAGGAAAATCACCGGCGCGGGTCGTAGGTCGCGTCGAAGGGGCCGAGAAAGCGAAACTCTTCGGTTCCAGGCCCGTCACTGAATCATTCACATGTGAGCCGGGTGGATCTTACGCGACCCAATCCGCAAGGACTGTAACCAGCGCAGTCACACTTAATGCCAGACATTTCCGTGATTGACGCTACCTAAAAGGTCGCCGTAAGATTCCTTCGTGGTTGTTTCCAGTGCCGTGCGGGTCTAGGCCTCGTAACCCGAAGCCCGCAAAAAAAAACGCCCTTCACAGGGCGGTTTTTTTGTACCTGCGATCTACAGCTCGATCATTCCACTCGTTCGAACTTCAAGTCCCACACGCCATGCCCAAGGCGCTCGCCACGGCGTTCGAACTTGGTGATCGGGCGCTCTTCAGGGCGCGGCACATAGCCGCCATCGGCGGCCTGGTTGCGGTAACCCGGCGCCACCTTCATCACTTCCAGCATGTGCTCGGCGTACGGTTCCCAGTCAGTGGCCATGTGGAACACGCCGCCGGGCTTCAGCTTGCGGCGTACCAGCTCGGCGAACTCCGGCTGAACAATGCGGCGCTTGTGGTGACGCGCCTTGTGCCAGGGGTCAGGGAAGAACAGCATCAGGCGGTCGAGGCTGTTGTCGGCCACGCAGCGGTTGAGCACCTCGATGGCATCGCAGTCATACACCCGCAGGTTCTTCAGGCCTTGGGTCAGCACGCCGTTGAGCAGCGCACCGACGCCTGGGCGGTGTACTTCGACGCCGATGAAGTCCAGCTCGGGCGAAGCCGCAGCCATTTCCAGCAGGGAATGGCCCATGCCGAAGCCGATCTCCAGGGTGCGCGGCGCCGAACGGCCAAACACCTGGTCGTAGTCCACCGGGCTTTCAGCCAGCGGCAGGATGAACAGCGGTCCACCCTGCTCCAGGCCGCGCTGCTGGCCTTCGGTCATGCGGCCAGCGCGCATCACGAAACTCTTGATGCGGCGGTGCGGGCGCTCTTCGCCTTCTGGGGTGCTCGGCGTTTCTTGCGATTCAGTCATCGGGGGCTCTTACTTGATCAGACCTTCCAGCGGCGACGAGGCGCTGGCATAGAGTTTCTTCGGCATGCGGCCGGCCAGGTAGGCCAGGCGACCGGCCTCGATGGCGTGCTTCATCGCCTGGGCCATCAGCACCGGCTGCTGGGCGTGGGCGATGGCCGAGTTCATCAGCACCGCCTCGCAGCCCATCTCCATGGCGATGGTGGCGTCGGACGCCGTACCCACACCCGCGTCGACCAGCACCGGCACCTTGGACTCTTCCAGGATGATCTGCAGGTTGTACGGGTTGCAGATGCCCAGGCCGGTGCCGATCAGGCCCGCCAGTGGCATCACTGCGATGCAGCCGATCTCGGCCAGTTGACGGGCGATGATCGGGTCGTCGCTGGTGTAGACCATCACGTCGAAACCTTCCTTGACCAGCACTTCGGCGGCCTTGAGGGTTTCGATCACATTGGGGAAAAGGGTTTTCTGGTCCGCCAGGACCTCCAGCTTGACCAGGTTGTGGCCATCGAGCAGCTCACGGGCCAGGCGGCACGTGCGCACGGCCTCGATGGCGTCGTAGCAGCCTGCAGTGTTCGGCAGGATGGTGTAGCGGCTGGGTGGCAGCACGTCGAGCAGGTTCGGCTCGCCCGGGTTCTGGCCAAGGTTGGTGCGACGCACGGCGACGGTGACGATTTCAGCGCCCGACGCCTCGATGGCCAGGCGGGTTTCTTCCATGTCACGGTACTTGCCGGTGCCGACCAGCAGGCGCGACTGGAACGTGCGCCCGGCCAGGGTGAAGGGCTTGTCGCTACGAACGTTGCTCATCGTTGTTCCTCTGGAAAAGGTTGCAGGGCTACAGGTGAAGTGCTGGCGGCTAGCTAGCCACCACCGATGGCATGCACCACTTCGACCTGGTCGCCTTCGTTCAGCAGGGTGCTCTCGTGCTGGCTGCGCGGCACGATGTCCAGGTTCAGCTCCACGGCCACCCGGCGTCCGACCAGCTCCAGCCGGCCCAGCAGGGCGGCGACGCTCTCGCCGGCAGGCAATTCGTAAGGTTCACCGTTCAGTTGAATGCGCATGCGCACGGCCACCATCGTTCATTGGGGCCCGCATTCTAGCCCCGATCAACGCGTGAACCCAAGGCCGGCGGGCACCATTAGTCGCGATTCCCGACCGCTCGGTCAACCCAGCCGCCAGGCCGCCAGCCCAAGGCACAGCCAGCCGGCGAGGAAGCACAGGCCACCGAAGGGGGTAACGATGCCCAGCTTGCCCAGCCCGGTGGTGCTGAGCAGGTAGAGGCTGCCGGAGAACAGCACGATACCCACCGCGAACAGGCAACCGGCCCAGCCTACCAGGCGGCCCGGCAGGTGCACCGCGAGCACCGCGACCGCCAGGATCGCCAGCGTGTGCACCAGTTGGTAGGTGACGCCGGTCTGGAAGACGGCCAGGTATTCGGCGCTCAGGCGGCTCTTCAGGCCGTGGGCGGCGAACGCGCCCAGGGCGACGCCGGTGAAACCAAAGAACGCGGCGAGCATCAGGAAGCTACGAAGCATGGGACGACTCCTCGAAAGGGGTCTGTATAATGGCCCGTTCCACAGGCCCGGCCAAGCTATCGACATGCTGTCATCCGTTATTCGCCGCCTCGTTCGCGCCCTGCTCTGGTTCGCCGCCGGCAGCATCGTGCTGGTGCTGATGCTGCGCTGGGTACCGCCGCCAGGTACGGCGCTAATGGTCGAGCGCAAGGTACAGTCGTGGTTCGGCGGCGAGTCGATTGACCTTCAGCGCGACTGGCAACCCTGGGACGACATCTCCAACGAGCTGAAAGTGGCGGTGATCGCCGGCGAAGACCAGCGTTTTGCCAACCACTGGGGTTTCGACATTCCCGCCATCCAGGCCGCCTTGGCGCACAACGAGCGCGGCGGCAGCGTGCGCGGTGCCAGCACGCTGACCCAGCAGGTGGCCAAGAACCTGTTCCTCTGGTCGGGCCGCAGCTGGCTGCGCAAGGGGCTGGAGGCCTGGTTTACCGGGTTGATCGAACTGTTCTGGTCGAAGCAACGGATTCTCGAGGTGTACTTGAACAGCGCCGAATGGGGGCCGGGGGTGTTTGGCGCGCAGGCTGCGGCGCGCTATCACTTCGGCGTCGATGCCAGCCGCCTGAGCCGCCAGCAGGCCGCCCAGCTTGCAGCCGTACTGCCTAGCCCGATCAAGTGGAGCGCCAGCCGGCCCAGCGCCTATGTGGCCAGCCGCGCAGGGTGGATTCGCCGCCAGATGAGTCAACTGGGTGGCAATAGCTACCTGATGCAGTTGGAAGCCGGGCGCAGCCCCTAACAGGGACAACAAAAAGCCGCCTGCCCCGTGAGGGACAGGCGGCTTTTCGATTCAGCAGGTCGATCAGGCAGTGATCAGCGCCTTGACCTTGTTCATCGCGTTCTTTTCCAGCTGGCGAATACGCTCGGCCGACACGCTGTATTTCTCGGCCAGCTCATGCAACGTGGCCTTCTCTTCAGCCAACCAGCGCTGGTAGAGGATGTCGCGGCTGCGCTCATCCAGGCCACTGAGGGCTTCGTGCAGGTTGCTGCTGGAGTTGTCGCTCCAGTCGGCGTCTTCGAGTTGCAGCGCCGGATCGTAGCGGTGGTCTTCCAGATAGTGCGCGGGCGACTGGAAGGCGCTGTCGTCGTCAGCATCCGCTGCCGGATCGAAGGCCATGTCCTGGCCGCTCAGACGGCTTTCCATCTCGCGCACTTCACGGGGCTCGACGCCCAGGCTTTCCGCCACGCGATGCACTTCGTCGTTGTTCAACCAGGCCAGGCGCTTCTTCTGGCTGCGCAGGTTGAAGAACAGCTTGCGCTGGGCCTTGGTGGTAGCCACCTTGACGATGCGCCAGTTGCGCAGGATGAATTCGTGGATCTCGGCCTTGATCCAGTGCACCGCGAAGGACACCAGACGCACGCCCATTTCCGGGTTGAAGCGCTTTACCGCCTTCATCAGGCCGACGTTGCCTTCCTGGATCAGGTCGGCCTGGGCCAACCCGTAGCCTGCATAGCTACGGGCGATATGTACGACGAAACGCAGGTGGGCCATCACCATTTGCCGAGCGGCCTCAAGATCCTGCTCGTAGTAGAGACGCTCGGCCAGTTCACGCTCCTGCTCGACCGTCAGCAGCGGAATGCTGTTGACCGTATGCACATAGGCTTCCAGGTTTGCACCGGGGACCAGGGCATAGGCAGGTTGCAACGAAGTGGTCATCAAGGTACCTCCAGACTCACTAGACTCGTGCCTTGTGGGCACTGCCAACATTGACCGGAAACCGCGAAGTAAGTTCCCAGATCGTTAATGAAGTCAATGCTGGCAAGAAAACATTATCGCGGCGCCAACTCGTTCAGGTGACGGGCGACCGCAATCCATGCACCGATATACCCCAACAATACTGCCCCAATCAAGAGCGATAGACCATCGGACCCTGGTACACCGGCCAGGGCGAAATCACTGCCATACAGGCCGGAGAGCCCTACCACCGCATCGTTCAGCCAGTTCAGCCCGAACGCCAGGATACCCCAGGCCAGCACGCCCGCGCCCAGGCCATACAAGGCGCCCATATAAAGGAACGGCCGACGTACGTAGCTGTCGGTACCGCCAACCAGCTTGATCACTTCGATCTCGACGCGCCGGTTCTCGATATGTAGACGAATTGTGTTACCAATTACCAAAAGCAAGGCGGAAATCAGCATTACCGCCAAGCCGAAGACAAAACGGTCACCCAGCTTGAGGATCGCCGCCAGACGCTCGACCCACAGCAGGTCGAGCTGCGCCGCCTCTACTCGAGGCAGCTCCGACAGACGCTGGCGCAGCGCTTCGAGCGCTGGCTTGTCGACCTCCGTCGGTGTCACCACCACGACTCCAGGCAGCGGGTTGTCCGGCAGCTCACGCAAGGCCTCGCCCA
The DNA here is from genome assembly GCF_042709235.1 of Pseudomonas sp. LS_2. Taxonomy (NCBI): domain Bacteria; kingdom Pseudomonadati; phylum Pseudomonadota; class Gammaproteobacteria; order Pseudomonadales; family Pseudomonadaceae; genus Pseudomonas; species Pseudomonas sp. LS_2. Next base: position 33,614 of record NZ_JAVAYC010000001.1, on the reverse strand, counting down.
GGCCCGACTGTTGCTGGAACTCCTGCAAGGCCTCTTCGCGACTGACGTAATGGGCCTCGGCGACACCCGGCATGCCCTTGATTTCATCACGCAGGGCCTCGCCATCGCGGCTGCCGGCATCGAGCTTCAGGTAGAGCGAGATCTGTGCGGCGCGCTGCCACGAACCGCCGAGTTTCTCGACGTTTTGCAACAGCAGCGACAAGCCCATGGGCATGCTCAGGGCAACGGCCATCACCAGGCAGGTGAAGAAGCTGCCGATCGGCTGCTTGCCCAGGCGCCGCAGGCTGTCGGCCAGGCTCGCCCGGTGACTTTCCAGCCAGGCGTTGAACAGGGTGCGCAAATCCGGGCCGTCGTCGTCATGGCTGCCGCGCGGCTTCTTTTCAGGTTGCGGATCGGCGGCCTTGGGCGCGACGCGCTCGGACATCTTCGTTGAACGTGTGCTGCTCATTGGCCGGCCTCCCCATCGCCGATCAGGCGACCGCGCTGCAAGGTCAGCATGCGGTGACGCATGCGCGCGATCAGCGCCAGGTCGTGGCTGGCGATCAATACCGTGGTGCCCAGGCGGTTGATGTCCTCGAACACGCCCATGATCTCCGCAGCCAGGCGCGGATCGAGGTTACCGGTCGGCTCGTCGGCCAACAGCAGCGCGGGCTGGTGCACGATGGCCCGGGCAATGCCGACCCGCTGCTGCTGCCCGGTGGACAGGTCGGCGGGAAACAGGTCGCCCTTGTCGGTCAACGACACGCGTTCAAGCGCCGAATCCACGCGCTTGGCGATTTCCGGCTTGGACAGCCCGAGAATCTGCAACGGCAGGGCGATGTTGTTGAACACCGTGCGGTCGAACAGCAACTGGTGGTTCTGGAATACCACGCCGATCTGCCGACGCAGGAAGGGAATCTGCGCGTTGCTGATCTGACCCAGGTCCTGGCCGGCCAGCAGCAGCTTGCCGCTGGTCGGGCGCTCCATCGCCAGCAACAGGCGCAGCAAGGTGCTCTTGCCCGCGCCGGAGTGGCCGGTGACGAACAGGAATTCGCCACGACGCGCCCTGAAGCTCAGTTCATGCAGGCCGACATGGCCATTGGGGTAGCGCTTGGCGACCTGTTCGAATCGGATCATGACTGCTCCCGCTCGGCAAACAGGGCCTTGACGAACGACTCGGCCTCGAAGGTGCGCAGGTCGTCGATGCCTTCGCCGACACCGATGAAGCGGATCGGCAGGTTGAACTGCTTGGCCAGGGCGAAGATCACCCCGCCCTTGGCGGTGCCGTCCAGCTTGGTCAGGGCCAGGCCGGTGAGCTCGACGCTCTGGTTGAAGTACTTGGCCTGGCTGATAGCGTTCTGCCCAGTTCCGGCATCCAGCACCAGCAGCACCTCGTGCGGCGCCTCGGCATCAAGCTTGCCGATCACCCGACGGACCTTCTTCAGCTCTTCCATGAGGTTGTCCTTGGTGTGCAGGCGCCCGGCGGTGTCGGCGATCAGCACGTCGGCGCCACGGGCCTTGGCGGCCTGCACGGCATCGAAGATCACCGAGGCCGAATCGGCACCCGTGTGCTGGGCGATCACCGGGATCTGGTTGCGCTCGCCCCACACTTGCAACTGCTCTACCGCTGCGGCGCGGAAGGTATCGCCGGCGGCCAGCATGACCTTCTTGCCTTCGAGCTGCAGCTTCTTGGCCAGCTTGCCGATGGTGGTGGTCTTGCCGGCGCCGTTCACGCCAACCACGAGAATCACGTAGGGCTTGTTCTGCGACTCGATCTTCAGCGGCTGCTCCACCGGGCGCAGCAGGTCGGCCAGTTCAGCCTGCAGAGAGTGGTACAGGGCGTCGGCATCGGCCAGCTGCTTGCGCGCGACCTTCTGGGTCAGGTTCTGGACGATGGTGGAAGTGGCCTCCACGCCCACGTCTGCGGTGAGCAGACGGGTCTCGATCTCGTCGAGCAGGTCGTCGTCGATGGCCTTCTTGCCCATGAACAGGCTGGCCATGCCTTCGCCGATGCTGGCGCTGGTCTTGGAAAGGCCTTGCTTGAGGCGGGCAAAGAAGCCGGGCTTGTTGGCTTCGCCGGCAACAGGGGCGGCAGCGGTGACAGGCTCGGGGTCGACTGGGGCAGCCACGGCAGGCTCAGGCTCTACCGGCAGCTCGGGAATGGCCGGAGGCGCTTTTGCCTCCAGGTCCGGCACCAGGGCCACGGGTTCTTCGGGAACCGGCAGGACCAGATTGCTGACCGGCGCGCTCGCGGGCAGCGCTGGCGCGACTACCGGGGCAATCGAGGGCTCACTGGCGAGCGAAACCTCCGCCGCGGGGGGCGCTGGACGCTCGGCAGGCTCGACGATGACCGGGGCTTCGACAGGCGCGGACACAGGCTCGGTCACGGCGGCGGGCTGCTCGTCGGGCAGCGCTGGCGCGACCGGCTCTACAGCCTGTGGCTCAGGGGTTTGCGGCTGTTCGGCGACAGCTTGCTGCGGTTTCTTGCGGAACCAGCCGAACAGGCCTTTCTTTTCGCCAGACTCGTCCGGCGCTTTCTTGTCGTCGTTGGAACCAAACATGGAAGACGGCTATCTCAGGGTGGCGATGCGCCACTGATGACGCATCGGAAATTCTCTAAACGCAGAACAGACTGTTTTGCAGCCGGCTGGTTCATGCGCAACGTTTTGTCGAACAGGCCCGTAGGCCAGAACGGCGACAGGCATGGTCGCCAGGCAACCGGATCAGTATCCTAGCACCTCCTGGCCCGCCGACGCTAAACCCACGCGGGCCGCCGTACAGGTTATCCATCGTATGAATGCTCTAGCCCGCCGCGCCGCTGGCCTGTTGCTCAGCACGCTCTGCCTGCCGCTGGTGGCCCTCGCCGCCGATGCGCAACCCACCCACGAATTCATCCTCGACAATGGTCTGAAGGTGATCGTGCGTGAAGACCACCGCGCCCCGGTGGTGGTGTCGCAGATCTGGTACAAGGTCGGCTCCAGCTACGAAAGCCCGGGCCAGAGCGGCCTGTCCCACGCCCTGGAGCACATGATGTTCAAGGGCAGCGCCAAGGTCGGGCCCGGCGAGGCCTCGCGCATTCTGCGCGACCTCGGCGCCGAGGAGAACGCCTTCACCAGCGATGACTACACCGCCTATTACCAGGTACTGGCCCGCGACCGCCTGCCGGTGGCCCTGGAGCTGGAGGCCGACCGCCTGGCCAGCCTGCGCCTGCCGGCCGACGAGTTCAGCCGCGAACTCGAGGTCATCAAGGAAGAACGCCGCCTGCGTACCGACGACCAGCCCAACGCCAAGGCCTTCGAGCTGTTCCGCGCCATGGCCTACCCGGCCAGCGGCTACCGCACCCCGACCGTCGGCTGGATGGCCGACCTCGAGCGCATGAAGGTCGAGGAACTGCGGCACTGGTACGAAGCCTGGTACACCCCCAACAATGCCACCCTGGTAGTGGTCGGCGATGTCACCGCCGACGAGGTCAAGGGCCTGGCGAACAAGTACTTCGGCGCCATTCCCAAGCGCGCAGTGCCACCGGCCAAGCTGCCCCTGGAGCTGGCCGAGCCCGGCCTGCGCCAGCTCACCCTGCACGTTCGCACGCAACTGCCCAGCTTGATCTACGGCTTCAACGTGCCAGGCCTGGCCACCGCCAAGGACCCACGCAGCGTCCATGCCCTGCGCCTTATCTCCGCCCTGCTCGACGGCGGCTACAGCGCACGCATGCCAGCGCGCCTGGAGCGTGGGCAGGAACTGGTGTCCGGCGCTTCGTCCAGCTACAACGCCTTCACCCGGGGCGATAGCCTGTTCCTGGTCTCGGCTACCCCGAACGTGCAGAAGCACAAGACCCTCGCCGATGTCGAGAAAGGCGTCTGGCAACTGCTCGACGAACTCAAGACCACCCCGCCCAGCGCCGAGGAGCTCGAGCGCGTACGTGCCCAGGTGATCGCCGGGCTGGTCTACGACCGCGACTCCATCACCAGCCAGGCCACCACCATCGGCCAGCTGGAAACCGTGGGTCTGTCCTGGAAGCTGATCGACAGCGAGCTCGACGAGCTCAAGCGCGTGACCCCGCAAGACATCCAGAACGCCGCCCGCACCTATTTCACCCGCGAACGCCTCAGCGTTGCCCATGTCCTGCCCGAGGAGTCCGCCCATGAGTGATCGCAGCGCACCCCGCTACACCCTGTTCGGCATCGGCATCATCGTCGCGTTGGTGGTCGTGGCCGTACTGCTGGCCCGCCCCGTGCAGTCGGACAACGCCGCCAAGGCCGACAGCAGCGCCGCACGCCCGGCCAATACCTTGCAATCGCTGGCCGAGCTCGACGGCAAGGCGCCCAGCCGACGCCAGCTGAACATCCAGCACTGGACCACCGCCGAAGGCGCCCGGGTGCTGTTCGTCGAAGCCCGCGAGCTGCCGATGTTCGACCTGCGCCTGACCTTCGCCGCCGGCAGCAGCCAGGATGGCGGCACCCCAGGCCTGGCCACGCTGACCAACGCCATGCTCAACGAAGGCGTCGCCGGCAAGGACGTCACCGCCATCGCTCAAGGCTTCGAAGGCCTGGGTGCAGACTTCGGCAATGGCTCCTACCGCGACATGGCCGTGGCCTCGCTGCGCAGCCTGAGTGCCCTGGACAAACGCGAACCGGCGTTGAAGCTGTTCGCCGAAGTAGTCGGCAAGCCGACCTTCCCGCAGGACGCCCTCCAACGTATCCGCAACCAGTTGCTGGCCGGTTTCGAGTATGAAAAGCAGAGCCCCGGCAAGATCGCCGGCAAGGCCCTGTTCGCCAAGCTGTACGGCGACCACCCCTACGCCCATCCCACCGACGGCACCGCGCAAAGCATCTCGGGCATCACCCTGGAACAGCTGCGCGCCTTCCATGCCAGGGGCTACGCCGCGGGCAACGCGGTCATCGCCTTGGTCGGCGACCTGAGCCGCAGCGATGCCGAGGCGATAGCCGCCCAGGTGTCCGCCGCCCTGCCCCAAGGCTCGGCGCTGGCCGCCCCCGCCGAACCGACCGCACCCAAGGCCGGTGTCACCCACATCGACTTCCCGACCAAGCAAACCCACCTGATGCTCGCGCAGTTGGGCATCACCCGCCAGGACCCGGACTGGCCTGCACTGTCGCTGGGCAACCAGATCCTCGGAGGCGGCGCCTTCGGCACCCGGCTAATGGCTGAAGTCCGCGAAAAACGCGGCCTGACCTATGGCGTGTACTCGGCATTCAGCCCGATGCAGGTACGCGGTCCATTCATGATCAACCTGCAAACTCGCGCCGAGCTGAGCGAAGGCACCCTCAAGCTGGTGCAGGGCCTGCTCGCCGACTACCTGAGGACCGGCCCCACCCAGCAAGAACTGGACGACGCCAAGCGTGAACTGGCCGGCAGCTTCCCGCTTTCCAACGCCAGCAATATGAGCATCGTCGGGCAACTGGCAGCCATCGGCTTCTATAATTTGCCTCTTACCTGGCTCGAGGACTTCATGCAGCAGTCCCAGGCCCTGACCGTCGAGCAGGTGAAGGCCGCCATGAACAAGCACCTGGCGGCCGACCAACTGGTGATCGTCACGGTCGGCCCGAACGTGCCGCAACAACCCCTGCCACCCCCCGCTGAAAAAGCCGCCGAGCAACCGCCTGGCGTACCGGAGCACTGATGCCAAGACCACACTCCCCCGCCCCGAAAGGCCAGGCCAGCAGCAAGGGCCAGGGGCACCTGCGCATCATCGCCGGCGAATGGCGCAGCCGTCGCCTGGCCGTGCCAGACGGCGAAGGCCTGCGGCCGACCCCCGACCGGGTTCGCGAAACCGTGTTCAACTGGCTGGCGCCCTACATCGAGGGCGCACTGGTGCTCGATGCCTTCACCGGTAGCGGCGCGTTGGTTCTCGAGGCGCTGTCGCGAGGGGCCAAGGACGCCGTGGCGCTGGACAGCAACCCAGCCGCCATCGCCAACCTCAAGGACAACCTCGAGCTGTTGCGCTGCCCGCGTGGGCAAATCCTTCAGACCGACGCCCTGCGCTACCTGCAAGGCCCGGCCAAGCAGCAGTTCGACGTAGTGTTCCTCGACCCGCCTTTCCACCAGGAGCTACTGGCCAACACCTGTACCCTGCTGGAGCAAGGCCAGTGGCTGCGTGAGCAGGCGTGGGTGTACACCGAGAGCGAGGCCGCGCCGTCCTCGCTGCAACTGCCGGGCAACTGGCGCTTGCACCGCGAGAAGAAGACCGGCCAGGTGCACTACGCACTCTGGCAGCGGGGCTGACAAAAGGCCCAGGCACGGTGGCGGTGTTTCATGGCACTCTAGGCAGGCCTATCACGAGTCGCCCAGCATGCCCAGCGTCACCGCCACCTTCCGCCCGGCCACCGGGCTCGCCAACCCACATTTGCAGACCCTCTGGGGGCCGCTGTGGCGCAAGATGCCGACGCTATCCCGCAGCCGCGAACGCCTGTGGCTGGCCGACGGCGACTTCATCGACCTTGACTGGCACGGCCCGCACCAGCCGCACGCACCGCTGGTGCTGGTGCTGCATGGCCTTACCGGTTCGTCCCACTCACCCTACGTGAAAGGCCTGCAACTGGCGTTGCAAGCACGCGGCTGGGCCAGCGTCGCGGTGAACTGGCGCGGCTGCTCGGGCGAACCGAACCTGTTGGCGCGCAGCTACCACTCCGGAGCCAGCGAAGACCTTGCTGAAATCATCGGGCACCTGCGTGCACAGCGGCCAATGGCGCCCTTGTACGCAGTGGGCTATTCGCTGGGGGGCAATGTGTTGCTCAAGTACCTGGGAGAAAGTGGTTCGACGAGCCAGCTGCAGGCGGCGGTAGCGGTATCGGTGCCGTTTCGCCTGGATCAATGCGCCGACCGTATCGGCCAGGGCTTTTCCAAGGTCTACCAGGCGCACTTCATGCGCGAAATGCTGGCCTACGTGCAAGACAAGCAGCGGCACTTTCGCGACCAGGGCCACCAGGAAGGCCTGGCGTCGATCGAGCGCCTGGGTTCGCTGCGCAACCTTAAGACCTTCTGGGACTTCGACGGCAAGGTCACCGCGCCGCTCAATGGCTTCGCGGATGTCCACGACTACTACCGGCGCGCGTCCAGCCGCTACTACCTGGGCGAGAACCGCACGCCGACGCTGCTCATCCACGCCAACGACGACCCCTTCGTCTCCAGCCACAGCCTGCCGACAGTGGACGAGCTTTCAGCGCAGACCCACTTCGAGCTGCATGAGCGTGGCGGGCATGTCGGCTTCGTCGAAGGCAGCCTGCTCAACCCCGGTTATTACCTGGAGCGGCGCATTCCGCAGTGGCTGGTCGAGGGGCAGTAAACCCCATCAATCTCCAGTCGCGACCCCATGGCTTGGATCATTGATCCACTCGCTCCAAGACCCGGCATACAACCGCCCCAGCGGATAACCTGCCAGCGCCAGGGCGAACAGGTTGTGGCAGGCCGTCACCCCCGAGCCGCAATACGCTACCAGCTGCTCCGGCGAACGCCCCGCGAGCTTCTCGGCGAAACGTTGCTTGAGCTGCTCGGCCGACAGGAAGCGACCATCAGCACCCAGGTTGTCGGAGAATGCCGCGCACTGCGCGCCAGGGATATGCCCGGCGACCGGATCGATCGGCTCCACTTCGCCACGAAAGCGTGGCAGCGCGCGGGCGTCGATCAAGGTCAGGCCGGCATCGTCCAGGCGCTTGGCCAGGTGCTCGGCATCGACCAGCAGCTTCGCATCCGCCTTGCCGCTGAACGCGCCCTCGCGCTTGAGCGGCGGGTCCAGGCTCAAGGGCAGGTGCGCGGCGTGCCAGGCCTTCAGGCCGCCATCGAGCAGGAACACACCATCACGCTTGCCCAGCCATGCCAGCAACCACCAGGCCCGCGCCGCGAACGCGCCGGGGCCGTCGTCGTACACCACCACTTGGCTGTCGTTGTCCATGCCCCAGCTACGCAGGCGCTCCACCAGCCTGGCGGGGTCCGGCAGCGGGTGGCGACCGGTCTTGCCCTTGAGCACCGGGCCGCTCAGGTCGCGCTCGAGATCGGCGAAATGCGCACCGGCGATATGCCCCTCGGCATAGCTGCGTTGGCCGTAGTCCACATCCTCCAGGGCGAAGCGACAGTCGAGGATCACCAACCCCGGCGAGCCCAGGCGCTCGGCCAGTTGCTGCGGGGTGATCAATTGCGCGAGGGGCATGACAATCTCCTGATGGTCTGACGAACGCCCTGGCTCACTGCTCCAGGGCCTGGTTGAAGGGGATATGGAACTCCTGGCACAGGGCATCCACGGCGACACGCGAATCGGCGGTGACGAAACCCAGTTCCAGCACCAGTACCTGGTAGACGCCGCGCTTGAAGGCTTCTTCACCCAGGTGCGTGGAATGTTCACGGGTGGTGCTGAGGAAACGAACCCAGGAGGTCAGCACGATCCAGGCGTTGATGGTCAGCGACTCGATCTGCGCGGTATCCATGGCCAGGATCCCGGCTTCGACGAACCCCCGGTAGATCGCCTGGGCCTGTTGCAGGCAGCGCTCGGAAAACCGCCGGTAGCGAGCCGCCAGTTCCGGGTCGCTGTCGAGCAGGTGTTCCAGGTCGCGGTGCAGGAAACGGAAGTTCCACATCGCCGCAAGCAGCGCCTTGAGGTAGAACCGCTTGTCTTCGACAGTGAGCATGCGCCCCTGCGGTGGGCGCAGGAAGCTGTCCACCAGTTGCTCGTACTGGCTGAACAGCAGGGCAATGATCGCTTGCTTGTTGGGGAAGTGGTAATACAGGTTACCCGGCGAAATCTCCATGTACGCAGCGATATGGTTGGTGCTGACGCTACGCTCGCCCTGTTGGTTGAACAGCTCCAGGCTGCTCTGCACGATCCGCTCGCGGGTCTTCATGCGAGGTGCCATCCGTTGACTCCCAATCTCCAGGGTTCAATAAGGATTCATCTTACGGCCATCGTCGTGCGCGGTGCACCGGGTGTAAGTATGAAAAACAGATGACAGGGAAATTAGAGTATAGACTCTAGTGACTCGTCACTGCCCTTGGGAAGTCACCATGACGTCGTCCATTTCCCCGCCTGCCGTGCATTCCGACCTCCAGTTGCGGGGGACGTTCGCCGCCCAGCGTGCCGCGTTCGCCGCCCACCCCATGCCTGACGCCGCACAACGGCGGCAATGGCTCAAGGCCCTGCGCGAGGCCCTGCTGAGCGAGCGCCAGGCACTGGTGCAGGCGGTGGATGCCGACTTCGAAGGACGCAGCGCCGATGAAACCCTGGTGGCGGAATTGCTACCCGCGGTACAGGGCCTGCGCCATGCCGAGCGCCACCTGCGGCGCTGGATGCAGCCCGAGCGGCGCAGGGTCGGCCTGGCCTTCCAGCCCGCCGCCGCCCAGGTGCTGTACCAACCGCTGGGCGTGGTGGGCGTCATCGTGCCGTGGAACTACCCGCTGTTCCTCGCCATCGGCCCACTGACCTGCGCCCTGGCGGCGGGCAACCGGGTGATGCTCAAGCTCAGCGAAGCCACGCCGGCCACGGGGCTTGCGCTCAAGGCCTTGCTGGAGCGAGTGTTCCCCAGCGACCTGGTCAGCGTGGTGCTCGGCGACATCGAGGCTGGTCAGGCCTTCGCCCGCCTACCCTTCGACCACCTGCTGTTCACCGGCGCCACCCAGGTCGGCCGCCAGGTAATGCTGGCCGCCGCGCAGAACCTGACCCCGGTGACCCTGGAACTGGGCGGCAAGTCGCCCGCGATCGTTTCGGCCGACGTGCCACTGGACGCCGCCGCCGAGCGCATCGCCTTCGGCAAGACCCTCAATGCTGGCCAAACCTGCGTGGCCCCCGACTACGTACTGGTGCCCAACAACCGTCTGGCCGCGTTCGCCGACGCCTACCAGCGTGCGGTGCATCGCCTCTACCCGCGCATCGCCAACAACCCCGACTACAGCGCGATCATCAACCCCCGCCAACTGCAACGCCTGGAGCGACTGCTGGAAGACGCGGCCAGCAAGGGCGCCGAGGTGCTCGACCTGTATGCCAGCGAAACACGCCAGGGGCGCCGGCTGCCGCCACACTTGCTGCTGGGCGTGCACGACGACATGCAGGTGATGCACGAGGAAATCTTCGGTCCGCTGCTGCCGCTGGTGCCCTACGACAGCCTCGACGACGCCTTGGCCTACATCAACCAGCGTCCTCGCCCCCTGGCGCTGTACTACTTCGGCTATGACCGCGCCGAGCAGGCGCACGTGCTGCGCCACACCCATTCCGGTGGCGTCTGCCTGAACGACACCCTGCTGCACGTGGCCCAGGACGACCTGCCGTTCGGCGGCATCGGCCCCTCAGGCATGGGGCATTACCACGGTCAGGATGGCTTTAGAACCTTCAGCCAGGCCAAGGCAGTGCTGAGCAAGCAGCGTATCAACGCGGCGCGGCTGATCTACCCGCCCTATGGCAAAGCCTTGCAGCGCCTGGTCCACAAGCTTTTCATCCGCTGACCGGGGCCAACCATGCACCGCCGCGACCTGCTGCGTTTCAGCCTGGGTGCCAGCGCTTTCCTGGCCACCGCCAGCCTGCTTGGCTGCGCGCCGCAAACGCCTGGCCAAGGCTACCGGGTGCTGCGCGACGACGACTTGCCGCTGCTCAATGCGTTGGTTCCCGTAGTGCTGGCCGGTACCGCCGCCACGCCCGAGCCGGTGCTGCGCAAGCTCGACCAGGCGCTGGCGGCGCTGTCGCCGGAAATGCTCAAACTCACCCGACAATTGTTCGATGTGCTCAGCCTGCCGTTGACGCGCGGCCCGCTGAGCGGCGTCTGGGGTAGCTGGGAAAGCGCCAGCGCCGCGCAGGTAGAAGCCTTCCTGCACCGCTGGCAGGACAGCTCGCTGAACCTGCTGCGCATGGGCCACGCCTCGTTGCTGCAACTGCTGCTGATGGCCTGGTACGCCACCCCCCAGGCCTGGCCGGGCTGTGGCTACCCCGGCCCGCCACGAATCTGACCACACAAGAGCCCTCGACATGCCGGTTGCCGACCCCTTCCGCCAAGGCCTCGAACGAGGCTGGACCACCCATGCTGGCTCGCGCCTGACACAAGACCTGACCCTTGAGGCCGACGTGGTCGTGATCGGCAGCGGCGCAGGCGGAGCCACCAGCGCGCAGGTGCTCAGCGCTGCCGGCCTGAAGGTGCTCTTGGTGGAGGAAGGCCCGCTGCGCACCAGCAGCGACTTCCACCTGCTGGAAGACGAAGCCTACGCCGCCCTTTACCAGGAAGGCCTGGGACGCATGAGCAAGGATGGCGCCATCACCATCCTGCAAGGCCGCGCGGTCGGCGGCACTACCCTGGTGAACTGGACATCGAGCTTCCGCACACCGCCGCAGACCCTGCAACACTGGGCCAGCGAGCATGCAGTGAAAGGCCTGGGCAGCGACGATCTGGCGCCTTGGTTCGAGCGCATGGAGCACTCCCTGGGCATCGAGCCCTGGATCATGCCGCCCAATGGCAACAACGACGCGTTGCGAAAGGGCTGCGAGGCGCTCGGGTGGCATTGGGCGGTGATCCCGCGCAACGTGCGCGGTTGCCGGAACCTGGGCTACTGCGGCATGGGCTGCCCGGTGAATGCCAAGCAGTCGATGCTGGTCACCAGCATCCCGGCTGCCCTCGAGCAAGGCGCCGAACTGCTCTATCTGGCCCGCGCCGAGCGCTTGCGCCATAACGGCGAGCGTATCGACGAACTGCACTGCCAGGCCCTTGATGCGGGCGGCGTCAGCCCAACCGGGCGGCGCATCACAGTGCGTGCACGTCACTATGTACTGGCCGCAGGCGGCATCAACAGCCCGGGCCTGCTGCTGCGTTCGGAGGCGCCCGACCCGCACCGCCGGCTGGGCAAGCGCACCTTTCTGCACCTGGTGAACTTCAGTGCCGCCCGGTTCGCCGAGCGCATCGACCCTTACTACGGGGCGCCGCAGTCCATCTACAGCGATCACTTCCAGTGGCGTGATGGCATCGACGGGGCCGTCGGCTACAAACTGGAGGTGCCCCCCCTGCATCCGGCCCTGGCCAGCACCCTGCTGGGCGGGCACGGCCAGGACCACGCCCGGCGCATGGCCGAGCTGCCCCACACGCAGATGATGCTGGCGCTGCTACGCGACGGTTTTCACCCCGAAAGCCAGGGCGGCGAGGTGGAGCTGCGCAGCGATGGCTCGCCGGTGCTCGATTACCCCGTCACCGACTACCTGCGCGAAGGCCTGCGCCGTGCCTACCGCAGCATGGCCGAAGCGCAGTTCGCAGCCGGTGCACGCCAGGTGATGCCGGTACACGCCGACGCGCGCTACGTCGGCACGTTGCAACAGGCCCAGGCGCTGATCGATGGCCTGTCGCTGGAAGCGTTCCGTACCCGTCTGGGCAGCGCCCACGTCATGGGTGGCTGCGCCCTGGGCGAGGACCCGCGCCAGGCGGTATGCGACAGCCTGGGTCGGCACCACCAGTTGGCGAACCTGTCCATCCACGACGGCTCGCTGTTTCCGACCAGCATCGGCGCCAACCCGCAGTTGTCGGTGTACGCCCTGGCCGCGCGCCTCAGCGACGCCCTGGTCGCCCGCCTGGCACGGGGTGCATGACAACGATTGTCCGCACTGTCTATAGTGCCTGCATCCGGCCACGCGACTTGGCCGGGCGCAGTCGCTGCGCTACCATCCGACTCCCCAACGCACTCCAGCCAGGATGACGCGATGAACCGAGTGTTGTACCCGGGTACTTTCGACCCCATTACCAAGGGCCACGGCGACCTGGTCGAACGCGCCTCGCGCCTGTTCGACCATGTGATCATCGCCGTGGCGGCCAGCCCCAAGAAGAACCCCTTGTTCCCGCTGGAACAACGGGTAGCGCTGGCCCGTGAGGTCACCAAGCACCTGCCCAATGTCGAGGTCATCGGCTTCTCCAGCCTGCTGGCGCACTTCGCCAAGGAACAGAACGCCAATGTGTTCCTGCGCGGCCTGCGCGCGGTGTCGGACTTCGAGTACGAGTTCCAGCTGGCCAACATGAACCGCCAGTTGGCCCCGGACGTCGAGAGCCTGTTCCTGACGCCTTCAGAGCGTTATTCGTTCATTTCCTCGACCCTGGTGCGAGAAATCGCGGCATTGGGCGGCGACATCACCAAGTTCGTCCACCCGGCCGTGGCCGAGGCCCTGACCGAACGTTTCAAGAAGTGACCACCGCTGACTGAACGTCGCGCCCGCGTGCACTGCGGGCGCGAATGCGGCACAATTGCGCCCATCGCCTTTGAAACATGCCCAGGCCCCAGGCCTCGGCCGGAGTACCCATGTCCCTGATCATCACCGACGATTGCATCAACTGCGACGTCTGCGAACCCGAGTGTCCGAACGCCGCCATTTCCCAGGGCGAGGAGATCTACGTGATCGACCCGAACCTGTGCACCCAGTGCGTGGGCCACTACGACGAGCCGCAATGCCAGCAAGTCTGCCCGGTCGACTGCATCCCGCTGGACGAAGCGCACCCGGAAACCGAAGACGAGCTGATGGCCAAGTACCGGCGCATTACCGGCAAGGCCTGATACGCCGTCAACGGCCCGTGGCGGGTATCAGCGCTGGCAACGCGGGCAATACACACTCGCCCGTTGCCCCAGCTTTACCTCGCGCAGCAACGTACCGCACACCTTGCACGGCTCCCCGCCGCGCCCGTAGGCGAACAATTCCTGCTGGAAATACCCTGGCTGCCCATCACCGCCGATGAAGTCTCGCAACGTGGTGCCGCCACGCTCGATCGCGGCCGCCAGCACTCGCTTGATCTCCCCCGCCAGCTTCACGTAGCGCGCCCGGGAGACGCTGCCCGCCTCGCGTCGTGGGTCGATGCCGGCCGCGAACAGTGCCTCGGTGGCGTAGATGTTGCCCACACCCACTACCACCGCGTTGTCCATGATGAACGGCTTGACCGCCATCGCCCGCCCCCGCGACAGCTGGAACAGGCGCTCGCCGTCGAACAGCTCGGTCAACGGCTCCGGGCCCAGGCGCAGCAACAGTTCGTGGTTGAGTGGGTCGGGGCTCCAGAGCATCGCACCGAACCGCCGCGGGTCGGTGTAGCGCAGCATCAGCCCCGACTCCAGCTCGATATCCACATGCTCGTGCTTGGCCGCCGGCAGCCCAAGCTCGACCAGACGCAGGTTGCCGGACATGCCCAGGTGACTGATCAGCGTGCCCACCTCGGCGTTTATCAACAGGTATTTGGCGCGCCGCTCGACGCTGACGATGCGCTGCCCCGACAGGCGGATGTCGAGGTCTTCCGGGATCGGCCAGCGCAGGCGCCGGTCACGCACCACCACTCGGCTGACCCGCTGGCCTTCCAGGTGTGGGGCAATACCGCGTCGGGTGGTCTCGACCTCTGGTAGCTCCGGCATGACTCAGTGCCCACCCAGGTCGCGAATGTTCTGCTTGAGGGTCTCGAAGTCGTACTCGCTCAAGCCGATGTAGTCCAGCACCAGCGGCCCCACCACGTTCCACTCGTGGTCTTCGCTCTGGTTGCCCAGCACGCGGTAGGAAGCGCAGATGTGCTCGGCCATCTTCAGCACTGCCAGCAGGTTCTTCAGCTGGGTCTGGGCGTTGCGCGAAGACTCGTCGCGGAACACCGCCAAGGCGTTGTGGTGGTTGGCGATGGCGGCGCTGATGTGCTCCGGCAGGCGCCAGGACTTGGCGGTGAAGTAGCCGACCACCGAATGGTTGGTGTTGAAGGCGCGGTTCTCGGTGTCCACCACGCGAATCTCTTCGCTGGCCCCGGCGTAGGCCTGCTCCAGCACCTCCATGTAGTCGGGGAAGCGCTTGAGCATCAGCGGCACGCCGCAATCGTGGAACAGGCCGAGGGTGTAGGCCTCGTCCGCCGCTTGCAGGCCGGTACGCTTGGCCAGGGTCAGGCAGGTCATGGCCACGTCCTGGGCGGTGTCCCAGAAGCGGTTGAGGGTGACGATGGTTTCGTCGGTCATCTCGCCCTTGATCGACTGGGCGTTGATAAGGTTGATGATCGAACGGCTACCCAACAGGTTCACCGCGCGCTGGATCGAGCCAATCTTGTTGGAAAGGCCGAAGTGCGGCGAATTCACCAGTTTCAGCAACGCACCGGCGAGCCCAGGGTCCTGGGCGATCAGCTTGGCGATGGTCTCAAGGTCCGGGTCGGGCATGTACTGCTCGAACTGCAGATCGACCATGATCTGCGGCTGTGGCGGGATGGTGATGCCTTGCAAGGCTTGCTGGATCTGTTCGGCAGTAAGTTCCTGGGACATGGGTACACACTCGGAATGGACGGGGAATTCTAACCCTGTACGCCGGCAGGGCACCAACCACTGGATCGTTCCCAAGGCCGTTTACTTTAGCCATTGGGGATGGATGGCGCTGACGTTCATCCCGCCCTCGCAGCGAACACTGGGCCAACACGGTATACTCCCGCTCTTTTTTCCCGGAGCGACGTCATGTCCCTGCCCAGCCTTCGCCTCAAAGCCAACGCCGACCGCCGCCTGCGCGCCGGCCACCTGTGGGTCTACAGCAACGAAGTCGATGTTGCCGCAACCCCGCTGCAAGGCCTGAAGGCCGGCCAGCAGGCCATTCTCGAGGCGGCCAACGGCAAGCCGTTGGGCGTGGTGGCGCTGAGCCCGAACAACCTGATCTGCGCCCGCCTGCTGTCGCGCGACGCCAAGCTGGCGCTGGACAAGTCGCTGCTGGTGCACCGCCTGAACGTCGCCCTGTCCCTGCGCGAGCGCCTGTTCGAGCAGCCCTGCTACCGCCTGGTGTACGGCGACTCCGACCTGTTGCCGGGGCTTGTGGTCGACCGCTTCTTCGACATCCTCGTGGTGCAACTGGCCTCGGCCACCATGGAAGCGCACAAGGACGAGGTAATCGCCGCGCTGGTGCAGGTGCTCAAGCCCAGCGGCATCCTGTTCAAGAACGACTCCGCCGCCCGTGACGCCGAAGGCCTGGAACGCTACGTCGAGACCGTCTATGGCGAGGTACCGGACTGGGTCGCGCTGGAAGAGAACGGCGTGAAGTTCGAAGCCCCGGTGCGTGAAGGCCAGAAGACCGGCTGGTTCTACGACCACCGCATGAACCGCGCGCGCCTGGCGCCCTACGTCAAGGGCAAGCGCGTGCTCGACCTGTTCAGCTACATCGGCGGCTGGGGCGTGCAAGCTGGGGCGTTCGGCGCCAGCGAAGTGTTCTGCGTCGACGCCTCGGGCTTCGCCCTCGATGGCGTGGAGCGCAACGCCGCGCTCAACGGCATCGGCGAGAAGCTGACCTGCATCGAAGGCGACGTGTTCGAAGCGCTGCGTGAACTGAAGGCCGCCGAGGAGCGTTTCGACGTGATCATCGCCGACCCGCCCGCCTTCATCAAACGCAAGAAAGACCTGAAGAACGGCGAAGCGGCGTACCGCCGCCTCAACGAACAGGCCATGCGCATGCTGAACAAGGACGGCATCCTGGTCAGCGCCTCGTGCTCGATGCACCTGCCCGAGGACGACCTGCACAACATCCTGCTCACCAGCGCCCGCCACCTGGACCGCAACCTGCAACTGCTCGAGCGTGGCGGCCAAGGCCCGGACCACCCGGTGCACCCGGCGATCGCCGAGACGCGCTACATCAAGAGCATCACCTGCCGTCTGCTGCCCAACAGCTGACACGCAAAAGGGGCCGCAATGCGGCCCCTCTGTTTTTCATAGATCGAGCACATACGAGGCGATCCCGAAGTACACCAGCACACCGGCCGCATCGGCAATCGAGGTCACCAGGGGCCCACTGGCCGTTGCCGGGTCGAACTTGAGCCTGGTGAACAGGAACGGCAGGCTCATGCCGATCAAGCTGCCGACCAGCACGATCACCAGCATGCTGCTGGCGACGATAAAGGCAATTTCCGGCCCACCTCGCAGCCAGCCCAGCGATGCCACTGCCAACGCCATGGTCCCGCCCAACGCCAAGGCAACCCCGCACTCGCGCCCCAGCATGCGCAGCCAATCGCGAATGACCACCTCTCCCGTCGCCAAGCCGCGCACCATCAGGGTTGCAGATTGCGCGCCGGCATTGCCGCCACTGTCAACCAGCAGCGGCAGGAAGAACACCAGCACGATGTTGGCAGCGATGGTGTCTTCGAACGCGGCGATACCGGCCCCGGAGAACAGGTTGCCGAACACCAGCAACACCAGCCACAGCACGCGCTTGCGGTACAGCAGGCTGACGGTGGCCTCCTTGAGGTTGCCGATATGGGTGGTGATCGAGGCCCCCTTGTGGAAGTCCTCGGTGGCTTCCTCGACCATCACATCCAAGGCATCGTCGCAGGTCACGATGCCCACCAGGCGCCCTAACTCATCAAGCACTGGTATGGCCAGCAGGTCCTGCTCACGTATCAGCCGGGCCACTTCCTCCTGGCGAGTGGCGACCGTCACGCAGATCACCGGGCGCACCATGAAGGTATCGATGGGCTGGTCGGGCGCCGCGAGAATAAGCTCGCGCAACGACAGGGTGCCAAGCAGGTTGCGCTGCTCGTCGAGCACGTAGGACTGGTAGATGGTTTCGGCATCGGCGGCCTCGCGGCGCAGCATGTCGACCGCCTGGCTGGCGCTCAGGCCGCTGTCGAGGCTGGAATACTCACTGGTCATCAAGGCGCCGGCAGTGCCTTCGGCGTAGAAACCGGGCTGTAGCAGGCGGTCACGGCGGGCCTGGGCGGCTTGGCGCTGGCTGTGGGTGCAGAGGCCCGGCAGGTTGAGGGATTGTTGCATGAGGTTTCTCCAGGCGCCGTCCGGGCGCCCACAGGCCTCAGACGCGTAGACGCGCAGCCTCAGGGAGCCCTGGCAACGGCACGCTCAGTGCCCGTTTACAGGTTCGAAGTGAACTGAAACTGGGAAGGTCCATGGGAATTGCTCGTCAAGCCGCACATGCGGCGGGCGGATGATAGGCGCTCAGGTCAGGGTTACCCAGCCGCAGGGACGCGTTTCGGAAATGCCCTACAGCACATCGGCTAATCGGTCAGGGCCACCATCCAGACACATCGCCATTCCCTCGTCGCGCCAGCGGTGTAGAATCGGCCTATTCATCGCCAGACATCCCCCGGCGGGTTTATGAGCTCTGGCCAAGCACGCGGCGATCCCGCGCTGTCTTGTGCCCCATCCGTGCCAGCGGCAACCGGCCTTCGGCACAAAGGACAAGAGAAGCTCACTCCCCTACTGTGACCTGATTTAGCCGCCAGGAGTGCTTCATGCCTGATTACCGTTCCAAGACTTCCACCCAGGGCCGCAACATGGCAGGCGCCCGTGCCCTCTGGCGCGCCACCGGGATGAAGGACGAAGACTTCAAGAAACCGATCATCGCCATCGCCAACTCCTTCACCCAGTTCGTCCCGGGCCACGTGCACCTGAAGGACCTGGGCCAGCTGGTCGCCCGCGAGATCGAACGCGCCGGTGGCGTGGCCAAGGAATTCAACACCATCGCCGTGGACGACGGCATCGCCATGGGCCATGACGGCATGCTGTATTCGCTGCCGAGCCGCGAGATCATCGCCGACGCCGTGGAATACATGGTCAACGCCCACTGCGCCGATGCCATCGTCTGCATCTCCAACTGCGACAAGATCACCCCCGGCATGCTGATGGCCGCACTGCGCCTGAACATCCCGGTGATCTTCGTGTCCGGTGGCCCGATGGAAGCCGGCAAGACCAAGCTGGCCAGCCACGGCCTGGACCTGGTCGATGCCATGGTCATCGCCGCCGACTCCTCGGCCTCCGACGAGAAGGTCGCCGAATACGAGCGCAGCGCCTGCCCGACCTGCGGTTCGTGCTCCGGCATGTTCACCGCCAACTCGATGAACTGCCTGACCGAGGCCCTGGGCCTGGCCCTGCCGGGCAACGGTTCCACCCTGGCCACCCACGCCGACCGCGAGCAGCTGTTCCTCACCGCCGGGCGCACCATCGTCGAGCTGTGCAAGCGCTACTACCACGACAACGACGCGTCGGTGCTGCCGCGCAACATCGCCAACTTCAAGGCGTTCGAGAACGCCATGATGCTGGACATCGCAATGGGCGGCTCGACCAACACCATCCTGCACCTGCTGGCTGCGGCCCAGGAGGCGGAAGTGGACTTCGACCTGCGCGACATCGACCGTCTGTCGCGCAAGGTGCCGCAACTGTGCAAGGTGGCGCCGAACATCCAGAAGTACCACATGGAGGACGTGCACCGAGCCGGCGGCATCTTCAGCATCCTCGGCTCGCTGGCCCGTGGCGGCCTGCTGCACACCGACCTTCCGACCGTGCACAGCCCCAGCATGGAGGAGGCCATCGCCAAATGGGACATCACCCAGACCGACGACGAAGCCGTGCATACCTTCTTCAAGGCAGGCCCGGCCGGCATCCCCACGCAAACCGCGTTCAGCCAGTCGACCCGCTGGGAAACCCTGGACGATGACCGCGAGAACGGCTGCATCCGCAGTGTCGAGCACGCCTACTCGCAAGAAGGCGGCCTGGCCGTGCTGTATGGCAACATCGCGCTGGATGGCTGCGTGGTGAAAACCGCCGGTGTCGATGAGTCGATCCACGTGTTCGAAGGCACCGCGAAGATCTTCGAAAGCCAGGACAGCGCCGTGCGCGGCATTCTCGCCGACGAAGTGAAGGCCGGCGACATCGTGATCATCCGCTACGAAGGCCCGAAAGGCGGGCCGGGCATGCAGGAAATGCTCTACCCGACCTCGTACCTGAAGTCCAAAGGCCTGGGCAAGGCTTGCGCCCTGCTCACCGATGGCCGCTTCTCGGGCGGTACCTCGGGCCTGTCGATCGGCCACGCCTCGCCGGAAGCGGCAGCGGGCGGCGCCATCGGTCTGGTGCAGGACGGCGACAAGGTGCTGATCGACATCCCCAACCGCTCGATCAACCTGTTGGTCAGCGACGAAGAACTGGCGGCGCGCCGCGCGGAGCAGGACAAGAAAGGCTGGAAACCGGTCGAAACCCGCCCACGCAAGGTGACCACCGCGCTCAAGGCCTACGCCCTGCTGGCAACCAGCGCCGACAAAGGTGCAGTGCGCAACAAGGCGATGCTCGACGGGCTGTGAGATTTTGAAAGCATGAAAAAACCGGCGCCAGGCGCCGGTTTTTTTTTGCGTTCAATACACTGGCAAAGAACGCAACGGTTCAAAATAGGGGTTCAAAGACACGCTTGTTAATGAATTCAAAACTTCGGCACATTGCTACTGAATCTGCTCCGGTTCGACGATTACCCAGTTCTTGTCCGCCGTCACCGGCAACCCTTCCTTCGCCTGCGCCGCCGCCTGCTTGGCGATCATGCCATTCAACTGGTCCATGTACTTGGCCTTGCGGTTTATCCACAGGTGGATGCCACCCTTGTCCACATCCACTCCATGAAACTGCATGTAGCCATCGCTGGTCGGCGTGTCGCCCCCAACCAGCACCGGCTTCTTCCACTCATCGATGTAGGTCAGGATCGCCGCCTGCTTACCCGCCATCCAGGTAGCCGGGGTCCAAAGGTAAGGGGTCAGCTCCAGCCCTTCATTGGCCTTGGCGTCATAATGCCCGGCGCTGATCTGCTTGCGGGCCGTGGTCAGCTGGCCGCTGGCGCGGTCCTTGAGCAGAAGGCTTACGCCGATCACGTTCTGCGGCTTCACGTTGTAGCCGTACTTGGGGTCTGACGCGACCATGCGCACCAGTTCTTCCGAAGCGGCGGAGATCACATAGACCTCGATGCCGTTCTCCATCAGCTTGTTGTAAAGCTCCGCCTGGCCCTTGAAGACCTTGGGCGGCTGCACCTCAATGGCCTTGAGCTGATCGCCTTCGTAATAGGTGCTGGGAATGGCCTTGCTGGATGCCATCAGCTCATCCACCTGCACCTTCAACGCTTTCAGGGTAAAACCCGAGAACACCTGGGCCACCCAGGGGTAGCAAACCATGTCGTCGATTTCGCACAGGCGATAGTAGTAGCTGAACAGGCTTTCCTTGTGCTCGGCGGTGTCCTTGAAAGGCATCAGCTTCAAAGAAGGGTCGAGCTTGTCACGGGTCAACAACCCCTTGTTTTCCATGAACGGCAGCAACGACTCTTCCAGGTCGTATCGATAGCTGGTGTTGTCCATGTCGAAGACTGCGTAATTGCCCTTGTGGGCATTGGCGGCAATCATCTGGTCCAGCTGCCTGGCCGCCTCGACGGGCCAATGCTTGAGCTCGGTGGCGGCCCAGGCGCTGGCGCTCAGCAACAGCGCCAGGCTGCCGGCCAGGGTCTTGTGAACGGACATCATGTGCAGTTCTCCCAGGAGGTAGTCGCTGAACGCTAGACAAAATTTGTTACGCCTGACCTCCCGGTTACGACCCTGAAGCAGCTCTAAACGTCGCGTTCATTGCCTGCAATGACACCCTTCATATTCCATAAGCGCCTATCTAAATTCCCTTTAGGTATAAATTCGTTTGTTTTCATACTGTTAGCATTTCCGTTCGCAATCGCTCACAGAGACGATGCCCTTCATACGAGTTTCCTGGAGCTTCAATGAACCTGCCGCTTTCACTCAACCTGCTGGCGTTCCTGGCCCTGCTGCTAGGCCTGGCGCAAACCCGTCGCACAGACTGGAGCCTGGCCAAGAAGGTGCTGCTGGGCCTGGTGCTCGGCGTGCTGTTCGGGCTTGTGCTGCAAGCTTTCTACGGTGCCGGCAGCCCCGTGCTCAAGGCCACCATCAGCTGGCTCGACCTGGTCGGCAACGGCTACGTGGGACTGTTGCAGATGATCGTCATGCCGCTGATCTTCGCCTCGATCCTCAGCGCCGTGGCCCGCCTGCACAATGCCTCCGCACTGGGCCGTATCAGCGTGCTGAGCATCGGTACGCTGCTGCTGACCACCGCCATCGCCGCCCTCATCGGCATCGCCCTCACCAACCTGTTCGGCCTCAGCGCCGAGGGGTTGGTGGCCGGCGTTCGGGAAACCGCGCGTCAGGCAGCGATCGACAGCGACTACGCGGGCAAGGTCGCCGACCTCAACGTGCCGCAACTGCTGCTGTCGTTCATCCCCAGCAACCCGGTGGGCGACCTGGCGCGAGCCAAGCCGACCTCGATCATCAGCGTGGTGATCTTCGCCGTGTTCGTGGGCCTGGCGGCCCTGCAGTTGCTCAAGGACGACCAGGAAAGGGGCCAGCGCGCGCTATCGGCCATCGACACCCTGCAAGCCTGGGTGATGCGCCTGGTGCGCCTGGTGATGAAGCTCACGCCCTATGGCGTACTGGCGTTGATGACCAAGGTAGTGGCCAGCTCGAACCTGGACGACATCCTCAAGCTCGGTACCTTCGTGCTGGTGTCGTACCTGGGCCTGGGCCTGATGTTCGTGGTGCATGGGGTGATTCTGGCGATGACCGGCATCAGCCCGCTGCGCTTTGCGCGCAAGGTCTGGCCGGTGCTCACCTTCGCCTTCACCAGCCGCTCCAGCGCTGCCAGCATTCCGCTGAATATCGAGGCGCAGACCCGCCGCCTCGGCGTACCACCGGCCATCGCCAGCTTCAGCGCCTCGTTCGGCGCGACCATCGGCCAGAACGGCTGCGCTGGGCTGTACCCGGCCATGCTGGCGGTGATGGTGGCTCCGGCGGTAGGCATCGATACCTTCGACCCGCTGTGGATCGCCACCCTGGTGGCCATCGTCACCCTGAGCTCAGCGGGCGTGGCGGGCGTGGGCGGCGGCGCCACCTTCGCCGCACTGATCGTACTGCCTGCCATGGGCCTGCCGGTTGAGCTGGTGGCGTTGCTGATTTCGGTGGAGCCGCTGATCGACATGGGCCGAACGGCGCTGAACGTGAACGGTTCGATGACCGCAGGCGTGGTGACCAGTCAGTTGCTCAAGCAGACCGACCAGCAGGTGCTGGCGGATGAGGAGCATGTGGCGTTGAGCCATAGCTGAGGCGCGACCGGCCCGCTCAGCGAGGCCTCTGTAGGAGCGGGTCTACCCGCGAAGGAGACACCGCGGTGCATGGCACGAGCTTCGCTCGTGTCGCGGGCACGCCCGCTCCTACAGCTCGCGCGCCAGCGCTTGCAGATGCGGCCTCAGCGTTTGTCCCACACCTCGAAGTGATACGCCGGCCCCTGCCCCTCGGCAGCCTGGGGCGCGCTCGAGGTCAACTCCCATCGCTCGGTATCGAAGTCGGGGAACCAGGCATCGCCCTCTGGCGACAGCTCTACCCGCGTCAAGTACAGGCGGCTGACCAGGCCCTTTTCCAGCGCCTGCCCATAGAGCTGCGCGCCGCCAATCAGCATCAGCTCATCGACACCCTGTTCGCGCGCCCACTGTTCGGCACGTACCAGCGCCGCTTCCAGCGAAGCGAACACCTCGGCCCCTTCCAGTTGCAGCCCCGGCTGGCGGCTCACCACCAGGTTCAAGCGGCCCGGCAGCGGTCGACCCAGCGAGTCCCAGGTCTTGCGCCCCATGATGATCGGCTTGCCCAGGGTGGTGGCCTTGAAGTACTTGAAATCCCCTGGCAAGTGCCAGGGCATGGAATTGTCGATGCCGATCACGCGGTTCTCGGCGAGCGCCGCGATCAGGCTGAGAGGGAGTGATGTATTCATGGTCGCGAGGATAGCACCGGGTGTGTGGGTTATGCTTGCGCCCAGACCTGTGCAATGGAAAAGCTTGTGACCGAACTGGACAAACGTTGGCTCACCGAAGCGGTGCGCCTGCGCGAGGAACATGCCGGCCCCCTGGAAGACCAGGAAGCCAACCGCCGCGCCCGCCAGCAAGGCGGCGACCTGGCAACACGCATCGAAACCCGCGCGCTGTGGCTGGCCGAACGCGATGGCATCACCCAGGCGCTGCGCCACTGGAAGCAAGGCGCACGGCTGGCCTTGCTGGCCCTGGCGCTGCTGGCGGTGGTCAGTGGCGCCAGCCTGGGCCTGGCCGCGCTGGGCGATGGCCAACGCCCGGTGAACGTGTTCTGGGCCTTGGGCAGCCTGCTGGGGCTGAACCTGTTACTGCTGGTCGGCTGGGCGCTGGGCTTTTTCTTCGCGGGTGAACAAGGCTCGACGCTGGGCCGGCTGTGGCTGTGGCTGAGCGAGCGCCTGGCCCGCGACGCCAAGGCCGCGCACTTGGCCCCCGCCCTGCTGGTGCTACTGCAACGCCAGCGCCTGAACCGCTGGTTGCTGGGCCTGCTGGTGCATGGGCTATGGCTGCTAGCCATGCTCGCCGCACTGGGCATGCTGCTGGCGCTGCTGGCCACTCGGCGTTATGGGTTCGTCTGGGAAACCACCCTGCTCGCTGCCGAACCCTTCATCGCCCTCACCCACGCCCTTGGCGCCGTGCCGTCGCTGCTCGGTTTCGCCGTCCCGGACGACGCCATGATCCGCGCCAGCGGCAGCACCCTGCCAGCGCTGGAGCAAGCCCGCCAAGCCTGGGCCAGTTGGCTGCTTGGCGTGCTGCTGGTGTACGGCCTGTTGCCACGTCTGCTGCTCGCGGCCCTGTGCCTGTGGCGCTGGCGCCAGGGGCGCCAACGTCTGACGCTGGACCTGGCCCTGCCCGGCTACGCGCAACTGCGCGAGCCACTGATGCCACGCAGTGAACGCCTCGGCGTGCAGGACGCCGCACCCGACAGCCTGCCGGACTTCCAGGCCAGCCAAGTGCAAAGCGACAGCAGCGGCGCCCTTTTGGTAGGCCTGGAACTGGACGACCAACGCCCCTGGCCGCCCACTCTGCCAAAGACCGTGACCCACGCAGGCGTGCTCGACAGCCGCGAGTCGCGCAACAAACTGCTCGAACAGCTCAGCCGCTTCCCCCCAGCCCGCCTGGCCATCGCCTGCGACCCACGCCGCTCGCCAGACCGCGGCAGCCTGGCACTGCTCGCCGAACTTGCGCGCAACGCTGGGGCCACACGCATCTGGCTGCTCCAGGCCCTGCCCGGCCAGGCGCTGGACGCCGCGCGCCTGGGCGACTGGCATGAAGCGCTCGACCGTCTCGGCCTGCCCCACGCCGACACCTCGCCCCTGACCTGGTTGGAGCACGGCCATGACTGAGCCACTGAAACTGGCCGTGGTCGGCCACACCAACGTCGGCAAGACCTCGTTGCTGCGCACCCTCACCCGCGACGTCGGCTTCGGCGAAGTCTCGCACCGCCCCAGCACTACCCGCCATGTGGAAGGCGCGCGCCTGTCGGTGGACGGCCAGCCGCTGCTGGAGCTGTACGACACCCCTGGCCTGGAAGACGCCATCGCCCTGCTCGACTACCTCGAACGCCTGGAGCGCCCCGGCGAGCGCCTCGACGGCCCGGCGCGTCTCGCGCGCTTCCTGCAAGGCAGCGAGGCGCGCCAGCGTTTCGAGCAGGAAGCCAAGGTGCTGCGCCAATTGCTGGCGAGCAACGCAGGTTTGTATGTGATCGACGCCCGCGAACCGGTGCTGGCCAAGTACCGCGACGAACTGGAGGTGCTGGCCAGTTGTGGCAAGCCGCTGCTGCCGGTGCTGAACTTCGTCGCCAGCCACCAGCACCGCGAGCCGGAGTGGCGCGAGGCCCTGGCGCGCCTGGGCCTGCACGCGCTGGTGCGGTTCGACAGCGTAGCGCCGCCGGAAGACGGCGAGCGGCGCCTGTACGAAAGCCTGGCCTTGCTGCTGGAAGACGCGCGCCCCTCGCTGCAACGCCTGATAGACGACCAGCAAGCCCAGCGCCTGGCGCGCCAACATAGCGGCAAGCGGCTTATCGCCGAGTTGCTGCTCGATTGCGCGGCCTGCCGGCGCAGCGTCGAGGCCGAACCGGCCGCAGAAGCCCGGGCCATCGAAGCCCTGCGCCAAGACATCCGCCAACGCGAGCAACGCTGCGTCGAGGCACTGCTGCGGCTCTACGCCTTCCGCCGCGAAGACGCCCGGCCCGGCGACCTGCCCCTGCTCGATGGCCGCTGGGGCGACGACCTGTTCAACCCCGAAACCCTCAAGCTGCTGGGCGTACGCCTGGGCGGCGGCGTGGCGGCCGGGGCGGCGGCGGGTGCGGGGGTCGACCTGCTGGTCGGCGGCCTCACCTTAGGCGCTGCGGCGCTGGCTGGCGCCATTGCCGGTGGCGCGTTGCAGACCGCGCGCAACTACGGTTCGCGGCTGATGGGCAAGCTCAAGGGCCAACGCGAGCTGACCGTGGACGACGGCGTGCTGCGCTTGCTTGCCCTGCGCCAGCAGCAGTTGATGAAGGCGTTGGATAACCGTGGCCATGCGGCGCAAGACAGCATCCGCCTGGGCGAGCCCGAGGAAAAGACCTGGCGCGAAGGCAAGTTGCCCGAGGCACTTGGCAAGGCCCGGGCACACCCGCAGTGGTCGACGCTCAACCCTGGAGCGAAGGTGAACCAGGCTGAACGACAGGAGCAATTGGAGGCACTGTCGGCGCAACTTTGAACAGGCAGGAGACGGTGCTACGAGGCCGACATAACTGACATTTTTGTCAGTAGTCGGCTTCGTGAAAGCCCACTACTTTCTGGACTCAGGACTACACCTGAACCCGAAAAGGAGAGCGCGGCATGGCCCTGAAAATCACTTCTTCCGATAACTCCTTCAACGCGTACATCGACGCATTCCAGCACGACGACAACATTACCCCGCTTGAAAGTATCAAGCTCCGTAAATCGGCCGACGAAGAAATGGACGCACTGCTGGAAAACCTCAAGGTGCACGTGAACGAGGTTTTGAAAAAGGAACAGAAGCCCGACCTGGACTGGCCCCTGAAGCGCCTGCAAATGCTCTGCGACCTGATGGTCGAGGATTTGCAGTACCTGGCCAAGGCCGCACGCAGCGCTAACCTGGATGAACGCACCTTGAAAGCGCTTCGCTCGGCGATCGAGCATCAACTGGCCTACGTGGTGTTCGGCCACAACGCGTCGGTGAACCGCTTGAAGGCGCAGAAAAAGGCACCTTGAACCTCACTTCCTGGGGCGCCCAAGCTCCGCCCCAGGAAGCCTCTCCCGTTACATGCGCAGCAGCCGCAACCCGTTGAACACCACCAGCAGGCTCACGCCCATATCGGCGAACACCGCCATCCACAACGTGGCCATGCCCGCGAAGGTGATCGCCAGGAAAACCGCCTTCACCCCCAGCGCCAGGACAATGTTCTGGATCAGGATCGCGGCGCTCTGGCGCGACAGCCTGACGAACGCCGGGATCTTGCGCAGATCGTCGTCCATCAGCGCAACATCGGCGGTCTCGATGGCGGTGTCCGTACCCGCTACCGCCATGGCGAAGCCAATCTCGGCACGGGCCAGCGCCGGCGCATCATTGATGCCGTCGCCCACCATGCCCACGCGGTGGCCTTGCGCGTAAAGGCCCTCGATGCTTTTGAGCTTGTCCGCCGGCAGCAGGTTGCCCTCGGCCCGGTCGATGCCCACCTGGGCAGCGATGGCTTGGGCGGTGTGCGGGTTGTCGCCGGTCAGCATGACAGTCTTGATGCCCAGTTCGTGCAGCTCGGCGATGGCCTGGCGGCTGCTGTCCTTGACCGTGTCGGCCACGGCGAACAGCGCCAGCGGGCCGGAGCGGTCGAGCAGCAGGACCACGGTCTTGCCCTGGCGCTCCAGTTGGTCCAGCTCGGCTTCCAACTGCGGCGAGCACAGGCCCAGTTCCTCGACCAGGCGGTGGTTGCCCAGGTGGTAGGCCTGACCCTCGATTTCACCGCGCACACCTCGCCCAGCCAGGGCTGCGAAGTCGCTCACCTCGGCCAGGGCGATACCCTGCTCGCGGGCCTGCTGGGCGATGGCGCTGGAAACCGGGTGGTCGGAGCGCTCGCCCAGGCTGGCCGCCAAGGCCTGGGCGCGGCCCTCGAACAGCGGGTCGAGCACCTTGAAGTCGGTCTGCACCGGCTTGCCGTGGGTGAGCGTGCCGGTCTTGTCCAGGGCCAGGAAGTCCAGCTTGCGCCCGCCTTCCAGGTACACGCCGCCCTTGATCAGGATGCCCTTGCGCGCGGCCGCAGCCAGGCCACTGACGATGGTCACCGGCGTCGAGATCACCAGCGCGCAGGGGCACGCCACCACCAGCAGCACCAGCGCGCGGTAGACCCAGTCGAACCAGGCACCGGCCATGAACAGCGGTGGAATCAGCGCCACCAGCAGGGCCACGGCGAACACGGTCGGGGTATAGATGCGCGAGAACTGGTCGACGAAGCGCTGGGTCGGCGCCCGCGCGCCCTGGGCTTCTTCCACGGCCTTGATGATGCGCGCCAGGGTCGACTGGCCCGCCTCGGCGGTGACGCGGTATTCCAAGGCACCCTCCTGGTTGATGGTGCCGGCGAACAGCTTGTCGCCCGCCGCCTTCTCCACGGGCAGGCTCTCGCCGGTAATCGGCGCCTGGTCGACACTGGACTGCCCGCTGACCACCACGCCATCCAGGCCGATGCGCTCTCCGGGGCGTACTCGCGCCAGTGTGCCGATGACCACCTCGCGCACGTCCACTTCACGCCACTGGCCATCGGCCTGCTGCACCGTGGCCATGTCCGGCGTGAGCTGCATCAGGCCGCTGATAGCGTTGCGCGCACGGTCCAGGGAGCGGGCCTCGATCACCTCGGCCAGGGTGAACAGCACCATCACCATGGCCGCCTCCGGCCATTGGCCGATCAGTACGGCGCCGGTCACGGCGATGCTCATCAGCGCATTGATGTTGAGGTTGCGGTTCTTCAGGGCGATCCAACCCTTCTTGTAGGTACCCACGCCGCAGCCCAGGATCGCCGCCAGGGCCAGCACCGCCACCACCCATTCCGGCGCCAGCGCGGTGAAGTGCACCACCTCGGCGGCAAAGGCCGCCACCCCGGAAAGCGCCAGCGGCCACCAGTGGGTCTTGTTGGCGACAGGCGCGCTGGCGCTGCCGTCGTCGTCATCGGCCATGGGCTCGGCTTTCATGCCCAGGCTGTCGATGGCCTGCACGATGGGCGCGGTGCCCTCCAGCGTGTGATGCACGCCGAGCACGCGGTTCATCAGGTTGAACTCCAGCTGCTCGACACCCGCCAGCTTGCCCAGCTTGTCCTGGATCAGCGTCTGCTCGGTCGGGCAGTCCATGGCCTGGATGCGAAAGCGGCTGAGGCGCGCCTGGCCACTGGTCTTCTCGCTCAGTTGCACCAATGCCGGCGCAGCAGTGCTGGCACCGCAGCAGCTATGGGCGTGGTCGTCGTGGCAAGAACGTTTGCCGCCATGGACATGGTCGTGCTTGGGGTCGTGACTGACAGGCTGGTACATGGACTCATCCTTAATCAAGAACACGCCACCCTTCGCATTCCGAGCGAAGGGCTGGCTGGATGTTGCCAAGTGAACACCCTGTAGCCACTATAGGGTCAAGCACCCTCCTGGAGATTTCGTGATGAAGATCGGAGAACTGGCCAAGGCCACCGATTGCGCCGTGGAAACCATCCGCTACTACGAACGCGAGCAACTGCTGCCCGAGCCCGCCCGCAGCGACGGCAACTACCGGCTCTACACCCAGGCCCACGTGGAGCGGCTGACGTTCATCCGCAACTGCCGCACGCTGGACATGACCCTCGACGAAATCCGCAGCCTGCTGCGCCTGCGTGACAGCCCCGAAGGGCAATGCGGCAGCGTGAATGCGTTGATCGATGAACATATCGAGCACGTGCAGGCGCGTATCGATGGGCTGGTAGCGTTGCAGGCGCAGTTGGTGGAGCTGCGTCGGCAATGCACTGCACCAGGCGCCGAGTGCGCGATCCTGCAACAACTGGAAGTGAACGGCGCGGTAACCGTGCCGGAAGGCGAGCATTCGCACGTAGGCAGGAGCCACGGGCACTGAAGGGGTCGCGCCAGGTGTGAGCGAGTTCGCTCACACCTGAACGCTGGCATTGCTGAAGGGCAGCGCTCAGTTCACAGGAACCAGTCGCCCGCCTTTGCGGGTGACCTGCTGGCCGACGGCGAACTGGGTGTTGGGCGAGCGAACGGTGTGGAGCTCGCCGTCGGGCGACCTCACCTCGTAGGCGGTGTCGGCCTTGCCCGTTGCCTCTTGGGCGGAGCTGCCGGCCAAGAAGCCAATACCAGCACCGACCAAGGCACCGATAGGGCCGCCGATAGCACCGACCATCATCCCGGTGCCAGCGCCGAAGCCTTTGCCGGCGGTGGTGTCGGGGACTTGGCGGACGACTTGGTCGGCCAGGGTCAGAGGGGAGGCTAAGCAGAAGAGGATGAAGCTGAGGGGGGTAAGGCGTTTCATGGGGGTGGACCTTTGCAAGGAGATTTACTCTATGCAAGTCACGAAGCGTGCCAATTAAATTAAATATTAAAATCAACGGCTTAATAACTATATGAGTCGAAATGACAACATGAATTAGCAGTCATTAAGACTACATAATGAGTCACTATGACTTTTTGAGCAAAAGCGAAAAAGCCGACCACAGGGCTAAACCAGCCGCTCCAGCGAAAAATTAGAGTAGGAAAAATAAATTTTGGGCCTGTCCCCTTTCGCTATGATAATGGTTTAACAGCGCTATAATTGTGGAGTCTCCGTCCTTTAGGCTGTTGTACCAAACCCCATAAAGGTCATTTTTTTATAATGAGTGGCTGTGCTACTGGGCTCATTGGGTGTCTTCTCGCTGGCCATAGCTTTATTTGCAAAAACTACAAGTCAAACTAATAGTAGAGTGGCGATAGCAAACTGCTTATTCATTTCGATCCGATATCCTTTTCAGAAAAGCTCGAAATTCTAGCAGCGGCCATCTGACAGCACAAGACAGAATAACTATTCTTAAGATTTTCAACTCAACAATCCCTGTAGGAAAAACGCGAAAAACACAACAAGGAGCGTATCTATTTTTAGATTTAGCTAAAAACAGATTCGCTCTTTTTAACAAATATCAACCAATCACATCAAAGGTGCGCGCTTCTTCCTCGCTTATCTCAACCCAACCTTCACGCAGGTACAAGGTGGCGAGGAATTTTTGGATAAGGGCCATGTAGAAAATTTGAAGTCCGAGGACCGCCAAAGCGCCCCACTGTGGTGCTATCACGATAGCTAGCCCGACGATGGCAATCCATATCAGCAGGTGTTTCATTTGCTCGGAGAGAAGTAGATACAGCGGACCAAAGAACATGACCATGAAAGTCTGAAACGAGCTGACTTCTTCTACTTTTTGGGATCCAGGGTGTTTGAAATAACGAGCCATTCTAAGCTTCCTATTGCTATGTAGTGGAACTACCTGTCGACTCATCTCCAGAGCGACAAAAAACAAAATTGATTTATTTCTTCAAAAAATAAATCAAAACCACCTCCGACTCCAGCTCCCTCTGGGCCGACCTGTTAAATATTCAGTGACTTCTGTTATGCAATTAAATCTTGGACTGGCTAGTGCGCCCCATCACCTGGAACGATTAGCCTTAAGCCTCAATTTAGACAACTCCAACATCTTTGACCAACTTCTAAAAAGCCGATCCTCCCCTTCTAAGGAAGGTTCTGCCGCTGGCATATACCTAACAATAGTAGCCACAGACTCTGGATAATTAAAATTCGCATTTCCCAAGTGCTTTCATCAAAGTCGAAGCATCCTTTAATAATTCGGGATCTTGACTTAACTTCTTTATTTCGCCCAAAGCACAAGCGGCCGTTTGCGCCGCATTTGTATTTTTCTGCCAACACTCTGCACTCACAGTTGCAAGAGCTGCAAGCAGCTCACCGTCGTACCTTTCCCCTGCCAACACATCATCATGTAGCAATATTACAGCAAAGGGTAATAACTCATTAGTAAATAGGTCTTGCCTAATTGCGCGACACACATCCCCTACACCTAGCTGATCTAATGGAGTATCGCGCGCCAAAAGATACCATTCGGTCAAAGACGAAGGGCTGTCTTCTGGTAACCAACCGATGCCAGTAAGCCTTGCCAACTCACGAAACGTCATATTCCGGCACCACCTAAAGCTGACTCAATACGATCAATAGTATCCAACGCTCGCTGGCGTGCAGCTTGCGCTGATGGTTCATTCACACCCTTTAGGGTTTCCGCATGGTTTCGTAAACCTCGAAGAGTGTCGTTCATCTCTTTTAGGTGATCCCAGTAACCACCGCCAGGCTTCGGAACAGGATTACCAGCCATATCCTTTAAGGTGCCCGTAATATCACTATCCTTGAAATTATTGAGAATATTGTCAATTTTTCCGACAGCTCTTTTTTGGCCCTGACTCAACTTAGCCTGAGTGGCTCCAGCCCCTTTTTCACCTGTCCCACCACTAACATCACCCGGTCCACCAACGGTTGTCGCCCCCGACGAATGCCCATCAGCAAGCGACTCGCCAGGCGGCCCATCCGAACTCGACCGTCCAGGATTCCCACCATTCCCCTTCGCCTTCCCAGCAGCCTCCGCCGCCTCCGCCGCCTCAGCCGCTTCCTTGGACCCAGCCTTCACCACCTTACCAACAACAGCCCCAATCGGTAAGGCAGCAGCCGCCGCCAGCAGGTATTCCTCTGCCGTATTAGCCTCAACGAAACCCTTGATAGTGCCAACAACCGGCAGGAAGTCAGCGCCAAACAGCCCCGCGCCAACGAGCAGTTCCTTCTGGTGAGCCTCCATCTTCACAGCACAGGCATCGCTGCTAAGTCCCGCGCAGCTCTGCGCCTTGAACTCCTTGACCGCTCGTATCAGTTCATCCTGCGCCCTCTGGTATTTCTCCTCTTGGGTAATCCCAGCAGCTTTGTTCTCGATGATGTCGCTAAGCGCGTTGTTTTCGGCAGCGTTCCTCCCCGCCTGCCCCGCCGCAACAGCACCCGACAGGTCACCACCCACTGCAGCCCCTGCCATACCCGCAGCAAGCGTTGCCAGAGCGGAAACCGTTTCCTTCTGCGCTTCGCTCAGCGCCTTGCCATCGCTCGTGCCATACAACTGCTGAGCAATCAGATGCGCCGCCAACTCCCCCGACGCCGCTCCCGCAGCCCCAGCCGCTGCCGAATTCCCCTGCGCCTGCGCCACCACAGCGCCCAGTACCGCATGCGCCATCACATTCAGCGCCGCGTTATCCCCGGTCGACTTCTTGATGAGCTGCGCCACATACGGCGCCGAAGCCCCCGCCAACGCCCCGCCGATGTTGCCACCGGCCAACCCTTGCAAGGCCGCCGTCACCGCCTGGGTGACGCGCTGGTAATCCCCGCTGGTGCCGTTCTTGCCCATGATCCGCTGGTAGGCCTTGGTGCCCACCAACTGCTGGTTGTACTGCTTGAGGTCTTCGTCACTGGCGCCTTTGGCCGGCGCCTTGATGCCCTGGGCTTCCAGCTCGGCGGTGGCCTCTTGGTTGGCTTTGCGCAGCCCTTCGGTGCGGATGATGTCCGACACCTGCGTACCAATCTCGCCAATCAACTGCACCTGTTGCAGGCGCCGCTGCTCTTTCTCCTTGTCGAAGATCGGGCTGATGCTGCCGTTGGCGTTTTCCACATCGCGGCTCAGGGTCGCGACGTCCTGCTGTTGGTTGGCCGCGTCACGCACTTCCAGCGTGCCGTTTGAGATCGCCGACGATGTGGTGCCGCTGGCGCTATCGCCATGGCTCGCCGCAATCAACATCCCGCTCGGCATGTTGCTGGTGAACCCGGTAGTACCGCTGTTGCCGCCACTCACGCTGGCGCTGACTACCTGGCTCTTGTACTCGGCCTTGTTCTCGATATCGCTCCAGCCCAGGGTGCCGGTGCTGAGGCGGTTCTTGTCGGCGTCGGCGGTGCTGGCGATGACGCTGCCGTCGAGCTGGGTGTGCTTGCCGACTTCTAT